>CBDTTW010000134.1:0-8325 GCA_965363675.1 uncultured Rhodothermaceae bacterium
GGCCCCGGCTGCGGGGCTGCTCGTCGTCGTCGGAGGGCTTCTGCTCCGTGCGCTGCCTTGGGGCGTCGCTTCCGGCCTCGGCCGTGCGCCCCCGGCTGCGGCTCTGCGCGCTCGCCCACGAGGGCGCCAGCGCAAGGCACGCCGTGAGCAGGAGGATGCGTCCGTAGGGTGCGAGGGTGTGTTTCATGGCGGTGGCTCCGGCAAGGGTAGGGCGCGTCAACCCGCGCTCACCGGCGCTTCCCTGAGACAATCATGCCATCCCCCCGGCCGAGCCTCCTGGCCGGCGCGCATGCGCAACCATAATAAGTACATACGTTAGGGCAATCAGCCGGGCGCGCGCAAAACAGCCGTCCACGAAAACATACAGCGGCGTCCGCCGGGCGTCAGCGCACTGCGACGCCCCAAAGCATGGTCGCCCCGCCGTAGGCCGTCAGGAAGACGAGCGCGCACAGCCCTACCAGGAGCAGCCCCACGACGATGCGCACCGCCGCCGGGTCGGCGGGATTGCGCTCGTAGGTGATGCGGCGGCTGAAGTAGAACGAGAGCCCCCCCAGCACGAGCAGCAGCGCCGCCGAGCCGATAAGCGCATATAGGGCAAGGGTTTCGTGCGTGGCGGCCAGGCTTTCGGGCAGTCCGGGGGCGTGCGTAAGGTTCTCGGCGGTGCCGCCGGTCGCCATGGCGAGGACGATGCCCAACAGGTTGACGCCCAGCAGGTACAGCAGGCACTTCCGCCAGAACGCCGCCCCCCGGGCCAGCCAGATCGCCAGGGCCGGCAGCATGATGAGCCCCAGCGCCAGCGGCAGCGCCGCGAAGAACGGGTGCCACGATGCAAGGTTGAAATCGATCACATACTCCATGAGTCTGCTTGCCGGTCGCCCGCGGAAATCCGGATTTCGTGAGGGAGCGCGGGCGCCGAACCTTCTGCGTAAAACCCCGTACTCCCGTATCATGAACGTTTGCCGCCGCCTGCCTCCGAAGGCGCGGCCAGGCGTGAAGCTACGTCGCCGGGGCGCCGGCTGCAAGCCGCCCGCGTCCCGCACGCCCTGCGCCGAGACGCGCATCCGGGGTTGGAAGCCCGTATTTTACAGGTTTCGCCGACTTCCTTTGCCTCCTCCTTTATACCCGCTCACCTTATGCGCTTCCTTTCCAACCTCATCGCGAGCACTTTGGGGGTTTTCCTGGCCTTCGGCATCCTGTTCGTCTTTCTAATGCTCTTCATCGTGGCGGTGGCGGCTTCGTCCGATTCGGCGCCCTCGGTTCCGCGCGGCGCCGTGCTCGCCATGAAGCTCGGGGGGGCCGTGCCGGAGATCAACGCCAACGATCCGGTGCTGGAGGCGTTTGCAGGCGGCGTCCCGGCCGACCTGCTGACGATCACCTCGGCGCTGCGCAAGGCCGCCGCGGACGAGCGCATCGCGGCCGTGTGGCTGGACATGCGGGGGCTCCGCACGGGGTGGGCCACCCTTCAGGAGATCCGGCAGGCCCTGGAGCACTACCGCGCCTCGGGCAAGCCGCTCTACGCCTCGTCGCAGGATTTCTCGATGGCCGAGGCCGACTATTACCTGGCAGGCATGGCCGACAGCGTGTTCGCCGGGCCGGAGTCGTTCTTCGAGTTCAACGGCTTCGCCCTCACGTCGGAGTTCTACAAAGGCCTGCTCGACAAGCTGGAGGTGGAGCCGCAGATCGTGCGCGCCGGGCGCTTCAAGAGCGCCGTAGAGCCCTACACGCGCGAGTCGCTTTCGGCGGAGAACCGCGAGCAGCTCGAAGCCTACGTCGGCGACGTGCAAAGCGAGTTTCTGCGCGCCGTGGCCGAGCGCCGGGGCAAAACGCCCGAGGCGTGGAAGCAGCTCATCGACGCCGGCGCCGTCGTGACGGCCGAGGACGCTCGCCGCGCGGGCCTGATCGACGGCATCCTGCACCGCGACCAGGTCGAGGCCGTCCTGCGGCGGCGGCTCGGCCGCGACGCCGATGCAAAGCTCAGCTATATCTCGCTCCGGCAGTACGGGCGCGTGCCGGCGGCGGACGCGGGCATCAAGACGAGCGCCGAGAACGAGATCGCCATCGTCTACGCCGCCGGGGCCATCATCAGCGGCGAGGGCGACCTGAGCCCTAACCCGCTCTTCGGCGGCGGCGCCGTCGGGTCGCTCGCCTTCAACAAGGCGATGAAGCAGGCGCGCGACGACAAGCGCGTCAAGGCCGTGGTGCTGCGCGTCAACTCGCCCGGCGGCTCGGCCTCGGCCTCCGATGCCATGTGGCGCGAAATCCACCTCACCCAGCAGCAAAAGCCCGTCGTCGTCTCGATGGGCGACGCCGCGGCCTCGGGGGGCTACTGGATCGCCACGGCCGCCCCGGTGATCGTGGCCGACCCGCTCACGATCACCGGCTCCATCGGCGTTTTTGCCATGCTCTTCGACACGAGCGAGATGTTCGCCGACAAGCTCGGCATCACCTTCGACGTGGTGCGCACCGGCCCCTACGCCGACATGTTTTCCGGGGTGCGGCCGCTCTCGGCGGGCGAGCAGGACGCCCTCCAGCGCTCGGTGGACGGCACGTACGCCCGCTTCCTGAGCCGCGTGTCCGAGGCGCGCAAGATGCCCGCCTCGCGCGTCGATTCGCTCGGGCAGGGCCGCATCTGGACGGGCGTGCGGGCGAAGCAGCACCGCCTCGTCGATGAACTCGGCGGGTTGCGCGTGGCCGTAGACCGGGCGGCGCGGGCGGCAAGCCTCAGCGAGGGCGGCTACTCGCTGCGCGTGCTGCCGCGCCCTAAAACCTTCATGGAACGCCTCACGGCCAACATGGAGGCGCGCCTCCGCGACGGCTACCACCGCCTGACGACGACCCCGGCACAGCGCACGCTCGAAGCGGCCGTGCGCGCGCTGGAGCAGGCCGCCGCCGACCACGCCACGGTGCAGGCGCGCCTGCCGCTGACGCTCGACGTGCGCTGAGGCGGGCGCCGGGGTTGCACGCCGGGCCGGTAATGTAAATAATCGCCGCGCCGCGCTGGTTTCGGAGCATAAATCGGCGCGTCGCTGCTGTTTGTGAGGTTGTAAGCGCTTACATTATTGGGGTAGACTTTCCGCACCCATACTACTCCCAGCGCGGCCTCGGGGGCAGGTTTTCAGGGCTCCCGGCAGGACGCCAGACCTCCACCAGATCCGGGTGAGCGCTATGTTTGCAGTACACGGATTTCGCACCGCTGTCCGCCCTGCCGGCCTTCTACTGCTCGTCGCTTTTCCGCTGCTCCTCGCCGGGTGCCGCCGCGAGGCCGACGCCGTGAGCGAGGATGACGGTCCGGCGGCCCTCGTCTACGGCTCTAACAGCGTCGAGAACGGCCGCATGACCTTCGAGCGCTACTGCGCCAGTTGCCACGGCGACGACGGCAAGGGCGCGGGCCCGGTTGCGGCCGTGCTCAAGGTTCCCGTTCCTGACCTGACGGCGCTGCGCAGCCGCTACAACGGGCCGTTCCCCGCCGACAGCGTCTACGCCTACATCGACGGCCGCCGCGAGGTGGAAGCGCACGGCTCGCGCACGATGCCGGTGTGGGGCAACGTCTGGGGCATGCGTTCCGACGAGACCGAGGTGGATTTGCGCATCCGGGAGCTGGTCGAGTACCTGCGGTCGATCCAGACCGATTCTACCGAGGTCGCCGGCACATAAGCCGCCGGGAAACAAACCCGAGACGCCCATGGACCTTTCGCGCAGCATCCCCGTCGGCGCGCTGGCCGAGCACCTGGCGCAGCACTGGGACGCCATCATCCGGGAGGCGCAAGCCCTCACGGTGCGCCGCGCAGGCAAGCCCGACCTGGTGGTGCTGCCGCTGGCCGAGCTGGAGTCGCTGCTGGACGATCTCCGGCTGAGCCGTTCGCCGCACAAGCTCGCCGCCGCCCTGGCCGCCTTCGACCGCGACGCCGGTCGCACCTCCGAGCCGGTGCGCAACATGACCGAGCTGCGCGGCGAAGGCTCCGAGTAGCCCCCTCGGCCCCCATGCTTCGGGTGGGGACCGAGGGGCCGGGCGGTTAGTCTGCGGAGTTCGGCGGCGCGCTTTGCAGCCCGGAGGCCGCCACGATGCGGTCCACGAGGCGCGAGAACGGGACGCTTTGCAAATACACGCGCCCCGGACCCGTCAGGTGCGCCAGCAGCAGCCCCTCGCCGCCGAAAAGGGCGTTCCGGAAGCCGCCTACAAACCGAATGTCGTAATCGACCGACGGGCTGAAGGCCGCCAGGCAGCCGGTATCGACGCGCAACTGCTCGCCGGGCCCGAGGCGCTTTTCGATGATGGCGCCGCCGGCATGGATGAAGGCCAGCCCGGAGCCCGCCAGGCGCTGCAAGATGAAGCCCTCGCCGCCGAAAAGCCCCGAGCCCAGCCGCCGCGTAAACGCTACGCTGATCTCCACTCCACGCGCGGCGCACAGGAAGGCGTCTTTCTGGCAGAGGATCTCGCCGCCCAGCTCGTCGAGGTCGAGCGGCACGATGCGGCCGGGGTAGGGGGCGCTGAAAGCCGCGCGCGCGGCGTGGCGCCCTTCGTTGAGGAACGACGTGATGAAAAAGCTCTCGCCGGTGAACATCCGCTTGAGGCCGCCGAGCAGGCCGCCCTCGGCGCGGGTGTGCATCTCGATGCCTTCTTCCATGAGCAGCATGGCGCCGGTTTCGGCCTGCACCCCTTCGCCGGGGTCGAGGATGATTTCTACCACCTGAACGTCTTCGCCGATGATCTCGTAGGCAATCTGGTCAGCCATTGTTTACGTTTTTGGGTTAGCATACAGGGTTGAAGGGAGAAGCCCGGCGCGGGCGGCTGCGCGCAGGGCCACGAGCGCGCATACCGGCCACCAGACCGGTTGCAGGGCCTGCGGCAGCCACCCCCACGCGAGGGCGCATGCCCCCGCCGCGAGCGCCGCCGCCGCCCAGTAGCGGCGCGCCCACCGCGAAGGCCGCCGGAGCCACACCAGCGCCGCCGCGTGCGTGGGCCACGCCCAGAGCAAATGCAGATTGGGCGAGGTGAGCGTGTGCTCCGAGAATGCCCACAGGTACGTGAGCGCCAGCCCCGCCGCTCCGGCAAACCCGAAGAGCAGGGCGTCCGGCCATGCCTTGCCGCGCAGGGCGTGCGCGCGGCGGCGCAGCGGCGCGGCCAGCGTAAAGGACCCTCCGACGGCCAGCAGCCCCCACGAAAGCAGCATCGGGAGGGGAAACCCGCGCGGGTGGGAGCGGTAGCCGGCGACGGGCAGGAGCGTATCCGGGGCGGCGGCGAGCGGGCGCCAGGCGCCGCCCTGCCGCACGCGCGCCGCCGCGAACGCCTGCATCAGCGCTTCCGGCGCGAAGGCGGCCCCGCGCGTGTCGGCCGGCCGGTCTACGGGCAGCCCCAGCAGCAAATCGATTCCGGCGTCCACGAACGGGTGTTTCTGCTGGTACACGTCGATCAGCTCGCGGTATGTGCGCCCGGTGGGGCGCGCCGCCGGGAAGCGGACGGCCTCGCCGAGGGCGCGCTCCAGCACGAGCCGCAGCCGCGTCGAGCAGTTGTCGAACAGAAAGTTGTAGCGGTAAGTCCGGTTCTGCGGGAGGGCGTTGATCTCCAGGTAGGCGAACACCGCCTGCACCTGCTCGCGGCTGAGCCGGAGCGGCTGCACGAGCACCGGGCGGCGCTCGGTCTGCTGGTAATAAGCGCTTGACTCGGTGAAGTCGCCGACGGAGAGCAGATAGTCTAGGCGGCCGTGCGCAAACCGGAGCGCAAAGACGACAGGGTTGCCGAAATCGAACGTGCCGTAGTTGTACGTGCGGTCGAGGCCGAGCGCCGGGTCGGCGATGCGCAGGGCGCTGTGGCCGTAGAGCGAGTAAATCTCGTCGCCGGGCAGCACCGTCACGAGCGTGAGGCGCGCCGAGGGCGAAAGCTCCGGCAGCGGAAGCTGCGGCTGCGCCCCGGCGACGCGCGCGCACAGCAGCAGCGCCGCCCACACCGCCGCCCGCCCGGCCCCGAACGCCCGCCTGCCTCGTAAACCTGCCTCTGCGCGCATGCGCCTCCGCGTTGTATTTTGCCGCCGACTCTTCGGGGCCGCCCGGCCCCGCCTTCTACGCGCAAGATAGCACACCCGTTGAACCACCGCACCCGCGCTCAGATCACCTTCGACGCCCTGCGGGCCGCCATCCCGAGCCCGCAGACCGAACTGCGCTTCGAGACGCCGTACCAACTCGTCGCGGCGGTCATCCTCTCGGCGCAGTGCACCGACGCGCGCGTCAACCTGGCCACGCCCGCGCTGTTCGCGGCCTACCCCGACTTCGAGGCGCTCGCGGCGGCGCAGCCGGAGGAGGTGCTGCCGTACATCCGGTCGATATCGTACCCCAACAACAAGGCCCGGCATCTGGCCGGCATGGCGCGCATGGTCATGGAGCGCTTCGGGGGCGCCCTGCCCGAGTCCGTCGAGGCGCTGACGCAGCTTCCGGGGGTGGGGCGCAAGACGGCCCAGGTGGTGGCCGGCGTCGCCTTCGGCCAGGCTGCGCTCGCCGTCGATACGCACGTGTTCCGCGTCGCCAACCGCATCGGGCTGGTGCAGCGGGCCGACACGCCGCTCAAGGTCGAGCGCGGCCTGAAGGCGCTCTTGCCGCCGGAGACCTGGGACGAGGCGCACCACCTGCTCATCCTGCACGGGCGCTACACCTGCACCGCGCGCAACCCGCAGTGCCTGCGTTGCCCCGTGGCGCCGGTGTGCGTGTACTTCGCGCGCCTGGAGCGCCTGCCGCCGCCGCTCGAAGGGCTCGACCCGGCGCGCGGGCGGTTCTACTGCAAAACCCGCGGCCACTACTTCGACGCGCCCGCCGAGCGCACCGACCGCTACGGCGCCGCGCAGCGCGCCTGCCCGCGCTGCGGCTCGATGCAGCTCTACGACGCCCGCACGGGCGCGTCGCTGCGCCGGGCGCCCGACTTCCGCATCCGCTAGGCGTGTCAAGAAACCAACGAATCCGGCGCCCGGCGTCGGCGCCCCGGGCCGATGTAGTATTTTGGCCTGATCCTTCCCCCGACATTGCACCAACGCCATGAACCCCAGCCAACGCCATATTCTTATCATCCTCGACGGCTACGGCATCGCCGAAGATCCGTCCGTGAGCGCCATCGACGCGGCGCGCAAGCCGTTCCTCGACCACCTGTTCGCTACGTACCCGCACGCCCAACTCGAAGCCTCGGGTCTGGCGGTGGGCCTGCCGGAAGGGCAGATGGGCAACTCGGAGGTGGGGCACATGAACCTCGGCGCGGGACGGGTCGTCTACCAGGACATCACGCGCATCGACAAGGACATCCGCGAGCGCGCGTTTTTCACCAACGAGGTGCTCAAGGCCGCCGCCGCCCATGCCCGCCAGACCGGCGGCAAGCTGCACCTGATGGGCCTGTTCTCCGACGGCGGCGTGCACGCCAGCAACGACCATCTCGTGGCCTTGCTCGAAGTGGCGCGCGAGGAAGGGCTTGCCCGCGAGCAGGTGTGCGTCCATGCCTTCACCGACGGCCGCGACACCGATCCCCACGGCGCCCGCGCATACATCCGCGACTTCGAGCAGCACGCCGCGCGCATCGGCGTAGGCCGCATCACCGACATCGTGGGCCGCTACTACGCCATGGACCGCGACAAGCGCTGGGAGCGCACCAAAATCGCCTACGACCTGCTCGTGGACGGCGTCGGCGAAGTGTTCCCCGATGCGCTCTCGGCCATCGAGGCCAGCTACGCCGAGGGCGTCACCGACGAGTTCGTCCGGCCGCGCCGCATCGACTACGGCGACGGCAGCCGCAACACCATCGCCGACGGCGACGCGGTCATCTTCTTCAACTTCCGCGCCGACCGCGCCCGCCAGCTTACGTGGGCCCTCACGGACCCCGGCTTCAACGGCTTTCCGCGCCGGCTGATGGCGTTGCATTACGTCACGTTTACGCCCTACCACGAGGATTTCGATTTGCCGATTGCCTTCCCGAAGATCAACCTCACGCAGACCCTTGGCGCGGTGATCGAGCAGGCGGGGCTGACGCAGTTGCGCGCGGCCGAAACCGAGAAGTACCCGCACGTGACGTTTTTCTTCAGCGGCGGCCGCGAGGACCCGTTCAAGGGCGAGGAACGCATCCTCGTGCCTTCGCCCAAGGTCGCCACGTATGACCTTCAGCCGGAGATGAGCGCGCCCGAGCTGGCCGCGCGCGTGGCCGCCGCCCTGGCCGAGGAGCGCTTCAACTTCGTCGTGCTCAACTTTGCCAACCCCGACATGGTGGGCCACACCGGGGTCATGGAGGCGGCCGTCAAGGCGGTGGAAGCCGTGGACGCCGCCGCGAAAATCGTCGGGGAGGCCGCCATGGCGCACGGC
>CBDTTW010000135.1:0-8237 GCA_965363675.1 uncultured Rhodothermaceae bacterium
GAAGAGGGTGTTCATGGGTGGGCTGGGGGGTTGGGGGTAAGGCCCGCCTCGGCGAGCACGGCGGCCATGCCCTCGGCGAAGCGCCGCGCGCCGCCCTGCGAGGGGTGGCGCACGTACACCGCCGGCGCGCCGACGGCGGCCAAGGCGCGCTCGGCCACGCGCCCGAGCGCCACGATGCGCGCCGGGCGCAGCGCCCCGACGAGCGCCGCCAGGAGCCCCGTCCACGCCCGCACCTCGGCCGGGCCGGGCGTGCGGATCGAGAGCGGCGCGCCGGGGCGGTGCGGGTGCAGCGGCACGGCGTTCCACGTGAACACCTGCGGAAAGTACGGCCCCACGACGCGCCAGTAGATGCCCGCCGTGTACTCCAGGTGCGGCAGCGGCGCCAGGCTCGACGGCTCGCCCTGCACCGGAAAGCCGGGCGTGAGGAGTTGCCGCTGGCTCGTGACGGGCACCCCCGAGAAGCGGCAGCCCCACGGCCCCGGCGCCTCGGCCGCCACGAACACGGGCGGCGGCGCCGGGAAGGCCGCCAGAAAGCGCCGCAGGTTGGCCTGCCGCACCGCCGGCGCATCCGGGCGGTCGAGCGCCGGGTCGCAGTCGGCGTAGGGGTTGAATAGGCGGTCGTCGCCGGGCCGCCCGAACAAGGCTTCGGAAAGCAGGCGGTCCACTTCGCTTAACATCATGACGCTTCGCAGGGCCGGTTTCCTTCGTTCAAAATCGAAAAAGGCGTTTGCACCTGTAGAACTACGGTGTTAGAATGCCGTTCTTGCACGCCCGACATCTTCCTTACCCCGAATCGGAATCTCTACATGCCTGAAGCATCCAAGGGTTGGCTCGTTCTGAAGTACGGCGGCACCAGCGTCTCTACGCGCGCGCGGTGGGAAACCATCGAGGCAGTCGTCCGCAGCCGCATGGCCGAGGGCTTCCGTCCCTTTGTCGTGTGCTCGGCCCTGAGCGGCGTCTCGAACGCGCTCGAAACGCTGCTCGCCGACGCCATCGAGGGCAAACACGAGCCTACCTTGCAGAAGATACAGCAGCAGCACCGCGAGCTGGGCGCCGCCATGGGCGTCGATGCGGCGGCGCTGCTGTCCGAGCCGTTTTCCGAGCTGGAGCGCATGGCCACCGGCGCGCACCTCATCCGCGAGGTCAGCCCGAAGCTCAAGGCGCGCGTGATGGCCCTCGGCGAGATCATGTCTACCCTGCTCGGCGCGGCCTTCTTCGAGCGGCGCGGCCTCTCGGTCGCGTGGGCGGATGCCCGCCGCATGCTGCGCGCCACGGACGACGCCTCGGCCCACGAAGCCCGGCAGTACCTCTCGGCCAACTGCGACTTCGCCCCCGACGCGGCGCTCGAAGCGGCCCTCGACGCCACGGGCAAGCAGGTTTTCCTGACGCAAGGCTTCATCGCCTCGAACGGCGCCGGCGAGACGGTGCTGCTGGGGCGCGGCGGCTCCGACACGTCGGCGGCTTATTTCGCCGCCAAGCTCGGGGCGGCGCGCCTCGAAATCTGGACGGACGTGCCGGGCATGTTCACGGCCAACCCCCGGCAGGCCCCCTCGGCCCGCCTGCTCCAGCAGCTCGGCTACGACGAAGCCCAGGAGATCGCCACCACGGGCGCCAAGGTGCTGCACCCGCGCTGCATCGAGCCGGCGCACCGCTACGGCATCCCGCTGCACATCCGCTCGACGGAGGCCCCCGAACTCCAGGGCACCGTCATCTCCAACGACACGCCCGACTTCGGCGCCCAGGTCAAGGCCATCTCGGCCCGCACCGGCATCACGCTCATCACGATGGACGCCGTCGGGATGTGGCAGCAGGTGGGCTTCCTGGCCGACGTGTTCGCCATTTTCAAGCGCAACGGCATCTCGGTAGACCTCATCACGACTTCGGAGACGAACGTCACCGTCTCGCTCGACCCGATGGCGAACGCGCTCGACCCGGAGACGATGGCCGTGCTCCTGCGCGACCTCAACGGCTACTGCACCGCCCGCGAGGTCGCGCCGTGCGCCGCCGTCAGCCTCGTCGGGCGGCGCATCCGCTCGATCCTGGACGAGCTGGGGCCGGTCTTCGAGGTCTTCAACGACCAGAACGTATACATGCTCTCGCAGGCCGCCAGCGACCTCAACCTGACGTTCGTCGTGGACGAGGAGCAGGCGCAACGCCTCGTGCGGTCGCTGCACGCGCAGCTTTTCGGGGAGCGCGGCGCCGACGCGCTTTTCGGCCCCACCTGGAAGGAGCTTTCGGCGCCGCCCGAAGCCGCCGACGCCCCCGAGCGGTGGTGGCAGCGCCGCCGCGCGCCGCTCTTGGCCTTCGCCGCCCATGCCTCGCCGGCCTACGTCTACGACGAAGCCACGATCACCGAGGCGGCGCGCACCCTCAAGGGCTTCACCGCCGTGGACCGGATGTTCTATTCGGTCAAGGCCAACCCCAACCCGGCCGTGCTGCGGCTGCTCCGGGGCCAGGGCATCGGCTTCGAGTGCGTCTCGCCCGGCGAGATCGCGCACGTGCAGGCGCTCTTTCCCGAGATGGACCCCGGCGACATCCTGTTTACGCCCAACTTCGCCCCGCGCCGCGAGTACGCCGAGGCGTATGCGGCGGGCGTGCACGTCACGCTGGACAACCTGTACCCACTCGAAGCCTGGCCCGAGGCGTTCGCCGGGCGCGACCTGATGGTGCGCGTGGACCCCGGACGCGGGCGCGGGCACCACAAGTACGTGCGCACCGCCGGGGCGCAGTCCAAGTTCGGCGTCTCGCCGGGGGAGCTGCCGCACCTGAAGGAAGCGGCCGAGGCGGCGGGCGCGCGCATCGTCGGCTTCCACGCGCACGTCGGCAGCGGCATCAAGCTCGCCGAGACGTGGGCCGAGACGGCCATGCGGCTGGCCGAGCTGGCCGAGCCCTTCGGCACGGTGCGCGTCATCGACGTGGGCGGCGGCCTCGGCGTCGCCGAGCGGCCGGGCGCGCCCGCGCTCGACACGGCGGCCGTAGACCAGAGCCTGCACGCCTTTAAGGCAGCCCACCCCGAGGTCGCGCTGTGGATGGAGCCGGGGCGCTTCCCCGTGGCGACGGCGGGCGTGCTGCTCGCCCGCGTGACGCAGCTCAAGCAAAAGGGCGAGGTGCGCTACGTCGGCGTCGATACGGGCATGAACTCGCTCATCCGCCCCGCCCTCTACGGCGCCTTCCACGAAATCGTCAACCTGACGCGCCTGGACGCGCCGGGCGCGATCACCGCCGAGATCGTCGGGCCGATCTGCGAGACGGGCGACGTGCTCGGGCACGGCCGCCTGCTGCCCGAAACGCACGAGGGCGACGTGCTGCTCATCGGCACGGCGGGCGCCTACGGCCGCGCCATGAGTTCGCACTACAACCTGCGCCCGCCCGCCGCCGAATACCTGCTCCGCACGGACGGGACCATCACGGAGGCCGTCTAGCCCACCCCGGCGGCCTGCTCCGCCTGTCGCAGATGGCGGCGCTCGTGCGCGAGCGTGCCCGCCAGCCAGGCGGAGACCGGCAGCCGCAGCAGCGGGAACGCCGGCGAGGCCGCGCGCACGCGCCGCAGGTCGATGCCTTCGGCCGCCTCGGCGCAGCGCATCAGCGCGTCCTGGAGCCGCATGAAGTCCGCCGCCACCGCGCCCACGTCTAGGGCGGCGGCGGGGCGGTAGGCGGCGGGCGCCCTGAGCGGGCGCGCGCCCGAGGGGTCCACGGCGCGGAGGAACAGCCGCCCGAGCAGTCCGTAGCCGAACGGCCCCGCGCCGGTGCGCCCCTCGGCGCGGGCCCGGCGCAACGCGGCCTCCAGGCGCGGCGCGAGCGGCCCGCCGGTGCGGTTCAAATGATCGAGGCACTCCGCCGCCGACCAGCGCCCCGGCGCAGGCGGGCGCAGCAGCGCCTCCGGCGGCGCCTGCTCCACGAGCCGCCGCGCCGCCTCCCGAACGTCCGCGAAACCCGCCCGGCATGCCGCTGGATGCAAAAGCTCCATACGCTTACCCTGCCTTGCGCGCCCGCAGACGCGCCGCTTAGTTGGCGTGCAGCACCGTGACCGTGCGCGCCTCGGCGAGGCCGCCCGCCGTGATGCGCAGCACGTACAGCCCCGAGGGCAGCCCACCCGTGGGGACCTCCACAGGGTGCGGCCCGGCCGCAAACTGCCGCTCGGCGCGCTGCACGCGGCGGCCCAGCACGTCGTACAGCTCCAGCACCACCGGCCCGGCGCCCGAGAGCGTCACGTCCACCCGGATCGTCTGGTCCGCCGGGTTGGGGTACGCCGCCCCGATGGCCGGGCGCAGCGCCGGCGGCTCGGCGTCGGTGGCGACGACCTTTTCGCCGCGCAGAATGTCGAAGTCGGGGTCGAAGACGACGCCCGTAGGGCGGCCTTCCACGTGGAAGGTAAACTGCTCCTCGGCGCGGCTGTTGAAGGCGCGCACGCGCTCCTCGCCCTGCTCCGTCTGGATGGCGAGCGTAAACGGCATCTGGAAGATGGTGGGCGCCTCGCGCGCGCCGCCCTGCGTCTGCGAGAGCGTCACGGTTACGTCGTAGCCGCCCTCGGCGGCGGCGGCCCTGCCCCAGCGGAGCGCGTAGACGGGGTAGCCCGAGCCTTCGGTGACCCACTGCCGGAAGAAGTACCCCAGGTCGTCGCCGTAGACGGCCTCGGCGGCGCGCTGGAAGTCCGCCGTCACGGCCGTGCCGTAGCGCAGGGCGGGGTCGCCGGTGTAGCGGTGCAGGATCTCGCGGAAAGCCGGGTCGCCGACGATCCGCCGGAGCATATGCAGCACTACGGCCCCCTTGGCATAAACGCGGTTGCCGTCGAAAAGAGCATATACGCGGAGCGTGTCGGCGCCGGTCACGAGGAGCGTACCGGGGGCGCTGCGCGCCAGGTTCATCTCGTTGCGGAGGTTCGCGGCGGCGCGGCCGGGGTAGAGGTCCGGGCGCGCCTCCCAGTAGAGCTGCTCGGCGTACGACGCAAACCCTTCGTTGAGCCAGAGGTGCGGCCAGTAGCGCAGCGTGATGAGGTCGCCGAACCACATGTGGGCCAGCTCGTGCGTCACGAGGGAAACGCTGTTGCCGCCCATCGAGCTGAGCGTCTGGTGCTCCATGCCGCCGCCGAAGGTCACCTCGGCATGGCCGTACTTCTCCTCGGCGAACGGGTACGGCCCGAACCACCACTCCATGACCGGCAGCACGTCCACGACGCGCTTCCAGCCCCGGTACGGGTCGGCGCTCTCCAGCAGCTTCGAGCCCTGGTACTGGTAGTGTACGATCGGCAGCGAGAGCGCCCCGTAGCCCGGCCGGGCCGCGAGCGTATCCGGGCGCGTGTACGTCTGGCTCGACGTTTCGTAGACGCCCGCCGCCAGCGAAACCAGGTACGTCGCAATGGGGTAGCGCGAGCGCCACGTCCAGGTGGTCGTGGTCGCCGTTTCGGTGCGGCGGGTGCGCAGCCCGTTCGAGCCGAGCACGAGCGGCTTGGGAAGCGTGACCGTCAGGGCCACCGAGTCGGCCTTGTCGGAGGGGTGGTCCTTGCTCGGCCACCATGCGCGCGCGCCGTAGGGCTCGCTGAGCGTCCAGACGACGGGCAAACTCGGGTTGCTGCGCGCCGTGCCGAAAACGAAGGCGTCCGCCGTGAAGCCGGCGCCCGTCGGGAGGCCGTGGTAGTACACGTCCACGGCGACGCGCTCGCCGGGCGCGACCGGCGCCGGCAGCGCGATCTCCAGCGAGTCGTCGGCGTGCACGAACGCCAGCGGGGCGCCCTCGGGCGTGCGCACCGAGTCCACCTGCATGCCCCCGCTCACGAAGTCGAGCACGAGACGCTCCAGGGGGCCGCCCCGGGCGCGCCCGTCGATGCGGGTCTGCCCGACGACCAGGCGCGGGCTGAGCCGGATGTCGAGCGTGAGGTGGTAGAACCCGGCGTCGAAGCGCTCGTAGTCGCCGGCGGCGCGGACCGCCTCTGCTGCGGTCTCCGAAAGGGTGGTTTGCGCCTGCGCGGGCGGCGCAAGGCAAAGCGCGAGCAGGAACGTCGCGGCGGCGAGCCGCTTCCCAGGGTGCAGCCTCATGGAAGGTTACCGGTAGCGCCGGAAAATGTCCTCGTCGTCGTCTTCGGCGTCGTCCTCGTCGTCGGGAGGGCGCAGCGTGGAAAGCACCGACCCCATCATGTCGCTGTAGCGGCTTTCCGAGTCCACGAGGTCCTTGCCGAGCAGCGAGTGCTGATGCAGCGCCTCCAGCACGAACTCCATCGTGGCAGCCGTTTCGCCGGGGGCGGAGGGGGTGGCGTATTTGCGCACCAGCTCGTGCAAGCCCTGGGGCGCATCGAGGGCCTTTCGGTAGTCGGCCAGCGAAGCGTTGGGGTCGATGTCCACCCGGCCGCCGCCGGAGAACCAGGCAAGCACGGGCTGGTACGGCTTGCGGCCGTTCTTCTTGTCCGAGGGGTCGGGAAAGTAGCGTTTGAAGATCGTGCTGACGGCCTTGCCGATGAGCAGGCGCGCCACGTTCTGCGCCCCCTCCTGCTCGCCTTCGTAGACGAGCTCGACCTTGCCGGTCACGGCCGGCTCGACGGCGGCCAGGTCGCTGATGCGCAGCGTCGTATCGGCCTCGCCGTTGAGCAGGGCGCGCCGCTCGGCGGCCGAGATCAGGTCTTCGAGGGCCGCCCGCGTCAGGCGCGCCGAGACGCCCGACTTCTGGTCGATATACTCGCTCTGGCGCGCCTCGAAGGCGATTTGCTCGATGATCTCGCGGAAGAAGTGCGGCACGGCCACCGCCGCCCCCGGCTCGCCGCGCACTTCCCACGCCTCCTGCCGCGTGATCTCGACGCCCAGCTCTATCGTGCGCGGGTAGTGCGTGATGATCTGGCTGTCGATGCGGTCCTTGAGCGGCGTGATGATGTTGCCGCGGTTGGTATAGTCCTCGGGGTTGGCCGAGAACACCATCATCACGTCGAGCGGAAACCGGATGTTGAAGCCCCGGATCTGGATGTCCTGCTCCTCCATGATGTTGAGCAAGCCCACCTGGATGCGCGGCTGCAAGTCCGGCAGCTCGTTGATGGCGAAGATGCCCCGGTTGGTGCGCGGGATGATGCCGAAGTGGATGATCTCCTCGTCGGCGTAGGTCAGACGGTGGTGGACGGCCTTGATCGGGTCGATGTCGCCGATGAGGTCGGCGATGGTCGTGTCCGGGGTCGCCAGCTTCTCGCCGTAGCGCTGCGAGCGGTGCAGCCACTCGATGGGCGTGTCGTCGCCGTGGCGCGAAACGAGGTCGCGGGCGTAGCGCGAGATGGGCGCGAACGGGTCGTCGTTGATCTCGCTCTCGGCGACGATGGGGAGGTACTCGTCGAGCAGCATCGGGAGCAGGCGGATGATGCGGCTTTTGGCCTGCCCGCGCAAACCGAGCAGGATCAGGTCGTGGCGCGCGAGAATCGCATTTTGAAGCTGTGGGATCACCGACTTCTCGAAGCCGATGATGCCGGGGAACACGTTCTCGCCCGCGCGCAGCTTGCGAATCAGGTTGCTCCGGAGTTCGTCCTTGACCGAGCGCGACGCGTACCCGGCTTCGCGCAACTCACCCAGCGTTTTGATGCGTGTGCTCTCCATGCCCCGCAGCCTCGTCCGTATAGAAAGGAAGGGTTCTCACGCGAGGCGGCGGCGGCAGTTCCCGGGGGCCTCGGGCAGTTCTCGGTCCCGCGCGGCGCCCGCTCAGGGGGCGGGGCGCCACGCGTATACGGCCGCCGACGGCTCGGGCTGCGCCGCCGCCACGGCGATCTCGAAGCCGCCGCCCGGCGCCCGGCGCACGGCCAGGTCCTGCGGAAAAAAGCGGCTGTCATAGCGCGGGCGCGGGCTCAGCAGCACGCGCTGCAAGCGGCCCTCACGGTCGTACACGTCCACCTGGAGCCAGCCGGGGCGCAGATTCAGCACGAACAGCCACGGCCCGCACGGGGCGGCGGCCGGCGTGAGCAAGGGCGCCTCGGTCACGTCGCCGAGCAGGAACCGGCGGCTGCGCGCCAGCATCGGCGAGTCGAAGCCCACCAGGGCGAGCGTGTCGGAGCGCCCTCCCGGCAGCACCCGGTCGGCGACGGGGCGGTAGCCCGTAAAGCTGAGCAGGGTGTCGCCCTGCAACCGGAGGGCCCCTGCCCGCCGCCACGCCGGCCCCGGCAGCGCCAGCGTTTGCCCGGCGGCCCCGGCCGCGTCGTAGCGCGTGAGCCGCGCGCCGCCCTCCTCTGCCACGATCTTCGTCCAGACCGTGCGACCGTCGGCGGCGGCCCACCGCAG
>CBDTTW010000136.1:0-8169 GCA_965363675.1 uncultured Rhodothermaceae bacterium
GCGCCCCTGCCGGAGGCGGACGTGGAAACCTCCGCCCGCGTCGGCATCTCGCGGGGCCGGGAGTTGCCGTGGCGTTTTTTCATCCGGGGAAACGCGTTCGTTTCCGCATTTCGGTAGGCTTCGGGCGCCGCCACGGGGCGCGCGGGCCTACCGAAAGCGGGCGGGCGTCCGTAGATTGCGCGCTATCCTTTGCGCCACGCCAACGCTTACCGCCTTATGCCGCCCATCAAGTCCAGCAACCAGATCCGTTCGGAGTTTCTCGATTTCTTCCGAGAGAAAGGCCACGAGATCGTGCCCAGCGCCTCGCTCGTGCCGCACAACGACCCGACGCTGCTCTTCACGAACGCGGGCATGAACCAGTTCAAGGACGTGTTCCTCGGGACCGGCTCGCGCCCGTACGTCCGCGCCGCCGACACGCAGAAGTGCCTGCGCGTCTCCGGCAAGCACAACGACCTGGAGGAGGTGGGGCACGACACGTACCACCATACTCTGTTCGAGATGCTGGGCAACTGGAGCTTCGGCGACTACTTCAAGAAGGAGGCCATCGGGTGGGCGTGGGAGCTGCTGGTCGGCCGCTGGGGCCTCGCGCCGGACCGGCTGTACGCGACGGTCCACGAGGGCGACGCCGAGCTGGGCCTGGAGCCCGACCACGAAGCGGCGGCCTTCTGGCGCAGCGAAACCACGATCCCGCACGACCATATCCTCGACGGCCATTCGCGCGACAACTTCTGGATGATGGGCGACACCGGCCCGTGCGGCCCGTGCTCCGAGATCCACGTAGATCTGCGCCCCGACGCGGAGCGCGCCCAAAGCCCCGGCGCGGCCCTCGTGAACACCGGCGACCCGAGGGTGATGGAGATATGGAACCTCGTGTTCATCCAGTACAACGCCCTTTCCGGGGGCGGGCTGGAGCCGCTTGCGGCGCAGCACGTCGATACGGGCATGGGCTTCGAGCGAATCGTGGCGGTGCTCCAGCAGAAGGGGAGCAACTACGACACGGACCTTTTCGCCCCGCTGCTGGAGCAGATCGCCGCGCTCTCGCCGCGCGCGGACGTGGCGGGCTACGAGGCGCTGGCGCTCGAAGACGAAGTCGAGGAGGAGCGCATGCGCGTGGCGATGCGCGTCGTTGCGGACCACATCCGCACGATTGCCTTCGCCGTAGCCGACGGCGCCACGCCCGGCAACACGGGTCGCGGGTACGTGATCCGTCGCATCCTCCGGCGCGCGGTGCGCTACGGCTACCAGACGCTCGGCTTCCGCGAGCCGTTCCTGTACAAGCTCGTCGAGCCGCTCAAGCAGAAGATGGGCGACGTGTTTCCCGAACTGGAGCGGCAGCAAAGCTACATCGAGCGGGTGATTACGGCTGAGGAGGAAGGCTTTTTGCAAACCCTCGGCGCCGGGATCGCCTCCGTGGAGCGGCTGCATCCGTACATCGCGGAGCTTTCGGCGGTGGAGGAGAACCCGGCGGCTCCGCCGCAAGAGACGTTGCAGCGCCTGCGCGCGGACCGCGCCACTCTCGACCTTTTGCACAAAGCCTACGGGGAAGCCGGCACGGAAGAACTGCTCGACCGGTTTTCCAACGCGGCCGCCCGGCGCGCCATTCCGGGCGAGGTGGCGTTCCTGCTGCACGATACGTACGGCTTCCCGATCGACCTGACGGGTCTCATGGCCCGCGAGGTCGGGCTGAGCGTGGACATGGAGCGCTACGAGACGCTGATGCGCGGCCAGAAGGAGCGCGCCCGCGCCGTGGGCGGCTTCAAGGTGGACCAGAGCCGCAGCGACGCCTGGCACCGGATCAGCGAGGGCGACGACTCGGCGTTTGTCGGCTACGACAGCCTCGTACGCGAGGGCGCGGCGATCCGAGCGGCGCGGACCGTGGAAAAGGAGGGCGGCGCCGCCGAGCATCAGCTCGTGCTCGACGCCACGCCCTTCTACGCCGAGAGCGGCGGACAGATCGGCGACACCGGCACGCTTCAGGTGGGTGAGATGACGCTGCGGGTGCTCGACACGCAGAAGCAGCAGCAGCGCATCGTGCATGTCGTGGACGCGCTCCCGGACGACCTGGACGCTCCCGTCGCGGCGCGTGTGGACGCCGCCCGGCGCGCCCGCATCCAGAAGCACCACACGGCCACGCACCTGCTGCACGCCGCGCTGCGGCGCGTGCTGGGGCCGCATGTGGCGCAGAAAGGCTCGCGCGTGGCCCCGGAGCGCCTCCGGTTCGACTTCAGCCACTTCGAGCGGGTCTCGCCCGAGCAGCTTCGGGAAGTCGAGCGGCTCGTCAACGAGGCGGTGCAGCGAAACATCCGCAAGCAGGAGGAGCGCGACGTGCCGATCAAAGAAGCCCTGGAGCGGGGCGCGATGGCGCTCTTCGGCGAGAAGTACGGCGAGCGGGTGCGCGTCATCACGTTCGACCCCGAGCTTTCCGTCGAGCTGTGCGGCGGCGCCCACGTGGAGGCCAGCGGCGAGATCGGCGTATTTCAGTTCCTCTCGGAGGGGTCGGTGGCCGCCGGCGTGCGCCGCGTCGAGGCGACGGTGGGCTTCGACGCGCTCGAACAGATGCAGCGCGAGCGCGCCGAGCTGGAGCGCATCCGGGGGCTGTTCCGCAACCTGGCGCGCCCGACCGACGAGGAGGTGGCCGACCTGATCGCGCAGACGCGCCGCCTGGAGAAAGAACTGGAACGGGTGCAGCGCGCGCAGCTCGCCGGACGCCTGGCCGGCATGATCGCCGAGGCGCGCGACGTGCATTCGGTGCGCCTGGTGACGGGCCGGTTCGAGGGCGTGGACATGGAGGCCCTGCGCGCGCTCGGCGAGACGCTCCGGGAACGCATGGGGCCGGGCGCGGCAGGCGTGCTGGGCGGCGTCGATCCGGCGGGCGACAAGGTGTACCTCGTCGCCGTAGTGTCGGAGGATTTGCTGGGCCGTACGAAGGTGGCGGCGGGCGCGCTCGTCGGGGCGCTGGCGCGGAAGGTCGGCGGCGGCGGGGGCGGGCGGCCTGCGCTCGCCACGGCCGGCGGCAAGCAGCCTGAGCGCCTCGACGAGGCGCTTCAGGCGGCCGAGGAAGCGCTGATTTCGCTGCTGTAGCGGCGGCGCTAAGACCCTAACCTCACACACCAAACGGAGAACGCTATGGAAACCTCACGGCGTAGTTATGGGGCCTACGAAGACGATCATCTCACGGTGGGACAGTGGATGCTCACGCTGCTTATCATCGGGATCCCGGTGGTGAACATCGTAATGATGCTGATATGGTCTTTTTCCGACAGCGCCCACACCGACCGCCGCCGGTTTTCGCGCGCCTACCTGATCTTTCTGGTGATCGTGCTGGCCCTCGTCTTGGCGTTTCTCCTGATCTTCGGGTCGGCGCTGATGGATAGCAGCATGTACGAGGTGTAGCGCCCGGCGATGAAAGTTGTCCGAAGCCGGCGGCGCGGCGCTTGGAAGTGGGCGGCAAAGAATGTAGATTTGCGATTCCGCTGACGAGGCGCTGCCGGGAGGGGTGCCAGAGCGGTTGAATGGGACGGTCTCGAAAACCGTTGTACCCTTACGGGTACCGTGGGTTCGAATCCCACCCCCTCCGCGTACCACGCAGAAGCCGGCCTTGCATAGCGTTGCGAGGCCGGTTTTCGCATTATCCGGAGCCGCCATGAAGCTTCTACCGTTGCTCTCGCCGGCCCGCAGCCGGGCCGCCCGGCTTGCCGCGCTGCCGGCTATGCTGATTCTGGGCGCAGGGGCCTGCCAGGGCGTCTCGCACGTGCGGACGCCGGCGGCCGAGCGCGTCGGGCGCTGGAGCGTGCACGACATGACGCGGCCCAAGCCGCCCGTCGTGACGCCGGGCGCCTTCAGCACGCAGGAGCAGCCGGGCCGCCCGCCTTCGGATGCGGTCGTGCTCTACGGCGGCGGCGATCTGGGCGCCTGGACCGACGGCAAGCAGCGACCGGCGGCCTGGACGCTCGGCGAAGGTTACTTCGAGGTGGGACGCGGCAAAGGCTCCCTCTACTCGAAACAAGCCTTCGGGGATGCGCAGATCCACCTGGAATGGGCTTCGCCGGTTCCGGCGCGGGGGCAGGGGCAGAACCGGGGCAACAGCGGCCTCAAGATCATGGACCGCTACGAGGTGCAGATCCTCGACTCCTACGACAACGTGACCTACGCCGACGGCTATGCCGGGGCGGTGTACGCGCAGTATCCGCCGCTGGCGAACGCGACGCTGCCGCCGGGGGCCTGGCAGGTGTACGACATCGTATTCCGCCGCCCTCGCTTCGACGCGGAGGGCAAGATCGTGCGTCCGGCGCGCATCACGGCGTTTCATAACGGCGTGCTGATTCAGGACAACGTCGAGCTGTCGGGGCCGACCGGCAAAGCGCGCGAGAGCTACCGCGCCCATGCCGACAAGCTGCCCCTGATGCTGCAAGACCACGGGCACCCCGTGCGCTACCGCAATATCTGGGTACGGGAATTGCAGGAAGAGGAGTGAATGGGCCGAGCGGGCGGCGTCGGCAGAAGGCGTCGGCAAGGGCTGACAGAACTTCAGGTCTCCGCCGCCGTTGAAGGCCCTGAACCGGTAGAAAAGGAATACCTGGATGGAAAAACTCAAATGCAAGGCGTGTGGTTGCTACAGCATGCTGCCCGTAGAGGTGACCGTAGAGGAAGAAGGGACGACGTTTGAAGGCGAGCACGAGTCCCACTTCTATAGCTGTCATGTCTGCGGCGACAACTGGCTCTCGGTGAAGGAGCCGGGCGATGCGGGGCGCGCGCGCGTGACGTTCATTCACCAGATGGGCATCGAGCCGGTGCTGAAGCGGACCGCCGTGCTGGACACGGAGACCGCTCAGCCGCGCGAGGAGGCCGCCAGCCTCTGGGAATACTATCTCGGCGATGAAACCGTGGACTCGGCCGCCTGGAAAGAGAAGTTGGTCAGCCGCCGAAAGGTGCTTAAATCGATTTGCAGCAATTAACCCGGGGCTTCGGCTCTATAGCATAGAAAAGGGGCGCTCCTCGCGGGGCGCCCCTTTCGTTTTAGAGGCAGGTCAGGGCGCGCCGGGGGAGGGCGCGTAGAGCGCGACCTCCTTCAGCACGTCCTCGGGGGCCCAGTCGTTGTCGCGCCAGAGGCGCACGATGCGGCCCTGCCGGTCGATGAGGGCCGTAGTAAGGTTATGGTCGATGATTTGCCCGTTGGCGCTGAGGGTGACCCCGAACGCCTGGGTGAGCATCCGGATCGTTTCGGGGGAGCCCACCGCGAAGCGCCAGCGCGCGGGGTCGGCGCCGTAGCGCCCGGCGTAGGCTTTGAGCACGGCGGGGGTGTCGTAGGCCGCGTCGAAGCTGATGCTGAGAAGCTGGGCAGGGGGGGAGGCCTGGGCGGCCCACGCTTTTTGCAGGGCGGCAAAGCGCGACGACAGGAGGGGGCAGTAATCCGGCAGAGGGCAGCGGGTGTAGATGAACGTGACGAGCCAGAGCCGCCCGCGATAGTCGCGGTTGTCGAGCGCGCGGCCGTCCTGGTCGGTCAGCTCGAAGGCGGGGACGGCCTCGCCGGGCGTCAGCACGGGCTGCGCGCCGTGGCCGGCGGCCGGGGCGGCCTCGCGCCGCGCGACGGCGCTGTCGGGCAGCCGCGCGACGCCGCTGATCCAGGTGCTCTCGCGGGAGACGTGGAGCGTGAACCGGATGGCGTCCTCTACGCCGAGGCCCGCGATCTCCGAGGCGTCGGCGGCTTTGAGCGGCATGGTCATGGCCGGCATGAAGCCTGGAATGGCCTCATGGTCGATGAATACGGTGCGCGCATCGTCGGCAAACCCGGCGACGCGGCCTTTCACGTCGAAGGTGCGGGCGCGCGGGCCGCAGGCGGCCATGCCGACGAGCAGAGGAAGCAGGCACGCCGCCCGTGCAAGGCGACGGTATAGGCAAGGTTTCAGCATACTCGGGCTCAAGGGTGGGCGCCCCTAATGTACGTAACGCAGTTGCACCGTGGCGACGGCTTGTGCGGGCGCGCCGCGCTCGCGTTCGGCGGCGGCCTGGGCCTCGACGAAGACGCCGGGCCGGGGCGTCCATGCGGCCAGGAGCGCGTGCCGGAGGCCGCGCCCGTAGAGCATCGCGGCGCCGTAGGCATAACGTACGGAGGGCTCGTAGACGTACACGCGGGCGTCGTAGGCGGGGGCGTCGTAGGCGGCGGTGCGCCACTCGACGCGCAGGGAAGCCGCCGGGCGGGCGGCGACTCCGAGCGTCGCCGCCCTGCCGAGAGCGGCGCGTGCATCCGGACCCTTGTAGCGTACGGCGTCGAGGTGGGCGCGCCACGAGAGCGCGCGGTTCTGGTCGAGGCGCAGGTGCAGGCTTGCGGTGGAGCGCCGGTGCGGCGCTGCCCCTCTCGACGGCAAGGCGCCCCCGGAGACAATGGCGGGGGCTTCCTGCACCTCGGTGCGAAGGCGGCTTTCGAGGCGCAGCCAGCGCAGGGGCGCGTAGGCCGCGCGCAGCAATGCATCCTGGCCGCGCATCGGCTGAAGCGTGCGCCGGGCGCGGCGGTGCTGGTCGAGGTAGGCCGCCAGGCGCCAGCGCGCGCCGAGCGCGACTTCGGCGCCGAGGTAGAAGCCTTCCTCGGCTCTCGGAGGGCCTGTGTACTCGGCCAGCGGACGGCCGAAGGGCGCAGCGAGGGAATCCGGGTAGAAGCGGTAGGCGGCGGCCACGCGGGCTTGCGACGACAAGGGCAGCTCGGCGCCGACGAGGGCCGCCGGGCGACCGGCTCCGGCCGACGCGACTTCCCAGAAGCCGTAGGCCCACGGGTAGGCATGGGCTCCGGCGAGCGAAACGGCGGCGGAGCGCATCGGCGGCGCGCCGGCCACGCGGTAGCCCGACGCCGCAACGAGCGCGCCCGCTTGATGCCTTCCGCGCTCGAGCTGAAGCGCCACGCCGCCCACGCGCCCGCGCAACTCCCCCGCGCGGAGCTGTGCAGCGCTCGTGAGGTGCAGGCCGGTGGGCAGGTAGTCGCCGAGAAACGGCCGGGCCGAGTCGAGCGCAGCGGGCGCATCCATGCGCCGCGACGAGAGGAAGGCCGTGGCCGAGGCGCCGGGTGCCAGGACGAGCGCGCCGGCGATGCCGCGCAAAAACAGGTTTTCTTCGCTCGTAGTGTGCGGCCGCAACAGGGTGGGCCTGCGGGCCAGGCGTGCGGCGGCATAGCTCTTGGGGCGGCGGCCCCGGTAGCCGTAGAGGATGCCCTGCCCGAATGCGAGGTCGAAGTCGCCCACGACAAGGCCGCCGAGCGCGCCCCGGGGGCCGAGGGCCAGGCCGCCGGACCAGTAGTCCGGGCGGCGGGGCTTGCCGGGGGCTTGGGCCAGGAACGGCTCCCCAGCGTCCTTTTCTACGGCTCCAAAAACGCCCAGGCCCCCGGCGCGCGCCTCGAAGCGGCTCAGGGCATGCGCGCCGTAGGGCGTCCGGCCGGGGCCGAGGCGGCGCCGGTAGCGGCTCAGCACGAGCGCTCCGGTGGGCGCGGGGCGGCGCGCGGCCGGAGGGGTTGCGCGGAAGAAGGGGGCGTACTCGGCCAGCCACTCCGGCGTGACGGAAGGCAGGCGCGCCAGTTCGGCGACGCGTCCGAAGCCGCCGCGCGCCCGGCGGTACGCGCGGATGTCGGCGGCGATCTCGGGCGAGACAAACGGCAAGCGCAGCAGTTCGGAGGGCTCGGCCGTGTTCAGGTCGAGCGGGCGGTCGAGGGCCTCCGCCAGCGTCGCAGCCAGGTCCTCGTAATCGGCGTCGGAGGGCGGCAGATAAGCGGCGGCCTCGGCGGGGTCGGGCAGGGCCTGCGCCCATCCGGGGGCGCCGGGGAGCAGGGCGGACGTCGCCATGCATAGCGCCGCCGCCCACCCCGCAAGGCGTCGCTTGAGGCTCACCATGCGACCCCCACCGAGAACGCCGGCGACCAGCCCAGCACCTCATGGCGCTGAAAGCCGGCGTCGGCCGTGAGCAGGCCCAGGGCGAGGCCGACGCCGCAGCCGAAAATCGCGGGAGCCGTTCCCGCGGAGAGGCGCAGGGCGGTTTGCGGCGTCGGGTGCGTTTCGAGCCCTGCCCGCAGCGAAACCGGGAACGGACGCTCCCAAACGGCATCGGCGTTGAGGCGCGCGGCCCGTGAGGCGCGGTAGTAGAGGCCCGCGCCGCCGTTCCAGGCCCACCGCCGGGCGCCGTCGGGGTAAT
>CBDTTW010000137.1:0-8136 GCA_965363675.1 uncultured Rhodothermaceae bacterium
GCGCTGACGCGGCTCGGCAAGCGCGCGGCGGTCATCGAGCGCGCGCCGGGGGAGACCTTCGAAACGCCCGAGGCGGCGCTGCTGCTTTTGCAGGCGGGGGCCCTGGCCGAAGCGTTGGGGCAGGGCTCAGCTTAGCGCTACGTCGAGCACCATCATGATGACGAACCCGACGAGCGCGCCCATCGTGGCCAGGTCGGTGTTGCCGTGCTGCTGCGACTCGGGGATCAGCTCTTCCACGACGACGTAGATCATGGCCCCGGCGGCGAACGCCAGCGCATAGGGCAGCAAGGGCCGCACCATCAGCACGGCGGCGGCTCCGAGCGCGGCGGCGATGGGCTCGACGATGCCGGAGAGCTGGCCGTACCAGAAAGCTTTGCGGCGCGGCAAGCCCTCGGCGCGCAGCGGCACAGCCACGGCCACGCCTTCAGGGAAGTTCTGGAGGCCGATGCCGAGCGCAAGCGAGAGCGCCGCCCCGAACGCCGCGGGCGCGGCGGACGGCTCGGCGAGCGCCGCCGCGCCGAAGGCCACCCCGACGGCCAGCCCCTCCGGGATGTTGTGCAGCGTAATCGCCGTGACGAGCAGCGTGGCGCGCCGCCAGGAGGTATGCGGCCCCTCGGCCTCCGTAATGGCGCGGTCCATGTGGAGGTGCGGCAGGAACCGGTCCGCCAGGCGCAGGAACACGCCCCCGGCGAGGAAGCCGACGGCCGCCGGAAGCCAGGGAATCACCCCCTGCGCTTCGGCCATGTCGATGGACGGCACGAGCAGCGACCAGAAGCTGGCCGCGATCATGACGCCTGCCGCAAAGCCCATCATCGCGTCGAGCAGGCTGCGCTTGACGGCGGCCGTGAAAAACACCAGCGCCGCGCCCAGAGCCGTCACGCCCCAGGTGAAGCAGCCCGCGAGCGTCGCTTGAAGCGCCGGGTTGAGCGTGGTGAACCAGTCGGCCATAAGCGCGGAGCGGCCTTTCAGGAGGGCAGCAGGGCCCCGGCGATGGCGGCCGTCATAAGGTTGGCGAGCGTGCCGGCCAGGACGGCGCGCAGCCCCAGCGCCGCGATGTCGGAAGTGCGCTCGGGGGCGAGCGGTCCGATGCCGCCGATCTGGATGGCGATGGACGAGAAGTTGGCGAACCCGCACAGCCCGTAGGCCGCCATGACGGCCGCCTTGTTCGAGATGAGCCCCGCCCGGATGGCATCGGCCAGCCCGAGATAAGCTACGAATTCGTTGAGGACGACCTTCGTGCCGATGAGCGAGCCGAAAACGGCGGCGTCGGCCCAGGGCGTCCCCAGCAGCCACGCCACCGGGCCCAGCGCCCACCCGAAGATGCTCTGAAGCGTCATCTCGTAGCCGAAGAGCCCGGCCGCCCAGCCGATGACGAAGTTGATCATGGCGATGAGCGCGATGAACGCCAGCAGCATAGCCCCGACGTTGAGCGCCAGTTGCAGGCCGTCGGCCGCCCCGCGCGCCGCCGCGTCGATGACGTTGAGGCCGTTTTTCTCGCGGGCGATTTTGACGGCGCCGCGCGTGGCCGGTTCGCCGGTCTCGGGGATCAGGATTTTCGCCAGCACGAGCGCGGCGGGGGCGGCCATGACGCTGGCCCCCAGCAGGTGCTCGGCGAAGGTCAGGCGGGCGGCCTCCAGGGTGATGTTTTGCGCCTCGGCGAAGGAGGCCCCGAGCATCTGGATGTAGGCCGCCATGACGCCCCCGGCAATCGTCGCCATGCCGCCCGTCATGACGGCCATGAGTTCCGAGTGCGTGAGCGTCCGGAGAAACGGGCGGATGACGAGCGGCGCTTCGGTCTGTCCGACGAAGATGTTGGCCGTCACGCTGAGCGACTCGGCGCCGCTGGTGCCGAGCAGCCGCGCCACCGCGCGCGCCATCACCTCGACGATGCGCTGCATGACGCCGGCGTAGTAAAGCACCGACATGAGCGTGGCGAAGAAGATGACCGTGGGGAGCACCTGGAAGGCGAAGAACGAGCCGAGGCTGCCTTCGGCGCCGGGGCCTATGGCGAGCGGGCCGAAGATGAAGCCGGCGCCCGCCGTCGTGAACTCCAGCACCTTGACGAAAAACGAGCTGACCCACGAGAAGAACGCCTTGGGCCAGCCCAGGGGCGCAAAGGCGGCCCCCATCTCGTCGCCGCGCAGGAGGAACACGGCGAGCACGAGTTGCAACCCTAGTCCGGCCCCCACGGTGCGCCAGTTGATGCGCCGCCGGTTGTTCGAGAACAACAGCGCAATGCCGAGGATGAACACGATGCCCAGAAGGGCGCGGGCGAACGAGAGAAGCGTCATAGAGGCGTGCAGGCGGAGTCCGGCCCAATATACTTCTTCCGAAGCCGGGCGGCGCACGAGGCGGCCGCCGCCTTTACGGCTGCGCCGAGCGTCCGCCGCCGCCTTCCGCCGGCGCCTCGGCGCGCCAGAGGTTGTCGAGCACGTCCACGTCGGGCAGTTTGAGCGCCGGATCGAGGCGCAGGCCGATCACGGGGCCGTCGTCGATGGCGATGTGCATGCGGCCGTCGGCGCCCCAGTCTTCGACGGGGTAGGCGCGCGTGGCGGTGCGGCCGTCGGCGTAGTTGATCTCCAGCTCCACCGGCAGCAGCAGCGGCTCGTCGCTGCGCAGGGTTACGGCGGCGCCGGCGGCCGTCGGGGCGACCGAGGCGATGCCCTGGTCCACGAGCTTCGTCGAGTAGAGCCAGCCGAGCCAGAACCAGTCCAGGTTGCGGCCGGTCACGTCCTCGAAGGTGCGGAAAAAGTCGGCCGGGGTAGGGTGCTTGTAGGCCCAGCGGCGCGTGTACGTCCGGAACGCCTCGTCGAAGGCTTCCGGCCCCAGGACGGCCTCGCGCAGCAGCACCAGGGCGTTGCCGGGCTTGCGGTAGGCTAGGAAGCCGAGGTCCCCCAGGCCCATGCTGTCCGGCGCGATGGCGATGGGCGGACCGCCGGCAAAGTCGCGCATCATGAGGGCCGTATAGGCAGGCGACGACCCGTAGCCGCTGCTCTCGGGGCCGTAGAAGGCCCGGAGCGAGTAGTGGTTGATGAACGTGTTGAATCCCTCGTCCATCCAGGCGTGGCGGCGCTCGTTGCTGCCGACGATCATCGGAAACCAGCTATGGCCGAACTCGTGGTCGGTCACGCCGAAGAGGTCGCGGCCGCGCGCATCGGCCGAGCAAAACACGATCATGGGATATTCCATGCCGCCGACGATGCCGGCTACGTTGATCGCCACGGGGTAGGGGTACTCCAGCAGGTAGCCCGAGTAGTAGGCGATGGCATGGCGGGCGTACTGCGTCGAGGCTTCCCAGCCGGGCTGGCCGCCGCGCGGATCGCCGAGGGCCTCGCGGGGGTAGGCCGACAGGATGAGCACCTCTTTCCAGCCGGCCGCGTCGAGGATGAACGCGTCGGAGGCGGCCCACGCGAAGTCGCGCACGTTTGCGGCCTTGTAGCGCCACGTCAGCTCGCCGGAGCCGCGTGGGCGCGAGGCGCGGGCGCCCACCTCTGCCGGGCGCACGATCCCGACGGTCTCGGCAGAGCGGCGCGCGGCCTCC
Source organism: uncultured Rhodothermaceae bacterium (assembly GCA_965363675.1). Classification (GTDB taxonomy): domain Bacteria; phylum Bacteroidota; class Rhodothermia; order Rhodothermales; family DASSAV01; genus CBDTTW01. Next base: position 3,542 of record CBDTTW010000137.1, read on the forward strand.
AGGCGGCTGCGCTGCTCGGGGGTGTATACCTCCTCCGGGTTTTGCAACTCGCCCGTCGCCACGACCAGGTAATCGCGCGGGACGGTCAGCGCCACCTCGTAATCGCCGTACTCCAGGTAGAACTCGCCCTGCCCGAGGTAGGGGAGCGTATCCCAGCCGGTTACGTCGTCGTAGACGAACATGCGCGGATACCACTGCGCCACTTCGTAGACCGTGCCTTGCGTCGTCTTGAGGCGCCCCATGCGGTCGGCGCCGTACTCGGGGATGGTGAAGGCGTAGCCCACCTCCACCGTCGCGGCGCCGCCATGCGGGGCGACGGGGGCCGGGAGCGCCAACCGCATGCGCGTGTCGTCGATGAACGGAGACGCGGCGGCGCGGCGGCCGCCCACCTCTACGGACACGGAGGCGATCCGGAAGCCGCCGCCTGCGAACATGCCGCTCCAGCGCGTGCCCTCCGGCTGAAGCTGCGCCCCCCGGCTGCCCGAGGCGAAAAGGTTCTGGTCGAGCTGGAGCCAGAGCGTATCGAGCGCGTCGGGGGAGTGGTTGGTATAGCGGATGCGCACCGTCCCCTCGACGGTGTGGCGGCGCGGGTCGAGGCGGGCGGCGATGTGGTAGTCGGCGCGCTGCTGCCAGTAGCCGGGGCCGGGCGCTCCGTCGGCGGTGCGCGCCTCGGAGGGCGGCGGCAGGGCCAGCCGCACGCCGGGCCGAATGAAGGGCCCGGCCGAGGGCGCGGGGCTTTGCCCGTAGGAGGGCGCGCTTCCGGCGGCAAGCAGCATCAGCCCGCAGAGGGCGCAAACAAAGCGGGCGGGCAGTCGGCGGGGCATAGCGGCCATGCAGTCAGTCGGGGGAGGGGTGTGAAAGATAACGGGCCGCCCGGCGCCTGCGTATGCGGTTGGGCGGCGGCAAGACCATTTTCATGCGGCGCGCACGCCGCCCGGCGCGGTTGATGCCTATCTTCAAAACGACCCGTCCGCCCGGCGCTTTCCTCACAGGTTCATGCGAAACAACGCTTCTACCCCTGCCGCCAGTTCCCCCGCGCCCTCCGACGAGGCCGGCGTCATCCTGGCCGGCCTGAACCCGGTGCAGCAGACCGCCGTGACCGCCACGGATGGCCCGGTGCTTATCATCGCCGGGCCGGGCTCCGGCAAGACGCGCACGGTGGCGCACCGCATCGCGTACCTGCTGGCCGTCGGCAAGGCGGCGCCCTGGCAGATCCTGGCGCTCACCTTCACGAACAAAGCCTCCCGCGAAATGCGTGAGCGCATCCAGAAGCTCGTCGGAGAGACCGCCGCAAAGGGCATGTGGATGGGCACGTTCCACTCGGTGTTCTCGCGCGTGCTCCGCCGCGAAGCCGGCCACATCGGCTACTCGTCCGACTTCTCGATCTACGACACCGACGATTCGGAGCGCATCCTGCGCGAGCTGATGAACCGGTTCAACGTGGACCCCAAGCAGTTCACGGTCCGCTCGATGCAGTCGTGCATTTCGAGCGCCAAGAACAGCCTCGTGCCGCCGGCGCAGTACGCGAAGCTGGCGGCCTCGCCCCCGCAGGAGAAGGCGGCCCTGCTTTACGGGCCGTACCAGGAGGCCCTGCGCAAAAGCAACGCGATGGACTTCGATGACCTGCTCATCAAGCCCATCGAGCTGTTCGACCGTCACCCGGAGGTGCTGGCGGCTTATCAGGAGCGCTGGCGCTATCTGCACATCGACGAGTACCAGGACACCAACCACGCCCAGTACATGCTCGCCCGGCAGCTTTCGGGCCGCCATCAGAACCTGTGCGTCGTCGGGGACGATGCGCAGAGCATCTATGCGTTCCGGGGCGCCGACATCGGCAACATCCTCTCGTTCCAGCGCGATTTCCCCAACGCCACCGTCGTACGCCTCGAACAGAACTACCGATCGACGGGCCACATCCTGCGCATGGCCGACAGCATCATCCGCCACAACCAGGACCAGCTCGAAAAAACGCTCTGGACGGACAACCGCGAGGGCGACCCGATTCTGCTGATGGAGGCGCTCTCGGAGAAGGACGAGGCGCAAAAAATTGAGCGCGCCATTCGCGACTTGCAGGTGCGCCTCGGGCATCCGTACCGCGATTTTGCCGTGCTCTACCGCACCAACGCTCAGAGCCGCTCGCTCGAAGAGGCGTTCCGGCGGGCGGGCGTGCCGTACAAGGTCGTCGGGGGCGTTTCGTTCTACCAGCGCCGCGAAATCAAGGACGTGCTGGCCTACCTGCGCCTCGTCGTGAACCCGCACGACACGGCCAGCCTGCGGCGGGTGATCAACTACCCCACGCGGGGCATCGGCGACAAGACGCTGGAGGACCTTACGGCGTTCGCCGTGCGCGAGGGCCTTACGCTCTGGCAGGCCCTCGAAACCGTCGAGACGCTGGGGCTGCCGCCGCGCGCGGCGGCTTCCATCATTCGCTTCCGCACGATGATCGAGCGGTACGCGGCCCTGGCGGCCTCGGGGACGGCATCGGCCGACGCCGTCGCGCGCGACCTGATCGAGGAAACCGGCGTCATGAAAGGCTTCCGCGAGGAAAACACGCAGGAAAGCCTGATGCGCTGGGAGAACGTGCAGGAACTCATCAGCGCCATCGCCGAGTACGCCCAGGCCGCCGCCGAGGCTACGCTGAGCACGTTCCTGCAGGAAGTCTCGCTGCTGACGGACGCCGACAACGAGACTGCGGACGACAACAAGGTGACGCTTATGACGCTCCACGCCTCGAAGGGGCTGGAGTTTCCGGTTGTGTTCGTCACGGGTTTGGAGGAGGGGCTGTTCCCGCTCAGCAACGCCTCGCAGGACCGCAAGGACCTGGAGGAAGAGCGCCGTCTGCTTTACGTAGGGGTGACGCGGGCGCAGGACCGGGTGTACATCTCCTACGCGCGCAGCCGCTTCCGCTACGGCGAGCAGCAGCCGTGCGTCCGGAGCCGCTTTCTGGACGAAGTCGATCCGTCGCTGCTGCGCACGGAGGCGGGGCAAAGCTTCGAGGCGCGGCCGGACCGGTTTCAGATGTCGGGCGGACCTGCGTTCTCCTACGAGAAAACCGACCCCTACTACTACCGCAAAAACCTGCGCGGCGAGGCCGCCGCCCCGGCAAAGGGCAAACCCGCCGCCCCGCGCGCCCCCGGCCGCAGCCCCGCCCCGACCCGGCAGGTCGTCTACGACGAGGGCGAGGCCAGCGTCCGAACGGGGGCGCGCGTGATGCACCCGCACTTCGGCGAGGGCAAGGTCATCGCGGTCGAGGGCGCGGGGGACATGGCCAAGGCGACCGTGTTCTTCCCGACGGCCGGGCAGAAGAAGCTCGTCCTCAAGTTTGCGCGGCTGCAAGTCGTAGGCTGAGGCCCTGGGGCTTCAGGACGGCAGAGGGCGGGCGCTCAGCTCCGGCAGGCGCAGCACGGCCGGTTCGCGGCGGGTGCGCAGGTACACCGAGAAGGCATCGGCGAAGCGGTCTACGATCCACTCGCAGCGTTCGGGAAGCTCGGGGCGGCCCTCCTCGGCGGCGGCTACCAGCGTCAGGGTCAGCGGGGCCGCGTCGTCGGCGCTCTGCGCCGTGAACACCAGGTCCAGGCACAGCTCCGGCGAGGCGTGGACGTGGCGAAGGATGCACGCGGGCGCGCCTTTGAGCTGCGCGTAGAACCCCGAGTCTTCCTCCAAAAACATCCAGCCCGGTTGCGCATCCGCAAAGTCTTCGAGGAGTTCGAGCGGGGTGGCGACGGGCTCAGGGGTGGGCGCAATCTCGACCATGCACGGAGCGGGCATCATAGGAAGCCTCTAGCGGTTACGCCTGGCGGAAAGGCGGTTTAGAGGAAACGCCGGCAAGGAGGCCGGCGCGCTCGGCAAAGGATAGGGGCCCTCGGGCGGCCGGGCTATAAAGTAGGCGCGCCCGGACAATCTCCGGGAGTCTGAGCGTCCGCGTTACGTCAACATTACGAATTGGAAGCGCTTTGCTGTTGCGCGAGCGCCCAAGCGGCGTCTGCGGCGGTGCGCTCCGGCAAAAAGCAAACGGCGCCGGGCAGCACGGCCCCCAGGGCGGCCTCCAGCGCGCGGCGGTAGCAGGCATTGCCGACGAGGCCGCCCATGAGCGCCGGGCGCGGCGGCGCGGGCCGCAAGCGCGCTTGCAGCAGCGCCGCCTGCCGGGCCAGCAGCCGCGCTTCGTCGGCCAGGAGGGCCGCCGCGACCGCGTCGCCCTCGGCGGCGGCTTGCAGCACGACGGGCGCGGCCGTGGGCAGGGTCCGCCTGCCGGCGTACACCTCGCGCACGAGGCCATCGGGGACGGCCGCGCGGAACGCGGCTTCGAGGAGCGCGGTCAGGCGCGTCGGCGGGCCCCCATCGGCGGCGTCGAGCGCGGCGCGCACGCCCCGGCGCCCCAGGCTGTAGCCGCTGCCCTCGTCGCCGAGCAGCGCGCCCCATCCGCCGCAGCGGTGAAGCGCTCCGGCGGCATCGCGCGCCCACACGATGGAGCCGGTGCCCGCCAGCACGAGCAGGCCCGGTCCGTCGCGGAAGGCGGCATAGAGCGCCGTTTCCGCGTCGGTGAGCACGCGCGCGCCGCCGAGGCGCACGCCGCCGGCGAGCGCGCGGGCGAGGGC
>CBDTTW010000138.1:0-8051 GCA_965363675.1 uncultured Rhodothermaceae bacterium
GCTGGCGCTCGTGCGCTCGCGCCGGGCGGCGGTGGTAGGGTTGGCGGCGGCCGCCCTCCTGATGACGCTGTTCTCGCTGGGGGCGCACTTGCCGCTGCTCAACCGTCCGATGTTCGACTACTTCCCGCTTTTCGACGCCTTCCGGGTGCCCGAGACGTGGCTGAGCATGACGGCGCTCGTGCTGGCGGTGCTGGCGGGCTGGGGGCTGGCGCTCGAAACGGCGGCCCCGCCGGAGAAGTCGCGGGGGCTCTACGCGACGCTGGGCGCGGCCGTGGGGCTGGCGCTGCTCTTGCTGGTCGGCGGCGACGCCCTGTTCCGCTTCGAGCCGCCGAACGAGTTCGAGACGTTGCAGGCGCAGGTGGCCGCGCAGCGCCCCGACCTCTCGCCCGGCGATCCGCAAGTGGCGAGCTTCCTGCGCCAGGAAATCGCAAGCCGCAAAACGCAGCGGGTCGAGATGTTCCATACCGATGCCCTGCGCACGCTCGCCTTTCTGGTCGTGGCGGGGGCGGCGCTCGTGCTGCGCCGGCGGGGCGTGCTGCCGGCGTGGGCTGCCCGCGCGGTGGTGGCGCTCGTGGTGGTGGTGGACCTCTGGGGCGTCGGGCGGCGCTACCTGAACGAGGAGGCGCTTCAGGAGCCGGTGGAGAACCCCGTGCCGCGCTACGCCTTCGACGACTACCTGCTGGCGCAGCGCCCCGGCGGCGCCCTGGGGCACTTCCGCGTGCTCTCGCTGGAGGGCAGCCCCGTCACGACGGCGCGGCCGTCGTACTTCCACGAGTCGCTGGGGGGCTACCACGCCGCCAAGCTGCGCCTCTATCAGGACGTGCTCGAACACGTGCTCGTGGACGCGGCCACGGCGCTGCCGAACGCCAACGCGCTCGACGTGCTCAACACGCGCTACGTCGTCTCGCCGCAGCCGCTGCCGGGGCTGCGCCCGGTGTTCACCGACGCGCAGACGGGCATGGTGGTGCTCGAAAACCCGGACGTGCTGCCCCGCGCCTTCCTCGTGGACCGCGCCGAGGTCGTCCCGGAAGCCGAGCAGGCGTGGGCGCGCCTCCAGGACCCCGCCTTCGATCCGCGCACGACGGTGCTGCTGCACGAGCCGCCCTCGGAGCCCCTGCCTCCGGCCGACTCGTCGGCGGCCAAGGCCGTCCGGCTGGAGTCGTACGCCCCCGAGCACATCCGCTGGACCGTCGAGACGGCGGCCCCGCGCCGGCTCGTCGTGAGCGAGGTGTACTATCCCGCCGGTTGGGAGGCCACGATTGACGGCAAGCCCGCGCCGATCCAGCGGGCCAACTATGCCTTCCGGGCCGTCGTAGTTCCGGCGGGTCGGCATACGGTCGAGATGCGGTTTGCGCCCTCGGTGCACCGCACGAGCGTCGTGATCTCGGCCGGGGCGCACCTGCTGGCCTACGGGGGCGCAGCGCTGCTGCTGGGGCTGGCCTGGCGGCGGCGCAAGCGGCGCGCCGACGAGGGCGCCGCCGGATGAAGCGCGTCCTGTTCATTACGTACTACTTTCCGCCCTCGGGCGGCTCGGGGGTGCAGCGCCCGCTCAAGTTCGTCAAGTACCTGCCCGCCTACGGGTGGCGGCCCACGGTGCTTACGGTCGATCCGAAGGATGCGGCCTACCCGAGCCTCGACGCCGGGCTGGAGGCCGAGGTTCCGCCGGAGGCGGTGGTGCGCCGCACGCCCGCCTGGGACCCCTACGCCGCCTACGCCCGGCTGCTGGGCAAGCGCAAGCGCGACACGGTGGGCGTGGGCTTCAACAAGCTGGCGGCCGGCGGCTGGAAGGACGCCCTCGCCCGCTGGGTGCGCGGCAACGTCTTCCTGCCGGATGCGCGCGTCGGGTGGGTCCCCTTCGGCATCCGCGAGGGGCGGCGGCTGCTCGCCCGCGAGCCGTTCGACATGATCTGCACCTCCGGGCCGCCGCACTCGATGCACCTGATCGCCCGGAGCCTCAAGCGCACGACCGGGACGCCGTGGGTGGCCGACCTCGCGGACCCGTGGACCGACATCAGCTATTACCACGCCCTGCCCCGGACGGCTCCGGCGCGCCGCCTGGAGGCGTGGCTCGAACGCACGACGCTGGCCGCCGCCGACGCCGTCGTGTCGGTGACCGAAGGCTTCGGGGCGCTGCTCAGGCGGCGCGCGCCGCTGCGCCGCTATGCCACGATCTACAACGGCTTCGACGAGGCGGATCTGGACCCGGCGCCGCCCCCGCCGCCGGACCCCGAGCGCTTCGTCGTGGCGCACGTCGGGATGCTTTCGGCGGTGCAGCACAGCCCCGGCCTCGTGGAGGCGCTCGGTGCGCGGGTGCGCCGCGACCCGGCGTGGGCGCGGAGGCTCGTGGCGCGCTTCGTCGGGCACACCGACGCGGCCATCCTGGAAGCGTTCCGGCAGGCGGGCCTCGGCCCGAACCTGGACGTGGTGGGCTACGTGCCGCACGCCGAGGCGCTGGACTACATGCGCCGCGCCGATCTGGTGCTGGCGGCCGTCCAGCAGACCCCGGCCAACGAGGGCATCGTGCCGGCCAAGGTGTTCGAGTACCTGCGCGTAGGGGCGCCCGTGCTGGGCCTGGCTCCGCCCGAGGGCGACCTGGCGCGCATCCTCCGCGAGACGGGCGGAGGCGCCGCCTTTGCGCACGCCGACGCCGACGCCATCGGGGCGTACCTGGACGAGGCGTTCGCGCGGAGCCTGCGCGGCGCGCGCGCCGCCCCCGCCGACCCGGCGCGCCTGGCGCCCTACGACCGCCGTTTCCAGGCGGGGCAGCTCGCCGCGCTTTTCGACGCGGTGCTCTCCGGCGACGGGCGGCGCGCCGTTGTATCTTAACGGCCCCTGCCCCCAGACGCGCGCTTTGCTCATGCCGCTTACCGTTTGCACCGTCGTCGGCGCCCGGCCGCAGTTCATCAAGGCCGCCGTGGTCAGCCGCGCCCTGGCCGGGGCCGGCCTCCGCGAGATGCTGGTGCACACCGGCCAGCACTACGACGACGCCATGAGCCGGGTGTTCTTCGAGGAGCTTTCCATCCCCGAGCCGCACCTGAACCTCGAAGTCGGCTCGGGGCCGCACGGGCGGCAAACCGGCGAGATCATGGCCCGCCTGGAAGCGGCGTTGCTGGCCGCCGAACGCCTGCCCGACTGGATGCTCGTCTACGGCGACACCAACAGCACGCTTGCCGCGGCCCTCGTGGCGGCCAAGCTGCATGTGCCCATCGCGCACGTCGAGGCGGGGCTGCGCTCGTTCGTGCGGGCCATGCCCGAGGAGGTCAACCGCGTCGTGACGGACCAGCTTTCGACGCTGCTGTGCTGCCCCTCGGCGCACGCCGCCGCCCTGCTCGCGCGCGAGGGCATCACGGCGGGCGTGCACGTCACCGGCGACGTGATGTTCGACGCGGTGCGCGCCTACCTGCCGGCGGCGCGGGCGCGCTACCCCGCCGGGGCGCTCACGGAGCACGCGCCGGGCGGCTATGTGCTCGCTACGCTGCACCGCGCCGAGAACACCGACGACCCGGCGCGCCTGAAGGCGTTCGTGGCGCTGCTGGCCGGCCTGGGCCGGCCGGTCGTCTGGCCGGTGCACCCCCGCACGCGGGCGCGCCTGGCGGCGTGCGGCCTCGCGGCCCCCGGCGGCGTGGCCGTGCTGGAGCCGGTGGGCTACCTGGCGATGCTCTCCCTGCTCGACGGCGCCGACCGCGTGTTGACCGACTCGGGCGGCCTCCAGAAGGAAGCCTTTTGGCTGGAAAAGCCCTGCGTCACCCTCCGCGACGAAACCGAGTGGGTCGAGACGCTGGCCGACGGCTGGAACGCGACGACCGGCCTCGACCCGGCGCGCGTGCAGGCGGCCCTCGCGGCGGCGCCCACCGCGCCGCCCGGCGCGCCCTACGGCGCCGCCGACGCCTCGGATCGCATTGCGCGCCTGCTGGCCGGCGCCACGGCCGCCCCCGAAGCCCATGCCGCCTGCAATGCACGCTCCTGACCCGCCGTTCTGCCCGCACTGCGGCGCCCCGCACCCGGCCGCTCCGGACCGCTTCGCGGCGGTGCGCCTCTCGGTGCTCATCCCGGTTTACAACGAGCGCGGCACCATCGAGGAGGTGCTGCGCCGCGTCCGCGAAATCGCCATCCCCAAGGAAATCGTCGTCGTGGACGACTGCTCGACCGACGGCACGGCCGAGCTGCTCGGCGCGCTCGCGGCCGCCGACGCCGAGCGCCTTCCGTTCGAGAACCGCATCCGGCTGGTGCGGCAGGCGCGCAACCAGGGCAAGGGGGCCGCGCTGCGCACCGCCATCGCCCACGCCGCCGGCGACATCCTCCTCATCCAGGACGCCGACCTGGAGTACGACCCGCAGGACTACTACCACCTCGTGCAGCCCATTGCCGAGGGCAAGGCCGACGTGGTCTACGGCTCGCGGTTTCAGGGCGGGCAGCCGCACCGGGTGCTGTACTTCTGGCACTCGATGGGCAACAAGCTCATCACGCTGTTCTCGAACATGTTTACCAACCTCAACCTGACCGACATCGAGACGTGCTACAAGGTATTCCGCGCCGATGTGGTGAAGGGGCTGACCCTGGAGCAGGACCGCTTCGGCTTCGAGGTGGAGATTACGTCGAAGATTGCGCGGGCGCGCGTGCGCATCTATGAAGTCGGGATATCGTACTTTGGGCGCACCTATGCCGAAGGCAAAAAAATCACCTGGCGCGACGGCGTGCAGGCGCTGTACCTGATTTTGCGCTACCGCTAGCCCCGACGCCTCAGACCGCATGGCCCGGAAACCCAACGCCCCCCCGCAAGCCGCCGCCCCGCCCGAGCCGCCGGGGCTTTTGCCGCGTGCGGTGCGGTGGGCCTTGCCGGCGCTCGTGCTGGCGGTGGGCGTGTGGGCGTGGTGGTACGCCTACGACCCGAAGCTCGACACCGGCGGCGACAACGCGGCCTACTACCTGCTGGGCCGGGCGCTCAGCCAGGGCCACGGCTACGTGAACGTGTGGGCGCCGGGGGCGCCGCCGGAGACGAAGTTTCCGCCCGGCTTCCCGGTCCTGATCGCCGGGGTGCGCCTGTTCTCCTACCGCCCCGAAGCGGTGCTCGTGCTGAACGGGTTGCTGTTTCTGGGGTCGCTCTGGCTGCTGTACCACTTCCTGGCGGCCCTCTGTCCTCCCGGCGCGGACCTCTCGCCGCCGCCCGCGCCGCGCCGGGGGCGTCCGCGCCGGGAGGCGCCGCCGGGCCGATCCGCGCACGCGGGGCCGATGCTGGCGGCGATTGCGTGCATCGCGACGGCGCTCAACCCGCACGTCGTGCAGTACGCCACGCGCCTGCTGAGCGAGATGCCGTTCCTGTTCCTCTCGGTGCTGGCGCTCGGGGCGGCCGCCCGCATCGACCCGGAGCGCCCCCCATACGCCGACCCGTGGGTGTGGGCGACCGTGGCGGCGACGGCGGCGGCCTACTACACGCGCTCGATGGGGGTGGCCCTGGCCTTCGGCATCTTCGCGGGGCTGGCCCTGCACCGCAATGGGCGCGCCGCGCTCGTGGTGGGCGGCGGCGTCGGGCTGCTGGCCCTGCCATGGGTGGTGCGCAGCCAGATCGTCGGCGAGAACCGGTACGTGGGGGCGCTCTTGCAAAAGAACCCGTATGCCCCGGAGGAAGGGGCGCTGGCCCTGGCCGACCTGGCCGAGCGGCTGCGCGCCAACACGATGCGCTACCTTACGACGGAGCTTCCGAACGGCGCCTGGCCGTTCCTGGAGCGCGCGCTGCCCTCGTGGTGGTGGCTGCGGGCGCTGGCGGGGCTGGCGGTGGCGGGGCTGGCCCTCTACGGCCTCTACCGGTTGCCGCGCCTGCGGTGGGTGCTGGCCGCCTACCTCGGGGCGACCTTCGGCATTGCGCTCTTGTGGCCGCAAATCTGGACGGGCACGCGCTTCGTCATGGGCGTGCTGCCGTTCGTGAGCTTTCTGAGTTTGCTGGGGCTGTATCACCTCGCGCGCGAAGGGGCGGAGCGCTTCGGCGTCCGGCGCGCGCCGGCGGCGGCGTTTGCGCTCGTGCTGCTGCCCGCCGCCGGCCCGATGCAGCGCTGGCACGCCTACGCCGAGACGCCGTACCCCGGACGCGTGGCAAACTACTTCGATCTGGCCCGATGGGCGCGGCGCAATTTGCCCCGCGATGCCGTGGTGGTGTGCTCCAAGCCGAGCCTGTTCGCGCTCTACGCCTATCGCCGGGCCACGCAGTTTGCCCTGTCGAGCGACCCCGACGTAGTGATCCGCCGGATGGAGGAGGAGGGGGCCGACTACGTCGTGCTGGATTACGTGCTGCTCGACCCTACGGGCTACCCGATGGGGGCGACGTACCTGCTGCCTGCCGTCGAGAAATACCCCGAGCGCTTCGAGTTCGTCCACCAGATCACGCGGAAGCCGGATACCTACATGCTGCGCTTCAAGCCGCGCGGCGCGGCTGCCGACACGACGGCCGCCTCGCCGTTTGCGCCGCCGGCGGCCTCGGAGGCGCCGCCCCCATGAGCCGCCCCGCCTTCGAGTACACCGGCCGCGAGCTGGAGGCGATGGACTTCGCCCGGAACTACCACCGGTGGATTCTGGACGCCTTCCGGCCGCACCTCGGCGGCGTCGTGGCCGAGGTGGGCGCGGGCACGGGCAGTTTCTCCGAACTGCTGCTGGCCGAGGCGCGCCCCCGGCATCTGCACGCCGTCGAGCCGTCGGCCAACTTGTTTCCGCACCTGAAGGCCCACCTCGGCGCGCGCCCCGACGTGACGCTGCACCATGCCTACTTCGCCGACGCGGCGCCCGGCCTGCGCGGAAGCCTGGGGGCGGTGGTCTACGTCAACGTCATGGAGCATGTGCCGGACGATGCGGCCGAGGCGCGCCTGGCCTACGAGGCGCTGGCCCCCGGCGGCGCGCTCTGCCTGTTCTCGCCTGCGCTGCGGTGGCTCTACAGCCCGTTCGACCGCAAGCTGGGCCACTACCGGCGCTACCACAAGGCGGATTTGCGGGCGCTGGCCGAGGGGGCGGGCTTCCGCGTCGAGACGCTGCGCTACTTCGACGCGGCGGGCATCGCGCCGTGGTACGTCGCCTTCGTGCTGCTGCGGCAGACGCTCGGGGCGGGGCAGGTGCGGTGGTACGACCGGCTTATCGTGCCCGTCGCGCGCCGACTGGAAGCCCTCGGCGAGCCGCCGCTCGGCAAGAACCTGCTGCTCGTCGCGCGCAAGCCCTAGGCCCCGCCCATGCGCATCCTGATGCTGCTCGACGCGCCGTACCCTCCCGATCCACGGGTCGAGAAGGAGGCGCATACCCTCGCGGCGCACGGCCACGAGGTGCATGTGCTTTGCCTCCGGTATGCGCGCGACGAGGCGCCCGAGGCCGTCGTGGAGGGCGTGCGGGTGCGCCGGCTGTGGTTGCCGCGCGAGGCGGCGCGCAAGATGCTGGGGCTGATCTGGGCGCTGCCGCTGTACCGCTGGTTCTGGCGGCGCGCCATCCGGCAGGCCGTACGGCGGCTGCGGCCGGGGGCGGTGCACGCCCACGATTTGCCGCTCGGGCTGCCGCTCGTGGAGGCGCTGCCCGAAGGCGGCCCGGCGCGCGTGCTCGATCTGCACGAGAACTACCCCGACCTCCTCCGGTCGAGCACGAACGCCACCCGCTTCCCGCAGCGGCTGTTCTTCGACTTCGAGCGGTGGGTCGGGCTGGAACGGCGGCTCGTCGGCGAAGTGGACGCCGTCGTCGTCATCAACGAGGCCAACCGCGCGCGTTTGCGCCGGGCCTACCGGCGGGTGCGTCCCCTAGTGGTCGTGCCCAACACGGTGCGGCTTTCGGCCGGCCCGCCGCCGGAGCCGGGGCCCGACGTGCGGCGGTGGTTTCCGGCGGAGGCGGTAAACCTGCTCTACATCGGCGGCCTCGACCAGACGCGCGGCCTCGAAACCGTCTTGGAGGGTATGGCGCGGGCGCGGTCGGCGCACCCGAGCCTGCGCCTTGTGCTCGTCGGCTCGGGGACGCACGCCGAGGCGCTGCGGCGGCAGGGGGCGGCGCTGGGCTTGGCCGAGGCGGCGGCGGTCCCCGGCCGCATCCCCCCC
>CBDTTW010000139.1:0-8032 GCA_965363675.1 uncultured Rhodothermaceae bacterium
CGAGGTCCTCCAGGAGCAGGCTCAGCGGCAGAATCTGGCTCTCGACCTTGCGGCGGATGAACGCGCGCCCGGTGCGCCACGTCATCATGATGAGGAGGATGACCAGGGCGATGCCGACCGGGAGCCAGCCGCCGGAGAAGAACTTGAGGAGGTTCGAGCCGAAGAAGGCCAGGTCGAAGATGAGGAACCCGACCACGAGCGCGCGCGCCTTCCACTTGTTCCAGTTCCAAGTGCGCGTGGCGACGTAGTAGAACAGCACCGACGTAAGGCCCATGGTGGCCGTCACGGCGAGGCCGTAGGCCGCCGCCAGCGACGAGGACTCCTTGAACAGGATGACGAGGGTGATGCACCCGATCATGAGGGCGGTGTTGACGCCTGGAGCGTAGATCTGCCCGACCGCCGTGCCGGAGGTGTGGATGATCTTCAGGCGGGGCAGGAAGCCGAGTTGGGTGGCTTGCTTCGTCAGCGAGAAGGCGCCCGAGATGAGGGCCTGCGAGGCGATGACCGTCGCCATGGTGGCGATGACGACCATCGGGAGCAGCAGCGGCTCGGGCACGATGGCGTAGAACGGGTTTTCCGACTCGCCATGCTCCAGCAGAAAGGACGCCTGCCCGAAGTAGTTGAGCACGAGGGCCGGAAAGACGAGAATGAACCACGCGCGCCGGATCGGCGCGCGGCCGAAATGCCCCATATCCGCATACAGCGCCTCGGCGCCGGTGACCGAGAGGAACACGGAGCCGAGCACGACAAAGCCGGCAAACCGGTTGCGCACGAAGAACTCGACGGCATACACGGGGTTGACGGCGCCGAACACCTCAGGGTTGCGCAGCATGTAGCGGATGCCGAGCGCCGCCAGGCTGAAGAACCACACGATCATGATGGGGCCGAAGATGCGGCCCACCTTGCCGGTGCCGGCGCGCTGCACCATGAACAGCCCGAACAGGATGATGCAGGTGATCGGCACCACGAACGGCGCGGCGGCGGCCGTGGCGACCTCCAGGCCCTCGACGGCGGAGAGCACCGAGATGGCCGGCGTGATGACGCCGTCGCCGTAGAGCAGCGCGGCGCCGAAGACGGCCGAGATCGTAATGGCCGAGACGACCGACTTGTTGAAACGCTCGTGGTTTGTCGGGATGAGGGCGAACAAGGCGAAGATGCCGCCCTCGCCGCAGTTGTCGGCGCGCAGGATGAAAATGAGGTACTTGATGCTCACGACGACGATGAGCGACCAGATGAAGAGCGAAAGCACGCCGAGCACGTTTTCCGGCGTCGCCGCGATGGCGTGCGGGCCGTGGAAGCACTCCTTCATCGCGTAGAGCGGGCTCGTGCCGATGTCGCCGTAGACGACGCCCGCCGCCGCGATCATCAGCGTGACCATGGAGTGCTGCCCGTGATGATGCGTTTCGAGGCTCGGCTTGTCGGAAGTGGACATGTAGAATCAGGAGATCGCTTGAGAACCGAGAGTTTGGCGCGCGCCCGGCCAATATACATTATGGCGGCAAACCTGCGTAAACTACGCGCCCGGAAGCCTGCGCGCGAACGCGCCGCGCCGGCGGGTGCGGTTCCGGGCGCATAAGGGCAACATTGTTGCAGCCGCGCCGGGTCCCTGAAGCGGCAAGTTTTGACTTCCGGGCAATTTGGCGCGACCTTATAGCAGATCGTTCTCCTGGAACCAACCGTTCAACGACATGCCACGCACAGCATCATGGGCCTGGCTGCTGCTGGCGGCGCCGCTGCTTGCGGCGCTCGTCGGCGCGGCTCCGCAAGCCCGCGACCGCGACTGCATCACGGTGACCGAGGCGGTGTACACCCGCGCCTCGGGAGCCCTGAGCGTCACGGCGAAGGTGACCGGCGCGCCCGAAACCGTCAAGGTCTACGCCACCCACACGGAAACCTATATCGGCAGTCTGGACGCGGCCGACGGACGCACGTACAGCGCCGTCTTCCACCTGGACGAGGCGCCGGCCAACATCACGGTGCGCGCCGGCGAGCGCGGCGCGGCCAGTATGGACGTGGAGGTTCGGTAGAACCGCCGCCAGGACGCGGCCTGCAAAAAGCGGCGGGGCGCCCCCTCGGAGGGAGGCGCCCCGCTGTGCTTTTCGCGGCTGTCGGCGCTCCGTTAGCGCGCGCCCATGAGCAGGTCGAAGACGAGCTGGTCGAGCTTCTCGTAGGGCAGGCCGCGGCGGCCGAGGGCCTCGCGGTCGAAGGAGAACGCCTTGAGGGCTTCGGCGGCTTCGGCGGAGTAGCCGGCGCCGTACTGCGGCAGCCCTTCGGCGGGGGCGTTGATCTCGGCGAGCACCGCCTGGATCTCCTGATCCTCGTTGAACAGGCGCGCCTTCTCCTTGAGGATGTTGTAGCTGCGCATGCAGCCGCGCGCGAAGTCTTTCACGCCCTCGTAGTCCTCGGTGCGGTAGGCGTGCGCGTCGAAGTGGCGGGAGCCGTCGTAGCCCACGTCTTCGAGGAACTTGACGAGGAAGAACGACTGCTTGTAGTTGTGCGAGGCGAAGCGGAAATCCTGGTCGTAGCGCGGGCCGTTCTGGTCGTTCAGGTCGATGTGGAACAGCTTGCCGGCGTCGTAGGCCTGGGCGACGTAGTGCAGGAAGTTGAGGCCGGCCATTTGCTCGTGGGCCACCTCCGGGTTGACGCCGACCATCTCGGGGTGGTCGAGCGTGGCGATGAAGCCGAGCATGGCGCCGGTCGTGGAGAGGTAGATGTCGCCGCGCGGCTCGTTGGGCTTGGCTTCGAGGGCGAACTTGTAGTGGTAGCCCTGATCCATCGAGTAGCGGCAGAGGAAGTTCATGGCCTCGCGCATGCGCTTGATGGACTCGGCGGGGTCCTTCGAGGCGTCGGTCTCGGTGCCTTCGCGGCCGCCCCAGAACACGTAGATGCCGGCCCCGAGCGACGCGCCGAGGTCCATCGAGCGCATCGTCTTCTGAAGGGCATAGGCGCGGACGGCCGGGTCGTTGGAAGTGAAGGCGCCGTCCTTGAAGGCGGGGTCGGAGAACAGGTTGGTGGTCGCCATCGGGACGACGAGGCCGGTTTCTTCGAGGGCCTTGCGGAAGTCGCCGACGATCTGGTCGTGCTCGGCCGGCGTGGCGTCGATGGGCACGAGGTCGTTGTCGTGGAAGTTGACCCCGTAGGCGCCCACTTCAGCCAGCAGGTGAACGATCTCGACGGGCGAGATGCGCCGGCGGACGGCGGAGCCGAAGGGGTCGGCGCCGGGGTTGCCCACGGTCCAGAGGCCGAAGGTGAACTTTTGCTCGGGGCGGGGCTTGAGAGCTTCGCTGTTCATGGGTCGTCGGGTTTGGGTGAGAGGGGTAAGCGCTGCGCGCAGGGTGGTCGTAACCGGTAAATGGGACGGCCGAGGTCAAAAGGGCAGGCCGCTTTTCGGCGCGGGTCAGGAGGCGAGCAGCCGTGCGCCGCCGGCGGTGCGGCATTGCAGCACCGAGGGCATGGCGCCGAAGCGTTTGCGGTACGCCCGGCTGACGGCATCGGCATGGGCGGCGCCGAAAGCCGGGGTCGTCAGGGCCATCGCGGCCCCGCCGAAGCCGCCGCCGGTCAGGCGCGCGCCGTAGACGTGCGGCTGCCCGCGCAGCGCCTCGACGAGGAAATCGAGTTCGGGTGTGCTGTTCTCGAAGAGCGTGCGGGAGCTTTCGTGCGAGCGGTAGAGCGCCGCGCCGACGGCCTGGAGGTCGCCGGCGGCCAGGCGTTCCTTGACGGCCCCGACGCGCTCGTTCTCGCTCGTGACGTGCAGGGCGCGCTTGTACAACTCCTCGGGCAGGGCCTCCCGTTGCGCCTCGACCTGCGCCGAGGAAAGCTCGGTAAGATGCTGCACGCCGGGATAGGCCTTCGCCAGTTCCGCCGTCGCCTTCATGCACTCCTCGTGCCGTTTGGCGTAGAGCGAGGAGATGAGCGAATGCTTCTGGTGGCTGTTAAAAATCCAGAAAGCCGTCTCCGAGGGCATGGGGACCGTCTCGAAACGGAGGTCTTTGCAGTCGATCCAGACGAGGTGGTTTTCCTTTCCGTAGGCGCTCACGCCCTGGTCGAGGATGCCGCAGGGCACCCCGACGAACTCGTTCTCGGCGCGGCGGCATACGTGCACGAGCACCTCGCGCGTGTAGGTGTGCCCGTAGAGGGCCCCCAGCGCATAGGCCGTGGCGAGCTCCAGGGCGGCGCTGCTGCTCAGGCCCGCCCCGACCGGCAAGGTGCTCGTTACGGCCAGATCGAAGCCGCGCTCGGCGTCGAGGCCCTCCTGCTGGAGCACCTGGAGCACGCCGAGCGGGTAGTTGGCCCAGTAGTTTTCGTTGTGGAGCCGCTGAAGCCGGTCCAGACCCACCGACACGACATGATCGCGGGTGGAGGATTTGAGGTTGATGATCTCGTCGGTGCGCGGCGCGACGGCGACCTCGATGCCCCGGTCGATGGCCGCTCCGAGGACCACGCCGCCGTTGTAGTCGGTGTGGTTGCCGATGAATTCGATGCGCCCCGGCGCGGCGGCGATGAACGCCGGCTCGCGGTGGAACGTGTTTAGGAACAGCTCGCGGGTGTTGACTGGGGCGCGCACGACAACCTGCTGTATTTGCGAAAAGGAAAGAAAAAGACGACGCGCCACAAGGTACACGCTGCGCCGCCGTACTACAAGCCGCGCGCCGCAGGCTAAGAGGCGCTTAGAACGTCCACTTGACGGCGGCCTGGGGCACGGCGATCTTGACGGCCTTGTTCGTGTGGATGAGCGCCTCGACGCCGAAGGCGAAGGCCGAGCCGGTGGGTTGCAGGAACAGTTGCGGCTGGGTGTGCAGGTCGGCGCCGTCGCGGTCGGTGCCGTGCACGTCCAGGAAGCCGCTGAAACCGGCCTGAAGCTTGGCGCTGAGCTTGACGGGGATGTTCCAGACGTAGCTGACCTGATAGGTGGGCTCGTTGAAGTTGTCGTCGCGGTAGTACGTGCTCAGGTTGGCTACGGCGAAGCCGGGAAGCTTCAGGTCGATGCTGCCGCCGATGAGGTTGGCGGCGAAGCCGGCGCCGTCGCGTTCGAGGTTGGCCGCTGCGTAGGCGTCGGGGATGAAGCCGCCGAGCGAAGCGCCTGCCAGCCGGAACGGACTGATGCGCAGGGTGACCTCGGAGTACATGCGGTCCTTGACGCCGGTAAGCGCACCGGCGGCGTTGACGAAGTCGCCGCGCGTGTAGTCGGCAAAGAAGAACACGTCGCCGGTTTTAAAGGCCGTGTAGTGCTCGGCCGTGAGCGTGAACATCTCGTTTTCGGCCGTGGCGTTGCCGTAGTACCAGTCGTCGAAGCCGGCGCCATAGAGGGCTTGCAGGTTCGTCGTGCTGAAGTTCTGGGCGTGCGCGGCGCTCGTGAGCGCAAGCAGGGCGGCCGTAAAGGCTAATATTTTAAGCTTGTACATGCAGATGGGTAGGCGGATGTAATGGAGCCGGACGGCGCGAAAATACATCCGCAGGGGCAGCCGGTTTAAGAACAATCCATGATAAGCGGCGGCGGGCGGCCCGCGCGGGCGGCGCCCTATCTTGGCCTGTTCCTCCATGTCCACCGACGAAGCGTTATGTCTGCGATTGCGGGGCTTGTCGCGCCCCACCCTGCGCTTGCGGCGCCTGCGCGCCTGGCGGCCATGCTCGCTGCGATGCCCCACCGCGCGACAGGCGGCGTGCAGGTGTGGCATGATGACGCCGGGGCGGCCCTAGGGCACGGCCTGCACGTCAACGCGCCGCCGACGGCGTGGGGGCCGGGCGTGGCCGTATGGGAAGACCTGGCGGCGACGGCGGACGCGCGGATCGACAACCGGGAGGCCCTTTTCGACGCGCTGGGCGCCCCGGCGCAGGCGCGGCGCGGCCCCGACGCGGCGCTCGTCGGGCTGGCCTATCGCAAATGGGGCGATGCCTGCGCCGAGCGCCTCGAAGGCGACTTCGCCTTTGCCCTGTGGGACCGGCGGCGGCGGCGGCTGGTGTGCGCCCGCGACCCTTGGGGCACGCGCGCGCTGTTTTACCGCCGGGGGCCGGACGGCCTGCTGGCCTTCGCCAGCGAGATCAAGGCACTGCGGGCGGCCCCGGGCGGGCCGTGGCGCCTGAATACGCTGCGGGTGCTGGAATACATCATTGACTTGCGCGAAGAGACGGAGCACACCCTGTACGAGGGCGTCTGCCGCCTGGAGGCGGGCTGCACGCTGGCCTGGGAGGCGGGCTCCGTCCGCCTCCGGCGGCATTACACCCTTGCTCCCGCCGCCGACGCGCCGGCGGGCCTGCCGGTGGCGCAGTACGCCGAGCGTTTCGGGGAGCTTTTCGACCGGTCCGTGGCGGCGCGCACCCGCAGCCTGCACCCGGTGGCCTGCGAGCTGAGCGGCGGGCTGGATTCGTCGTACGTCGCCGCGACGGCGGCCGAGGCGCTGGCGCGGCGGGGCCGGGGGCCGCTCGTGACGGCCTCGGTCGTGTTCGACGCCACGCGCGAGAGCGACGAGCGCTCCTACATCCACGCGGTCCTCGACGACCGCCCGGGGGCCTACCGCCCGCTGTTCGTGCCGGGCGACGACATCAGCCCCATGAGCAATCTAGACGAAGCGCTCGAAACGCTCGACGACGGGATTCCGAGCGGTACGCAGCACCTGATCTGGCGGATGCTGCAACTGCTCCGCGCCCAAAACGTGCGCACGCTGCTTTCGGGGGTCGATGGGGACAATGTGGTAGGGCACGGGCACCTCGATTTGCGCGACTTCCTGGACCGGGGCGACGTGGCGCGCTACGTGCGCGAGGCGGCGGCGCTCGTGGAGCGCTACGGCGCGGCGGACCACCGCCACCCGTTCGAGGATACGTTCGCTTCGATGCCCGGCATGACGCGCGCGTACCTCCTGCCGGCGCTCTACCGCCAAGCCGCCGACCGACGGCTCGGACGGACGCTGCACATGCTCGTCCAGATGCGGCGTTTCTACCGCATCGCGTGGCGGAGCGTCCTCCGCGAGGCCGCCGCGCGCTTCTACCGTGGGGGCTCCGCCGGGGCCGGGCCGCCGCACAAGGGCATGGCGTGGGCGGACCCCGCCGCCGCCGAGGCGTTCCGGCTGGAGGAGCGTGCGGCCGATTACGCGCACCCGGCGCCGCGCCCGACGCAGACGGAGTATCAGCGGTCGGCGCTGGCGAGCGGATATCTGTGGCGCGGCATCGAGGAGACCAACCTGTACGCCGCCGTCCACGGGGTAGAAGTCGCGTTTCCGTTCATGGACCGGCGGCTCGTCGAATATGCGCTCGCGCTGCCGCCCGAATGCCGCCTGCACGACGGCTGGACGCGCTACGTGATGCGGCTTTGCATGGCCGGGCGCCTTCCGGAGGTTGTGGCATGGCGCGTCGGGAAAGGGCGCCTGACCGCGCCGTTCATGAAGGGCATCCTGAAGACGGATCGGGATTTGCTGCTCTCCGAGCTGGCCCCCGGCGGGCCGCTGGAAGGCTACGTGAACCGCCGCCATCTGGACGACGCCTTGGCGCGGCTGGATGCGCTCGACGAAACGGCGCTGGGCCGCCTGGTCAGCCTGGCGACGCTTTCCATGCTCCTCAAGAAAAAGTTTGCCTCGGGCTGAGGCCCCGGCGCTCACCCCGAAGGCTCCCGGCGCGAACGCGCCTCTACCGATGAAGCGACGTTACGAAGTGTACGGCCTGGCGCTGGAAAGCGACCTCTCCCTGCCGCTGCGGCCGGGGCGCCGCGACGCTGCGGCGGACGCGTCGGTATGTCTGGAGCCTATCGGCGAAGCCGCGCTGGCCGCGTTCGAGGCGGGTCCGGAGGTGGTCTCCGGGCGCATCAGCGACCATATCGTGTGCGTGGTCGAAGGCGGGCGGCGCATCGTCATCGACGACCGAGCGCCGACGCCGGCGCCGGTGATGCAAACCTACGTGCTCGGCGTGCTCATGGCGACGCTGCTGCGGCAGCGCGGCTATGCGGTCATACACGCCAGTTGCCTGGAGCGCGGCGGGCGCGCCCTGGCCTTCATCGGGCACTCGGGCTGCGGCAAGTCGTCCACGGCCGAGTACTTCTGCCGCC
>CBDTTW010000140.1:0-8029 GCA_965363675.1 uncultured Rhodothermaceae bacterium
CCTCACGCTCGATCCGTACCCGCTCGCCCAGGGCTCCCGCCCCGTGCGCAGCTACGACGAGCCCGCCGCCCACTCCACAGAGAAGAACCACTGACCGAGGGCTTCGCCCCGCCCCGCCATGCAACCGACCCACGAAGGCGCCACGCAGCTTCCGGGCACGTTCGATTTCGATACGGTCTTCCAGTTCTGGCCCCGCCACAACCAGGCCATCTACGACCGGCTGCTCTCCAAGCACGCCTTCCTGGAGCGCCCCGCGCGTCCCTCCGGCGACGAGGACCGCCTCGCCGACCCGCTCGAACATGAGATGGTGCTCAACATCGGCCCGCAGCACCCCGCCACGCACGGCGTGCTCCGCTGCGTCGTCAAGCTCGACGGCGAGACCATCGAAAAGTGCGTCCTCGACATCGGCTACCTCCATCGCGGCGTCGAGAAGCTGGCCGAAGCCAAAACCTACCAGGAGTTCATGGTCTACACCGACCGCATGGACTACCTGCAACCCTACGCCAACAACGTCGCCTGGTGCCTCGCCGTCGAAAAGCTCGCCGGCATCGAAGTCCCCGAGCGCGCCCAGTGGGTCCGCATGATGATGTGCGAGCTGGCGCGCATCTCCTCGCATCTGCTCTGGCTCGGCGTCGGCCTCATGGACGCCGGAGCCGTCTCGGTGTTTCTGTGGGCCTTCCAGGAGCGCGAGGACATCTACGCCATCTTCGACGAGCTGACCGGCGCCCGCCTCACGGTCTCGCATAGCCGCATCGGCGGCCTCGCCTCCGACGCCACGCCCACCGTGATCGGCATGGTCCGGCGCTTCTCCGAGCGCCTCGTGCGCGTCGTCTCCGAGTGGGAAAAGCTGCTCAACCGCAACCGCATCTGGATCGACCGCAACGAAGGCATCGGCGCGCTCACCCCCGACGAGGCCATCGCCCTCGGCATGACCGGCCCCAACCTGCGCGCCTGCGGCATCGACTACGACATCCGCCGCTTCGAGCCCTACCTGCGCTACGACGACGTAGACTTCGTCATTCCCCTCCGCACCGAGGGCGACTCGCTCGCCCGCTACTTCGTGCGCCTGGAGGAGATCAAGGAAAGCAACAAGATCATCCGGCAGTGCCTCGACCGCCTCGAAACCGTGCGCGGCCCCATCCGGGTCAACAATGCCAAGGCGGCCTATCCCTCCAAGGATGAAGTCTACTACTCCATGGAGGGCATGATCCACGACTTCATGTACACCGACACGGGGGCTTGCCCCCCGCGCGGCGCCGAGAGCTACCATGCCATCGAGGCCGCCAAGGGCGAGTTGGGCTTCTTCCTCGTCTCCGATGGCACCGGCCGGCCCGCCCGCGCCCGTCTCAAGGCCCCGAGCTTCTCGAACCTGCAAGGTCTCGAACACATGATGGAAGGCGGACTGCTCGCCGACATCGTAGTGATGATCGGGTCCATCGACCCCGTCATGGGCGAGTCGGATAAGTAGCCGCCGCGCCCTTACCATTGTGCAACGCTGATATCCATGGCAGATAACGTATTCAACCCGGTCTCGCCGCTTCCCGAGCGGGACCCGCAGCCCGCCGTAGCGCCCGAGGCCCTCGTGTTCACGGCGGACGAAGCGGCCCGCATGCAGCGCTACCGGGACCAGTACCCCACCGCCGAAGCGGCGCTCATGCGCGGGCTCTGGCTGGCCCAGGAGAAGTTCGGCTTCCTCCCCCCCGAGGTCATCCGCCTCGTCGCCGAGACCCTCGGCGTGAGCTACGCCCAGGCCTACGGCGTCGCCACCTTCTACACGCAGTACTTCAAGAAGCGGATGGGCAAGTACGTGCTCGACGTATGCACCTGCTTTAGCTGTCAAGTGTGCGGCGGCTACGACGCCCTGCACTACCTCGAAGAAAAGCTGGGCATCCACGCCGGCGAGACCACCCCCGACGGGCTGTTCTCCATCCAGCAGGCCGAGTGCCTCGGCGCCTGCGGCTCGGCCCCCATGCTCCAGGTCACCAACGGCCCCTACGTCCACAACCTGACTCCTGAGAAGCTCGATAGGCTCGTCGATATGCTGCGTCAGGACCGTATGCCGGGCTTCGAGAGCGTAACGCTGCCCCAGGACGAAGACGAGCTCGGCGGCAACCGCCGCTCCGACGCCGCCGCCGCCGAGCGCTACCGCACGCCCCCCGTGTCTGCGTCGCTGCACTGACCCCGGCCGCCCATTCTTATTTCGCCTTGCCCCCTATGGAAGCCAGACCCAAGAGCAACGCCGGCGACTGGAGAAACTACCAGCGCGTGCTGCTGCCGCCCGTCCGCGATCTGCACCGCCTCGACGTGTACGAGCAGCACGGCGGCTATGAGGTGCTGCGCCAGGTTCTTTCCGGCGCCGACGCCTGGGACCCCAAGAAGGTCACCGAAACCGTTAAGAACAGCGGCCTGCGCGGCCGGGGAGGGGCGGGCTTCGTCACCGGCCTCAAGTGGAGCTTCATGCCGCCCGTAGACCCCGAGAAGCCCCGCTACCTCTGCTGCAACGGCGACGAGAGCGAGCCCGGCACCTTCAAGGACCGCCAACTCATGGAGTACAACCCGCATCTGCTCTTCGAGGGCATCTTGCTGGCCTGCTACGCCATGACCATCAAGACCTGCTACCTCTACGTGCGCGGCGAGTACGCCCAGTACATCGAGCACATGGAGCGCGAGCTGGAAAAGCTTTACAAAGCCGGCTACGTCGGCCGCAACATCCTCGGCTCCGGCTTCTCGACCGACATCGTGATCCACAAGGGCGCCGGGGCCTACATCTGCGGCGAGGAATCCAGCCTCATGGAGTCCATCGAGGGCAAGCGCGCCTACCCGCGCGTCAAGCCGCCGTTTCCCGCGCAGAAGGGCTTGTGGGGCATGCCCACCACCATCAACAACGTCGAAACCCTGGCCTGCGTGCCGCTCATCCTGCGGCGCGGCCCCGAATGGTTCTCGAAAATCGGCGCCCCCAAGCACGCCGGCCCCGTCCTCTACGGCATCTCCGGCCACGTTAACCGCCCCGGCGTCTACGAGTACCCTACGGGCATGCTCATCACCGACCTCGTCAACGAGGTCGCCGGCGGCATGCGCGGCGGCAAGCGCCTCAAGGCCGTCATCCCCGGCGGCAGCTCCACCCCTGTGCTGCGTGGCGACCAGATCGAGGGCGTCACGATGGACGCCGACTCGCTCCGCGAGGCCGGCTCTATGATGGGCACCGCCGGCCTGCTCTTCCTCGACGAAGACACCGACATGGTCTCGCTCCTGCGCCGCATCACGCACTTCTACCACCACGAAAGCTGCGGCCAGTGCACCCCCTGCCGCGAAGGCACGGGCTGGCTCGAAAAAATCGTCACGCGCATCGACGAGGGCGAAGGCAATCTCCGCGACCTCGATCTACTGCTCGACCTGTGCACCCAAATGGAAGGCCGCACCGTCTGCGCCCTCGCCGACGCCGCCGCCTGGCCCGTTAAGTTCACCATCCAGCGGTTCCGCGACGAGTTCGAGGCCAAATGCCGCCCTGCCGTGTTCGCCGCCGGCGCCCCCGCCGAACTGGAAGTCGCCGCCCCCTGACCCGATTTAACCCGCGCCCATGAAAACGTACGCCGCCCTCGCCTTTGCCGTCCTGCTGCTCGCCGGCTGCCGCCGCGAAGCCGCCGCCCCCGGCGCCTCCCGGGGCGCCGTCTACGGCCGGGCCGTCGCCGCTGAAACCGCCCTGCCCATCGCCGCCGTCGCCGCCGACGTGGAGATGTACCTCGGCCAACCCGTCACCGTCGAAGGCACGGTCCGCGAAGTCTGCCAGGAAGCCGGCTGCTGGTTCACCCTCGACGCCGGCGGCGGCAAACTCGTCCGCGTCACCGTCCCGACCGACGCCGACGGCGAGTACGTCTTTACCGTCCCAAAGAACGTCAGCGGCCGGCGCGCCGTCGTCAGCGGCACGCTCAAGTCCGCCTCTATGTCCGCCGAAGAAGCGCAGCACATGGCCGAGGACGCCGGGCACGAACTGCACGAGGAGCACGCCGCCCAAGCGGCCGACGAGGTGCGCCTGGAAGCCACGGGCGTGCTGCTCCAGGAGATCTAGGGCCGCCCCCAACCGAGGTTTTTAAGAACGCCGCCATGCCAACCGTAACCATAGACGGCCGCGCCTACCCCTACGAGGGGCAGCCGAAGCTCCTCCAGTTTCTCCTCGACAAGGAGATGGAGCTGCCGCATTTCTGCTACCACCCGGCCATGTCCGTGCCGGCCAACTGCCGCCAGTGCCTCGTCGAGATCGGCGCGCCCGTCATCGACCGCGAGACGCGCCAGCCCAAGCTCGACGACCAGGGCCGGCCCGTGATCCAGTTCTTCCCCAAGCTCATGACGAGCTGCTCCGTCGATATCACCGACGGCATGGTGGTGCGCACCCATCGCAGCAGCGAAGTCGTCGCGCGCGCGCAGAAGGACAACCTCGAATTCCTGCTCATCAACCACCCGCTCGACTGCCCTATCTGCGACCAGGCGGGCCATTGCCCCCTGCAAATCCAGACCTACAAATACGGTCCGGAAGGCTCGCGCTACGAGTTCCGCAAGGTCAACAAGCCCAAGCGCGTCCAGCTTGGCCCCAACGTCCTCCTCGACGCCGAGCGCTGCATCAACTGCACCCGCTGCACCCGCTTTACCTCCGAGATCTCTAAAAGCGACCAGCTCACCATCATCGCGCGCGGCGACAAGAACTACCCGCTCACCCCCCCCGGCGTCGTCTTCGACGATCCGTACGCGATGAACGTCATCGACATCTGCCCGGTCGGCGCGCTCACCTCCGTCGATTTTCGCTTCAAGGCCCGCGTCTGGGAGGTCAGCCAGACGCCTTCGATCACCGTGACCAATGCCAAAGGCTCGAACTGCATGTACTGGGTGCGCGATAACCTCGTGCTCAACATCACGGCGCGGCAGAACATGGCGGTCAACGAGTACTGGCTGCCCGACGAGGACCGCCTGGCCTACCCGATGTTCAACGAGAACCGCCCCGAAGGCCCCACCGTCCGCGCCGCCGACGGCCGGCACGCCCCGGCCTCCTGGGAGGCCGCCTACCGCCGTGCCGCCGATGCGCTCGCCGCCGCCTCGGGCGCGCAGATCCTCCTGCTCGGCTCGGCCTACGCCACCGTCGAGGATAACTACCTCCTCGTGCGCCTCGCCGAAGCCCTCGGCGCCCCGACGCCGATGTACCTGCCGCACGTCGTCCCCGGCGCCGGCGACGGCTGGCTCCGCACCGACGACAAGGCCCCCAACACCGCCGGCTGCGAACGCCTCGGCATGACGCCCGCCGACCCGGAGCTGCTGCGCGCGCGTCTCGCCTCGGGCGACGTGCGCGTGCTCTACGTGCTCGAAGACGACCCCGTAGGCGCCGGCGCGCTTCGCCTGGAAGACCTTGCCGGCGTCGAGGTGGTGCTGCACCACTACCACACGACCAACCAGACCCTTCCGGCCGCCGCCGTCGCGCTGCCGGCCGCTATGGTCGTCGAGACGGTAGGGGCCTACGTCAACCTCGACGGCCACATCCAGCGCGTGCGCCCGGCCAAGGCCATCCGGGGCGTCAACCGCACGCTCATCCTGGAGATGGGCCAGTCCCGCGCCGACGCCCACGCCACCCCCTACGACCGCTGGCGCCACGAAGCGCACTATGTAGACTGCCGGCCCAGTTGGCAGAGCCTGCCCGAGATCGCCGCCCTGCTCGGGCACGACCTTCCCCACGACGGCCCGCGCCGGATCATGGACGAGGTGGCGCGCACGCTCCCGGCCTTCGCCGGAGCCTCCTACAAAGCCATGGGCGCGGCCGGCCTCCGCCTGGCCGAAGTCGGGCAGGCCGTCTAGCGTTTCACCCTTTCTCTACCGCTCCCGCGTATGGACTTACCGATCTACTGGCTGGCGGCCATCGGCTTCCTGATCATCAACCTGCTGCTCGTCTCGGCCTCCATGCTCGTATGGGCCGAGCGCCGCATCGCCGGGTACATGCAGAACCGCCCCGGCCCCAACCGCGTCGGCCCCTTCGGCCTGCTCCAGCCCTTCGCCGACGTAGGCAAGCTCATCCTCAAGGAGGACATTCGCCCCCAGGCCGCCGCCGGCTTCGTGCATTCCCTCGCGCCCGTTATCATGGTCACCATCGCCATGTCCACGATTGCCGTGGTGCCGTTCGCGCGCGGCGTCGTCCTGGCCGACATCGACGTAAGCGCCATCGTCATCCTGGCGCTTACGTCCATCAGCGTCTACGGCGTCACCCTGGCCGGCTGGAGTTCCAACAGCAAATACTCGCTCCTCGGCGGCCTGCGCTCCTCGGCGCAGATGATCTCCTACGAGCTTTCCATGGGCCTCGCCATCGTCTCCGTAGTGCTCATCGCGGGCTCGCTCAGCCTGACCGGCATCGTCGAGAGCCAGCGCTACGGCCTCTCCGTCCTCGGCTGGAACGTGTTCCGCAACCCCGTCGGCTTCTTCGTCTTCCTCGTGACGGCCTTCGCCGAAACCAACCGCACCCCCTTCGACCTCCCCGAGGCCGAGCAGGAGCTGGTCGGCGGCTACCACACCGAGTACAGCGGCATGAAGTTCGGCATGTTCTTCCTTGCCGAGTACGTCAACTTCTTCGTCGCCTCGTTCGTCATCGCCACGCTCTTCTTCGGCGGCTACCTGATCCCCTTCGAGCCGCTGCTGCTCGGCGCCTTCCCCGGCCTCGAAGGCAGTGTGCTCCTGGCCGTGCTTCAGTTCTTCTCGCTCATGGCGAAGGTGCTCTTCTTCTCGTTCGTCTTCATCTGGGTGCGCTGGACCCTCCCGCGCTTCAAGTACGTGCAGCTCATGACGCTCGGCTGGAAGTGGCTCCTGCCGATTGCGCTCGTCAACACACTCGTCATCGCCGCGGGCGTGGCCCTGTTCCACGCTATCTTCTAGCAGGCCGCCGCCGGCGGCTCCGGGGAGCGCCTGCCGCCGGCAAGCGCTCCTTTTTTTGTCGCCGTACCTTCAGTACAGCCTCGCTCCGTTTGCGCAGACCCTTTCCCGAAGATCGCATGGTTAACATTGCCCCCTCCATTTTGTCGGCCGACTTCGCGCGCCTGGAGGCCGAGGTGCGCGCCGCTCTGGAAGCCGGCGCCGACTGGATCCACGTCGATGTGATGGACGGGCAGTTCGTGCCCAACATCACCATGGGTCCCGTCGTCGTCCAGGCCCTCCGGCCCCTGGCCGACCAGACCGGCGCCGCGCTTGACGTGCACCTCATGATCGTGCAGCCCGAGCGCTACGTCGAGGCGTTCGCCGCCGCCGGGGCCGACCTCATCACCGTGCACGTCGAGGCCACGACGCATCTGAACCGCACCCTTGCCCACATCCGCAGCCTGGGCGTCAAGGCCGGCGTCACGCTCAACCCGGCCACCCCGCTCGTCATGCTGGAGGAAGTCCTGCCCGACGTAGACCTTGTGCTCGTCATGTCGGTCAATCCCGGCTTTGGCGGGCAGCGCTACCTGCCGGCCGCCACGGGCCGCCTGCGCGCCCTGCGCGCCCGCCTCGATGCCCTCGGCTCGGCGGCTTACCTCGAAGTGGACGGCGGCATCGGCCCCGACAATATCGCCGCCGTCGCGGCGGCGGGGGCCGACGTGGTCGTGGCGGGCAACGCCATCTTCGGCGGCGGCGACATCGCCGCAGGGGTGCGCCGCCTCCGCGAGGCCCTCACGCAGCAGGTCTGACCCATGAGCGCCGTGTTCGCCCGGGTCGTGCCGGCGCTGCCCGTCGAACGCGCCTTCGACTACCGCATCCCCCGGCGCCTGGAGGCCGTCGCCCGCGTAGGCTGCCGCGTGCTCATCCCCGTGGGCAAGCGCCGCGTCGCCGGGGTCATCACGGCCCTCGTCGAGACGCCGGAGGTCCCCGACGCAAAGGACCTCGACGACGTGCTCGACGCCGACCAGCCCGCGCTCACCCCCGAGCTGCTCCGCCTGACCCGGTGGGTCGCCGACTACTACGTCTGCGCGTGGGGCGAGGCGCTGCGCGCCGCGCTCCCGCCCGGCGCCGAGTCGGCTCCCGGCCTGCG
>CBDTTW010000141.1:0-7987 GCA_965363675.1 uncultured Rhodothermaceae bacterium
GTCCTTCCACGTGCCCGAGACGCCCTGCACCTGCGCCTGGCCGCCCAACTCGCCTTCGGTGCCGACCTCGCGCGCGACGCGCGTGACCTCGGAAGCGAACGAGCTAAGCTGATCGACCATGGTGTTGATGGTGTTCTTCAGCTCCAGGATTTCTCCCTTCACATCAACCGTGATCTTCTTCGACAAATCGCCCTTAGCGACGGCGGTCGTCACGTCGGCGATGTTGCGGACCTGCGCCGTCAGGTTGTTCGCCATCGAGTTGACGTTGTCCGTCAGGTCCTTCCACGTCCCGGAGACGCCCTGCACCTCCGCCTGTCCGCCCAGCTTGCCTTCTGTGCCCACCTCGCGCGCCACACGCGTGACCTCGGAGGCAAACGAACCGAGCTGATCGACCATGGTGTTGATCGTGTTCTTCAGCTCCAGAATCTCGCCCTTCACGTCCACCGTGATCTTCTTCGAGAGGTCACCCTTCGCTACGGCGGTCGTCACGTCGGCGATGTTGCGGACCTGACTCGTCAGGTTGCTGGCCATCGAGTTGACGCTGTCGGTCAAGTCCTTCCACGTGCCCGAGACGCCGCGCACTTGCGCCTGGCCGCCGAGTTCGCCTTCGGTGCCTACTTCGCGGGCGACGCGTGTGACCTCGGAGGCGAAGCTGTTGAGCTGGTCGACCATCGTGTTCACGATCCGAGCGGTGCGCAGAAACTCGCCGCGGATCGGAGCGCCTTCGTACTCCAGCTCCATCTTCTGCGACAGGTCGCCCCGCGCCACCGAGCCGATGACGCGCCCGACTTCGCCGATGGGGTACTGCAAGTCGTCGATGAGGTTGTTGATCGCCTCGATGCTCTGGCCCCAGGCGCCGTCGGCATTCGCCATCATGGCGCGCTCCGAGAGGCGACCGCGCTTGCCGACGGCCGCGCTGATACGCTGAAGCTCGGAGGAGAGCCGCTGGTTTTGCTCGATGATGTCGTTGAGGGTGTCGGCTACTTTCGAGACGACGCCGTTCTCCGAAACGTTGAGGCGCACGTCGAAGTCGCCGCGCTTGACGGCGGTGAGCACCGAGAGCAGCAAAGCGGCGTCGAGGCACGGCGCCGGGGCTTGCTCGGCAACAGGTTCTGACATGGAGGCAGAGGTAGTAAGGAAAAAAGACGAGGGGTTGTACGTCGTATGGTAAAAAACGACGCCCAACCCCCCGGCTTCAAATCCGGCGCCCGGCCGGATGTGCGGATTGCGTTACTTATGCGGTCACGATGCGGTCGTAGATGAACGCGAAGGAAAAAGACTTCTCCGAGCTTTTCTGGTCGATGTATTCGGCCACCTTGCGCAGGCGCTCGGGGAGCGCCATGATCCGGTCCTGCGCCTTGCGGCCGGCCTCGTTCAGCCCGGTCAGCAGGCCGATCTTCCAGTAGTCCAGGGCTTCCTCTACGATGCGCTTGTACTCCCACGGACCGTAGATGCCCATTTTGCGTACGATGTCGGCCATTTCCTTGAAGTGCGGCATCGAGACGCCCGGCATGTCGATGCTGGGGAGGATGGAGAGCGCCGAGACGAGCGCCCGGTTGGGGTCGAGGCCGAGAATGGACTTGAAGACCGAGCGGTAAAAGGTGAAGTGCCGCGCCTCGTCGGCGGCGATGCTGGCGAGGATGCCGTTGAGCACCGGTTCCTCGGCCGAGGCCACGCGGCCGGTGTTGCGGTGCGAGAACTGCGTGGCGCGCTCCTGAAGCGTGGTGTAGACGAAGACGCGGTAGGGGTCCTTGTCCCAGTCCGGGTCGAAGCCCGAGGACTGGTAGGCGAACTGCATCAGCTCGACTTCGCGGAAGCGGAACAGGCGGGCGTCGCGGGCATAGTCGCGCAGGATGGCGCCGTGGCGGTCCTCCTCGGCCGTCCACATGAAGTTCCAGGTTTTCCAGACGCTTTTGCCGCCGAGGTAGCGGTCGAGCAGGCGGTGGAAGTGGGGGAGGCCCTCTTCGGTGAGTAGGTTGAGCACTACGGCCACGCGCACGGCGTCCGGGACGCCGCGGGCGCGCTCGCGCAGGGCCGCTGCCGCGCGCAGGGCGTCCTCGTCCATGGCCTCATCGGCGGGGAGGAAGTCGTTGGGCATCCAGAGGCGACGCTTGGCAAGGTGCTGTTCCATCAGGACTTCGACCTCGGGCTCAAGGTGTCGCAGCACTTCGGCCTTGTCTTGCTCCTCGAAGGCGGCGGGGGCGATTACGTCCATAGGATTACTCGGGGTTGCGGGTAAAGGCGTTGACTCAGAGTCAAGGTACGGCGCAGGTGTTTTGTGAAGAAGGCGTGAAGCGTCTTGGGTTGTCACGACCTCGCAACGACTGGTGTTATAGCGGTCATTCTCGGGATTCGCCTTAAAAATTGACGCGTCACCGCTTGTGCTAAGGCGGACGCGGCGTATATTGGCGGCATGAAACGATGTTTCTAGCAGCTCATCCAGAAGGGTGGAGGGAGTAGGCCCTGTGAAACCCTGGCAACCGGCTGGCGCGACTTGTCGCGTAAGACACGGTGCCAATTCCTGCCTCGCAGCGATGCGGGGGTAGATGAGCGGAGGAGACTTTTGCAAGTCCCGTCCCGGGCGTGCACACCTCTTCCGCAAATCGGTGCGGAGGAGGTTTTTTATTGCCTCGCCGCCTCGGTTTACATCGGCCTGCGTTCTCAGGCCCCCTGCGCCGCCCGGCGCCCTTCTGGATGATGCTTCGGAAGCATCGCGTGGTGATGGTGTAAGTTGATGCGCGCAACCGAGGAGACTCGGCAACTGCCCGCGCCGCGCTCTACCGACCTGTTTCGTCATTTATCCTTCCAGAAGAGGCCGTATCCATGAGCAGCAACGGACAGCAACGCAAACTCCACTTCGACACGCTCCAGGTGCACGCCGGACAGGCGCCCGCCCCCGGCACCAATGCCCGCGCCGTGCCGATCTACGCGTCCACCTCCTACGTATTCGACAGCGCCGAGCATGGGGCCAACCTGTTTGCGCTGAAGGAGTTCGGCAACATCTACACCCGCATCATGAACCCCACCACGGACGTTTTCGAGCAGCGCATCGCGGCGCTCGAAGGCGGCGTGGCGGCGCTGGCGACCTCCAGCGGCCAGGCGGCGCAGTTCCTCGCCCTGACGACGATCGCCGAGGCGGGCGATAACATCGTCTCGACGAGCTTCCTGTACGGCGGCACCTACAACCAGTTCAAGGTGGCTTTCCCGCGCCTGGGCATCAACGTACGCTTTGCCGACGGCGACGATGCCGATTCCATCGAAAGCCTGATCGACGACAAGACGAAGGCGGTCTATCTGGAGACGATGGGCAACCCGCGCTTCAATATTCCCGACTTCAAGCGCATCGCCGAGATTGCGCACAAGCACGGCGTACCGCTCGTCGTGGACAACACGTTCGGCGCGGCAGGCTACCTGTTCCGCCCCATCGAGCACGGCGCGGATATCGTCGTCGAGAGCGCCACCAAGTGGATCGGTGGGCACGGCACGACGGTGGGCGGGGTGATCGTGGACGCGGGCACGTTCCCGTGGAATAACGGCCGCTTCCCGACGTTCACGGAGCCCTCGCCGGGCTACCACGGCCTCAAGTTCTGGGACGTGTTCGGCTCGGGCGGCGTGCTCGGCGCCAACGTGGCCTTCATCATCCGCGCCCGCGTCGAGGGGCTGCGCGACCTGGGGCCGAGCCAGAACCCGTTCGGTTCGTTCCTGCTGCTTCAGGGCCTCGAAACGCTCTCGCTGCGGGTCGAGCGGAGCGCGCAGAACGCCCTCAAGCTGGCGCAGTGGCTCAAGGACCAGCCGCAGGTCGAGTGGGTCAGCTATCCCGGCCTCGAAGACCACCCGTACCACGAGCGCGCCAAGCAGTACCTGACCAACGGCTTCGGCTGCGTGCTGGCCTTCGGCGTCAAGGGCGGCGTCGAGGCGGGCCGGGCCTTCGTCACGAACGTGAAGCTCGCCAGCCACCTGGCGAACGTCGGCGACTCCAAGACGCTCGTCATCCACCCGGCCAGCACGACGCACCAGCAGCTTTCGGAAGAAGAGCAGTTGGCCGCCGGCGTCACGCCGGACCTGGTGCGCGTCTCGGTGGGCATCGAGCACATCGACGACATCATCGCGGACGTGCAGGGCGCGCTGGCGGCGGTGGGTCAGGCGGCGCAGGCCTAGGGGCCTACCGGCATGGTGGACGTGCATTACATACCCCGTTTCACGGCGGAGTGCGGCGCGGCGCTGCGGCAGGCGCCCGTCGCGTTCCGCACGTGGGGGCGGTTGAATGCCGCGGCGGACAACGCCGTCATCGTGTGCCACGCCCTGACGGGCGACACGCAGGCCGACGACTGGTGGGCGGGGCTTTTCGGCCCGGGGCGCGTCCTCGATCCGGAACGGTTCTTTATCGTTTGCATGAACGTGCCGGGGTCGCCCTACGGCTCGGCCTCGCCGGTGAGCATCGATCCGGAAACCGGCCGCCCGTACGGGGCCGCCTTTCCGGAGCTGACCGTGCGAGACTGCGTGCGCATGCACCGCGCCGCGCTCGACGCGCTCGGGGTGCGGCAGGCGGCCTTTGCCATCGGCGGCTCGATGGGCGGGATGCAGGTGCTGGAGTGGGCCTTGCAGCCGGGCTTTGTGCGGGCGCTGATCCCGATTGCCGTCGGGGCGCAGCATTCGGCCTGGTGCATCGGCTTCAGCGAGGCGCAGCGGCAGGCCATCTACGCCGATCCACGGTGGCAGGACGGGCGGTACCCGCCCGAAGCCGCGCCGGAGGCCGGCCTGGCGGCGGCGCGCATGATCGCCATGATCTCGTACCGTTCGCAGGCGTCGTTCGAGGATCGTTTCGGGCGCAGCCGCATGTCCGGCAACGGCAGCGGCGCGGCGTTCGCCGTCGAGAGCTACCTGCGCTACCAGGGGGCCAAGCTCGTCGGGCGGTTCGATGCAAACTGCTATGTGCGGCTGACGCAGCTCATGGATTCGCACGACCTGGCCTATGGGCGCGGCGAGTTGGTTGCAACGATGCAGACCATTACGCAACCGGCGCTCGTCATTGGCATAGATTCTGACATTTTGTATCCGCCGGCGGAGCAGCGCGCCCTGGCGGCGCTGCTGCCGAACGCCACGCTGGAGGTGATCGAGGCCCCGCACGGGCATGACGCCTTCCTCATAGAAACCGATCAATTACAAGCAATCATCCAACCATGGCTCAACGCGAAAGGCGACTTGTATTCGCCGGAGGAAACGGCGCCGCCGAGCAGGGCGCGCTCCTGAAGGTGATGAAGTTTGGCGGCACGTCGGTAGGCGCGCCGGATCGGCTGAAACGGGTCGTCGAGATCGTCGTCCGGGCGGCGCGCACGCACCGGGTCGTCGTGATCGCTTCGGCGGCCTCGGGCGTAACCGACAGCCTCGTAGGACTGTGGAAAAACTGGGACGACCGCGACGAAGCGGCCTTCGCCGAGGCGTTGCGCGTGCGCCACGCCGAGCTGGCGGCGGCCGTCGTCTCGGCGCCGGGGCTGGCCGAGTACCTGGCCGTGCTGGAGGACCATCTGGAGCGCCTGCACGCGATCTTCCGCCGGATCGGGGCCGAGGGCAAGACCGACGCGTTGTACGACGCGCTCATCGCCGCCGGCGAGCGCTTCTCCGTGCCCCTCGTGAGCCTGGCGCTCCGCGAGGCGGGCCTGGTCTCGGCGCCGGTCGATGCCGCGCGGCTCATCCGCACCGACGACACGTTCAGCGAAGCCAACGTCGATCTCAAGACCACCGTCAAGCAGGTGCAGCGCTGGCGCCGCACGCTGGCCCCCGGCTGCGTGCCCGTCGTGACGGGCTTCATCGGCAGCACCCCCGAGGGCGCCACGACGACCCTCGGGCGCGGCGGCAGCGACTACTCGGCGGCGCTGCTGGCGTGCGCCCTCCGCGCCTCGGTGCTGGAGCGCTGGACCGATGTGGACGGCATCTACACCGACGACCCGCGCAAAAACCAGCACGCGACGCGCCTGGCGAGCATCGTGCTCGAAGAAGCGTGGGCGTGGAACCATGCCGGCAAGCTTGGCATGCACCGCAAGGCGCTCGACCCGCTCGTGGAGCTGGGCATCCCGGTGCACGTCCGCTCGACGGCCACGCCCGACCTTCCGGGAACGCTCATCGTGCCGGCGGGCCACGACATCGCGCATGCCGCCGTAGGCTAGGCGCCCGCTTCCATTCCATCACACCAGCCAACACCAACTACGTAAATGGATAGAAAGTACCGTGTAGGGGTTCTCGGCGCGACCGGCGCCGTAGGTCAGAAGTTCATCGAGCTGCTCGACGGGCACCCGTGGTTCGAGATCGCGGCCCTGGCCGCTTCCGAGCGCTCGGCGGGCAAGAAGTACGCCGAGGCCGCCAACTGGATCGGCGGGCGCGCCATCCCGAAAGAGATCGCCGAGCAGGAAGTCGTGGAGGCCGTTCCGGGCTTCGACTGCGACTTCGTGTTCTCCGGGCTCGATGCGGCCGTGGCGGCCGACATCGAGCGGGCCTTCGCCGAGGCGGGCTACCCGGTCATCACCAATGCGCGCAACTTCCGGATGCAGGAGGACGTGCCGCTGCTCATCCCCGAGGTCAACCCCGACCACACGGCGCTCGTCGAGCGGCAGGAGTGGCAGCGCAACGGCGGCTTCATCGTGACCAACCCTAACTGCTCGACGGTGGGCCTCGTGTGCGCGCTGCGGCCGCTCGTGGACGCCTTCGGCGTCGAGGCGGTGCAGGTCACGACGATGCAGGCGCTCTCGGGGGCGGGCTACCCCGGCGTCTCGTCGCTCGACGCCCTGGGCAACGTGGTGCCCTACATCGGCGGCGAAGAAGAGAAAATGGCCGTAGAGCCGCGCAAGCTGCTCGGGACGCTCTCCGACGGCAAGGTGGAGTTCGCCGATCTGCGCATCAGCGCGCAGTGCAACCGCGTGCCGGTGCTCGACGGCCACACCGAAGCCATTTCGGTGAAGCTCGGTCGCAGCGCCTCGGCGGAGGAGGTGCGCGAGGCCATCGAAAGCTGGAAAAGCCCCATCGACGGTTTCAACCTGCCCACGTCCCCCGAGCGCGTGCTTCAGGTCTTCGACGACCCGCGCTTCCCGCAGCCGCGCCGCAACGCCGAGCTGGGGCGCGGCATGACCGTCTCGATAGGCCGCATCCGCCCGTGCGCCGTCCTCGACGTGAAGTTCGTGGCGCTCGTGCACAACACCATCCGGGGGGCCGCCGGCGGCGCGGTGCTCAACGCGGAACTGCTGATTCACCAGGGGCTGCTCTCGCACCGCGACGTGCGGGCGGCGGGGGCTACGGCCTGACGTTTTTCCTTCGACCGACGCTTATGATGACGGTACGACCCGCCCTGCCCGGAGACGCCGAAGCGCTCGAAGCGCTCTGGCATCGGCTGCTGGAGGAGCAAGGCGCGCTCGACGGGCGCCTTCAGGCCGCCGCCGACGCGCGGTCGCGGTGGCGCAACGACTTTCCGGGCTGGGTCGCGGGCGACCGGTCGCACCGTTTGTTCGCCGCCGAGGACGAGGGCGGCGCCGTCGTCGGCTTTGCCGGGGCGATGCTGTGGGCGCCGCCCCCGATCTACGAAGGCGGCCTAGAGGTGTACCTGAACGAGATTTACGTAGCCCCGCCGGCGCGCCGCAAAGGGGCGGGGCGTGCGCTCGTAGAGGCCGTGCGGGCGTGGGCCGCCGAGAAGGGCGGCGCGCGCCTGCGCTTCGGGGTGCTGGAGGCTAACGCCGCCGGGCAGGCGTTCTGGAAAGCGTGCGGCGCCCGCCCGTTCGTCGTCACGATGACGCTGGAAACGCCCGCCCCGGCCGCCCCTGCCGCCCGCTCCGGCAAGCCGGGTCTGGGCTTTCTGGGAGGCGCGAAAACGCGACCGTGAGGATCGTGTTAAGCGCCCGGCAGTCTTGACCGCCGCCGGATGCGTTCGTATACTAGCACTCCCAAGCGCGCGGAACTAGCTCAGCTGGTAGAGCGCAACCTTGCCAAGGTTGAGGTCGCGGGT
>CBDTTW010000142.1:0-7936 GCA_965363675.1 uncultured Rhodothermaceae bacterium
TGCCGTCTCGTGAGCATAGAAGATCGTGCGGAACTGGCCGGGCATCCGCTGCTGCGGCCGCTGGGCGTGTTCCGCCTCTCCGAGGGGGCCGCGCCTTTCGAAACGTCGGTGCGCAGCGACGGCCTGCTCGACCCGGTGGCCCGGTTCGCGCGCGCGCAGACGCCCCGCGACGCCGTCGTGATTACGCCGCCGCGTGGGGCGCGCTTCCGCCTCGTCTCCGAGCGCGCCATCGTCATCGACTTCAAGGCGTTCGTGTTTCAGGACGCCGCCATACGCGCCTGGAAGGAGCGCCTGGACGACGTGTACGGCCCCACCGATCTACGCGGCTTCCCGGCGGCGGCGGCGCTCACGCGGCGCTACCGCGAGATCAGCGACGCCGAGCTGGCGCGCCTCGGGCAGCGCTACGGGGCCTCGTATGCGGTGCTCTTCGCCGAGACGCCCACGCGCTACCCGGTGCTGTTCAAGGACGCCCACTACCAGCTCGTGCGGCTGTTGGGCGCCGAGACCCACCCCACGTTCCGGGACCCCGAGTCGCTGGCGGCCCGCCCCGAGAGCGCCCTAGCCCCGTTCACCCATGTTTTCTGAGGTTCCCCTGAGCGATGCGTACTGGGAGTCCGCCGACGCCGAGGCGGCGCTGGAGCAGGCGTGCGCCGGCGGGGGCGCCGTCTCACGGCGTCTCCTCGGGGAGAGCGAGGCGCGGCGGCCGATCTACGGGTACGTGATGGGGGAGGGGCGGCGCACGGCGAGCCTCGTGGCGGGGGCGCACTCGGATGAGCCGGTAGGCCCGGAGGCGCTGCGACGGCTCGTGCAGGCCGTGGCGACCGCGCCCGAGCGCTTCGGGGCGCTGCTGAGGGGCTGGCGGCTGGCGGTCGTCCCGCACGTCAACCCCGACGGCGAGGCGATCAACCGGGCGTGGCGGCGCGGCCGGCCGGACGCGCAGGCGTACCTGCAACACGCCTTCCGCGAGCCGCCCGGCCGTGACGTGGAGTTCGGCTACCCCGCCATGCGCCCCGAAAACAGGGCCGTGAGCGCGTTCCTGCGGGCGCACGCGCCCTTCGACTTTCACGCGAGCCTGCACGGCATGGGCTTCTCGGACGGCGCCATGCTGCTCATCGACCGGCGGTGGGGCTACCGGTCCCGCGCGTTGCAGCAGGCGTGGGCGGCCCAGGCCGAGGCGGCCGGGCTGCTCCTGCACGACTATAACCGGCAGGGCGAGAAAGGCTTTTTCTACCTCGGCCCCGGCTTCATGACGACGCCCGAGGGAGCGGCCATGCGCCGCTTCTTCCGCGCCCGCGCCGACGAGGAGACGGCCGCCCTTTTTCACGACGCCTCGATGGACTTCGTCCGGCGCCTCGGCGGCGACCCGCTCTGCCTCGTGACCGAGCTGCCGTTGTTTCTCGTGGAGGCGGGGGGTCGCCGACCCGGCTTTCCGGCAGGCTGCTTGGCGTTCCGGGAGGCGCTGCCCGCGCTGCGCCTGCGCCTGGCCGCCGGGGAAGACATCGCCCCGGCCCTCGACGCCTTCGGCGTGCGCCCGCTGCCGCTCCGGACGGCCTGCCGCCTCGCGCTGGCCGCCGTCGCCCTGGGTCTCGAACAGGCCCTCCGCCCGGCCTGAGGAGGCGGAAGCCTTTTTTGGGCTTGAAGATCGCCCCGATTCGGCGTAGTATACGGGCGTTCAGGCTCCTGCGCGCTTTCCCTACGAGGCCCCGTATACGCATCGGTACGAATCAACGTTCTTGCCTTACGCCTACCCCTGCCGTTACGGACCGAGGTCGCCTGTGCTCACATCGCTGTTCCGCGTCTTTTGCCTTTTTGCGCTGCTGCTCGGGGGGACCCTGGGCGTCGCCTCGGCGCAGCGGGCCGCCAAGTACGGTTCCGATTTCCTCTCCGGCGGCGTAGGCGCGCGGGCGCTCGGCATGGGCGGCGCCTATGTGGCGCTTGGCGAGGACGTGACCGCGGGCTACTGGAACCCGGCGGGCCTGGCCGATATGCCCTCGGCCGAAATCGGCTACATGCACGCCGAGCGCTTCTCCGGCGTCGTCTCCTACGACTACGGCGCTTTCGCCCTGCCCCTCAACGCGCGCTCGACGGTGGCCGTCTCGGCCATACGGCTCGGCGTGGACGACATCCCGAACACCCTCAACGCGTGGGACCGCGAGCGCAATACGCCGCTGCCGGGCGCCTCCGACCTCGTCAGCCGCTTCTCCTACGCCCACTACGCCTTTTTCGTGAGCTACGCCCGGCGCATGAACGACCGGCTCTCGGCGGGCGTGAGCGGCAAGGCCATTCGCGGCCACATCGGCGACTTCGCCAACTCGTGGGGCTACAGCTTCGACGCGGGAGTGCGCTACCGCAGCCCGCGCCTGCGCCTGGCCGCTGCGCTTCAGGACGCCACGCGCATGCTGCAAACCTGGAGCATCAACGAGGATGCGTTTGCCGGGGCGGGCCTCAGCTACCGCGCTTTCGAGATTCCCGAGGGCGGCGCCGAATACGTGCTGCCCGTCGCGCGCCTGGGCGCCGCCGCCACGCTGCCGCTCGGCGGGCGCCTGGACGTGCACGCCGCCGCCGACGTGGATCTGGCCTTCGACGGGCAGCGCGCCTATGCCCTCAACGCGGGCGACGTGTCGTTCCATCCGCGCCTCGGCCTGGAAGCTGTCTATGCGCGCGCAGCGGCGTTGCGCATGGGCGTCAACCAGGTGAGCGTGCAGCCCGGCGGCGGCCTGAGCGCTACGCCTACCGTCGGGGCGGGGCTGATGCTCGGGAGCCTCTCGGTCGATTACGGCTTCGGCGACTTCGCCGGCATGGCCTCGGACCTCGGCTTCTCGCACCGCCTGTCGTTGCAACTGCGGCTTTCCGGCGAGCGTTTCGCGCGCGCCGCAGAGCCGCGCTGACCGAGGAGGCCGCGTGTCGTACCAATCGCTACAGGCCGAGCAGCAGCCGTACGAGCGGCAGGCCCGCGAGACGGTGGCCCTCGTGATTCCGCTCTACAACGAGGAGGAGATGCTGCCGCTCCTGCTGGAAGCGCTGGAGGCGCACCGCGCCGCGCACCCGGAAATCGTGCGGGTGATCTTCGTGGACGACGGCAGCACCGACCGCACGTTCGAGCGCGCGCGCGCGGGCGCCTCGGGCCGGGCCGGGTACACGCTCGTGCGCTTCTCGCGCAACTTCGGGCACCAGGTCGCCATCACGGCCGGCATGCACCTCGTCCGCGAGGACGCCGCCATCGTGCTCGACGCCGACCTCCAGGACCCGCTCTCCGTGACGCCGCGCATGGTGGCCCTCTGGCGCGAAGGCTACGACGTGGTCTACGGCGTACGCGCGCAGCGCGAGGGCGAGACGTGGTTCAAGCTCACGACGGCGCGCCTGTTCTACCGCCTGTTCCGGTGGATGACCGAGCTGGACATGCCGCTCGACGCCGGGGACTTCCGCCTCGTCTCGCGCCGCGTGCTCGACGCCTACCGCCAGATCGGCGAGCAGCAACCCTTTGTGCGGGGGCTGATTAGCTGGCTCGGCTTCAACCAGATCGGCATCCCCTACGAACGGGCCGCGCGCGCGGCGGGCAGCACCAAATACCCCCTCGTGCGGATGCTGCGTCTGGCCGTGAACAGCCTGACCTCGTTCTCCGACAAGCCGCTCCGCCTCGCGGTGCTGCTGGGTTTGGGCAGCACCGCCATCGCCATCCTCGGGCTGATCTGGGTCCTGGTCGTGAAGCTGATCCTCGAAGGCGCCGTCTCCGGATGGGCTTCGCTCATCTTCGTTACGCTGTTTTTCGGGGGGCTCCAGGTGCTGTTTCTGGGCATCGTGGGGCTTTACCTCGACCGGGTGTATCAGGAGGTCAAGGGCCGCCCGCGCTACCTCGTCCAGGAGGTCTGGGACTCCGCCGCCGGTTCCCCGCCCGTCGCCACGCCCCCCAGCCTGTAACCGCCGCCGCCATGATACCGCCCCTATACTGGAACGAGGCCGCCGGCCGCGTAGACCTGCTGGACCAGACGCGCCTGCCTGCCGAAGAAGTGTGGTTGCCCATCGCCTCCGTCGAGCAGATGTGCGAGGGCATCCGGGCGCTGCGGGTGCGGGGGGCCCCGGCCATCGGCATCGCAGCGGCCTACGGCGTAGTCCTCGCGCTGCCGCCGGAGGCCGAGGCCCCGGCGCCTCATGCCGCCGCGCGCGCCGCCATCGGCGCCCTGGCCGCCACGCGCCCGACGGCGGTGAACCTGTTCTGGGCGCTGGAACGCATGCGCGGCGTCGTGGAGCGCCTTCCCGAGGCCGACGCGGCGGCGTTGCGCGCGGCGCTGCTGGCGGAGGCGCGCCGCATCGAGGCGGAGGACCGCGCCGCCGGGCTTAAGCTGGGCGATTATGGCCTCTCGCTCCTGCAGGACCATCAGACGGTGCTCACACACTGCCACACGGGGGGCGTGGCGACCTCAGGCTACGGCACCGCCTTGGCGCCGCTGCTGCTCAGCCGCGAGCGTGGGCTGCACCTGAGCGCGTATGTAGATGAAACTAGACCGTTATTGCAGGGCTCCCGGATCACCGCGTGGGAGCTGGTAAAGGCAGGGGTGCCGGCCACGCTCATCACCGACTCGATGGCAGGGCACGTCATGCGCCAGGGGCGCGTCCACGCGGTCATGGTCGGCGCCGACCGGATTGCGGCCAACGGCGACACGGCCAACAAGATCGGCACCTACTCGCTGGCCGTGCTGGCCTCGGCGCACGGGCTGCCGTTCTACGTTTCCGCCCCGTGGTCCACCGTAGACCTCGGCACGCCCGACGGCGCGGCTATCGAGATCGAGGAGCGCGCCCCGGCAGAGGTGACGCACGGCTTCGGGCGGCAGACCGCCCCGGCCGGGGTGGCCGTCTACAACCCGGCCTTCGACGTGACGCCGGGGGCGTATATTACCGCCATCATCACCGAGCGCGGCATCGCCTATCCGCCCTTCGCGGAGAGCCTCCGCACGCTCGGCGCCGGCGAACAAACCCGAGGGGAGGAGGCATGACACGCAACGACTGGATCGGAGTGGCCGGCAGCCTCGGGCTGCACGCGGCGGCTGTGGCCGTCATGGCGGGCCTGAGCCTGGCGGCCGCGCCGATCAAGCCGCCGGAGCGGCCGGCGCTCGTCGAGATCCTGACGGTCGAGGCCCCGACGCCGCACGAGCCGCCTCCGCCGCTGGCGATGGAGCAGAAGGTCAAAGCCAGCGTGCCGACCAAGGTCGGCGGCGGCAAGGCGCTCAAGCCGAAGCCGGCGCCTCGCCCGACGCGCGCTGCGCCGCAGAAAACCAAACGCGCCGCGCCTCCGGCCACGCCGCCCTCGCGCCCGAAGGCGGTCAATGCGCCCAAGGCCAAGGCGGCGCCCTCCGCCGAGCGCGTGGCGACGCCTCCGGCCGAGCGCGTCGCTCCGGATGAAAAGCCGTCGGTGAACCAAGAAGTGTCTCCGCGCGCGGACCGCGCCGCCGAGGCCGGCGCCGCGCGCCCCGGCAGCGGCGCCGCCGACCGCGCCGACCGCGACGAGGGCGGCATGGGCGAGGGAGGCGGCGGAGGCGTCGGCGGGGGCGCGCCGTTCTCGATCCAGGGCCTCAACCGCTCGGCCAGCCGCATCGTCCTGCCCGAGAACGCCGTCGGCGCGACGGCCACCATCGTGCTGCTGATCGAGGTGGACCCGGCGGGCAACGTCGTGGGGGCGCAGCCGCGCCGCAAGGCCAACCCGCGCCTGGAGGCGGCGGCCGTCGCGGCGGTGCGCCAGTGGCAGTTCGCCCCGCTGCCGCCGAATGCGCCGCGCGCCAATCAGCGCGGCTCCATCACGTTCCGTTTCCGGGCGGAGTAGGCTTCTTCAGCGCGTAGGCCCTTTCAGCGCATAGGCTTTGGGATACAGGCTGTCGATCCGATGCCGGCCCTCTTCGGCGTGGTAGAAACCTACCCCGAGCCACACGCCCGCTGCCGACACCAGGACGTAGCCGGCCGAGGAGCAGGCGCGGCACTGCGCCGCCGAGGCGTCCACCGGGCGCCGCCGCAGGTACGCTTCCGCCTGCGCGGCGCCGAGCGAGACGCAGCAGCGGCGGGCGTGCGGGCCGAGCAGCATGGCCGCCTCGGTGGTCAGCTTGGGGTAGGGCTGGTCCAGGCGCATCAGCGCAAGGCCCCGGGCGAGCGCCTTCGGCGCGTCCGGCGGCTGGTGATCCGCCGCTGCGAGGCGCAGCGTGTGCGGCGCCTGGAAGACGACCCGGTAGGGCGCCCAGGTTTCCGGGGCAAAGCCGAAGCGCGTTTCGAGCAGCTCCATGGCGGCCCGTACGCGGACCTCGTCGGGGTCAGGGGGCATCGGCTTTCTCCAGGATCGCTACGAAGAAGCCGCCCGTGTCGTTGTGGTGCGGCCAGAGCCGCAGGCAGCCGCCGACTTCTTCAGCAAAGGTTTGCCCCTGCCACGCCGTGACGCCGGGGGCGACGCGCAGGCCCGGCAGCGCAGCCGGCGCCACGCGCACGGCCCCCGGCGGCCAGGCCCGGAGCGCGGCATCGACGACGGCTTCGTTTTCCTCGGGCGCGAACGTGCAGGTGGCGTAGGCGACGCGCCCGCCCGGGCGGCACAGGCGCAGGGCGCGGCGCAGCATGGCCTGCTGCCGCCGTCCGTGGGCCAGACTCTGCTCGCGGCAGGCGGCGCGCAGCACACGCGGCGCCTTGCGCGCTGTGCCCTCGCACGAGCAGGGGGCGTCGAGCAGCACCGCGTCGAACGCGTCGCGGCCGGGGTAGTGCGCCGCGTCGGCCGCCGTGAGCGAGACGTTGGCCAGGCCGAGCCGTGCGAGCGTCGTCTGGACGACGTTCAGCCGCCCCTGCGAAAGGTCGTTGGCGACGACCGTGCCCCGGCCCCCAAGCGCCAGGGCCAGTTGCGCCGTTTTGCCGCCGGGGGCCGCGCACAGGTCGAGCACGCGCCGG
Organism: uncultured Rhodothermaceae bacterium; assembly: GCA_965363675.1. Classification (GTDB taxonomy): domain Bacteria; phylum Bacteroidota; class Rhodothermia; order Rhodothermales; family DASSAV01; genus CBDTTW01. The sequence continues at coordinate 6,913 of CBDTTW010000142.1, forward strand.
CCCGGCGGCGGCGCCAGCAGCCACGCCGGCAGCATCGACGCCTCCTCCTGGATGTGGTAGAGGCCCGCGAGGTAAGGCAGGCGCGCGCCCGCGCCCTCGGGCCGCCCGAGCCGAAAGGCGGCGGGGCGCCACGACAGGGGCGCGGGCTCCAGCCCCTCGGCGGCCAGCATCGCCCCGACCTCGTCGGCGGAGGCCCGGAGCGTGTTGACCCATACCGCCGTCGGGAGCGGGCGCCGGAGCGCCTCCAGGAAGGCTTCCCAGTCGTCGATGAGGGGGTGGTAGCGTTCGAGGGGAGCGTCGTACATGACCGGCTACAGCGAGACGTGCGCGAAGACGTAGAGCGTCGTAGCAAAGTCGGCTCCGGCCGGGTGCGCGCGCACGTCCCGGTTGAGCAGATTGTCCAGCCGGAAGCCGGTTTGCAGGTGTTCGCCCCAGAAGCGTTTCGACGCCTGCGCCTCCAGGTTCCACACGGCGGCGAGCCGGGCGGGGTAGCGCCCGACGGTCTGCACGTCGGCCTCGCGGTAGCCCGCCCAGTACGTCGGCGAGTGGTAACGCACGCCTGCCCTCGCCGAGAAGCGGGCGGCGGGGCGGTAGTGGAGATCGTAGCGCAGCAGGCTCCGGGGCGCCGAGGCCCACGCCTGCCAGTACACCACGTCGTCGGCGACGGGGCGCAGCGCCTGGTAGAAGGCGCGCTGCTCCAGGCTGCGCCCCATGCGCAGCGTCGCCGCCGCAAAGGCGCCCGCCGCCGCGCCGCTCGCCTCGGGCGCGGTGGCCGTGGCGGTGTAGAAATACGCGGCCCCCGGCGCGAGCGCGTCGTCGCGGACGAAGCGCCGGCTGTAATACGTCAGGCTTTGCCGGGGCGTAAAGCGAAAAAAAGCCCCGAGGTTGAGGCGAACCCTCCGAAACATCGGGAACGCCCAGGAGGCATCGGCCGCGCCGCTCTCGGCGAGCGGCAGGTACGGCGGCGGTGTGTAGGCGGCCGGCAGCGCCTCGGGCAGCCGGTAGCCTCGCAGGCTCCAGTAGG
>CBDTTW010000143.1:0-7843 GCA_965363675.1 uncultured Rhodothermaceae bacterium
CACGCCGCACCTGCTGCTGATCGGCCGGCGCGGTCAGCCGTTCTTCTGGAGCCCGTTCGAGAACGCCGCCGCCAACCACGGCTCCCGCCGCAAGTACTACAACGAGGTGGTGGGCGTCAACAGCCGCCTCGACGCGCTCCAGGCCGCCATTCTGCGCGTCAAGCTGCGCCACCTCGACGCCTACGCGAACGCCCGCCGCGAAGCCGCAGCCGCCTACGACCGCCTGCTCGCCGGCCTCGACGGCATCACGACGCCTTACCAGGCCCCCGACCGCACGCACGTCTTCCACCAGTACACGCTCCGGGTCGCCTCCGCAGGCGGCGGCCCGCGCCGCCGCGACGCCCTTGCAGAGCGCCTTACGGCGCACGGGGTGCCGCACGCCGTCTACTACCCCGTGCCGCTGCACCGCCTGGAGGTGTTCCAGGGGGCGGCGGCCTCCCGCCACGGCGACCTCACGCACACCGACGCGGCCGCCGACGAGGTGATCTCCCTCCCGATGCACACCGAGCTGACCCCGGCGCAGCTCGCCTACATCGCCGGCGTCATCCACGACTTCGCGGCCGGCGAGAAGCGGATGCTGTAGGGTTACTGCCAGTCGCAGAGTGCGTCGAGGTAGGCCGCCGAGCCGTCGCGGAGCCAGCCGTCGAGCTGGGCGGGCTCCTTGAGCTGCTGCCCGCGCATGCGCGGCGCCACGATGAAGCGGCAGCTTACCTCGGGCAGCGCCGTCATGTCGCCCCAGAGCTTCTCGAACTGCGTCACCGGGAACACGTCTTCCTGCCCCTTGCCCCAGCGCTTCTTGACCTCCTTGAGCGTCACGTAGGTCGGCATGCGCGCGGCAAGCTCGCGCACGGCCGCCGCCGTTTTGGCCTCGTCGGCCAGGTCGGCGCGCGTCAGCCCGAAAACGCTCAGCAGGCGGTCGATATCGACCCACGTCGTGCTGGTGTTGTAGTACGTCAGGCCGAACTCGGCTTCCTCGCGCGGAAGGGCCAGCCCCTCGATCAGGCGCAGGCGCCCGTCGATGCGGGCCAGGCCGCCGCCCCGGTCGTCGAGGCGCCGCGTGATGACCTCGGTCGTGAGCGTCGCCCCCTCGCGGACGTGCCGCCCGAGAATCGCCGGGTCGAGGCTCGCCCCGAGCGTGTCGATGTTGTGGATCATCAGGTGCTTGAGGGCGGGCCGCTCTTCGAGCAGGCCCCGCAGCACCCCGTTGCGGAACAGGTTGGGCGCTTCGTACCAGTGGCCCACCGGATGCAGGCACTGCAACGCCAGGTTGTCCGTATAGTCGCCGGCCTCGCCGGCCTGCCGCGCCCAGTCGATGAGCGCCGCGTGCAGGCTCTCACGGACCTTCTGCGCCTGCTCGTCGAGGAGCTGCTGCGGCATCTCCTCCCACGCGAAGCGCAAATCGCGCGCCGTCGGGATGAGGCGTAGCCCGATGGCGCGGCCCTGGCTGAGCCGCAGCGGCCCTTCGTAGCCGTAGTTGCCGGCAGCCTTCAGGAATGCGGCGATGGGCGCGTGCGTCAGGTAGCTCGTGCTGAAGAGGTGCGGCACGGGGGCGCCGCAGAGGCGGCTCGTGCGGCGGCTTTTGGCAAGGTGCGCCTCCACGAACGTGCGGTGGCGGCCCCCCAGCTTGCAGAACGGGTTGAGCGCCTTGACCACGCCCGCCCCCTTCGTCCAGCGGGTGCCCGCCCCGCCGGCCAGCGAAAGCACCGCCACCGACCCGGCCGCCAGGGCCTCCATGCCGGCGTCGTAGTCCTCCCGAGGCAGCCCTTCGAGCGCGTCGATCACGTCGCCCTCGGCCGCGTCCTCGATGCGCGTCCGGACGGGCAGGCGGTTTTGCGCCAGCCCGATGCGTCCCGTGCGCAAATCCGCGCGGATCTGCTCGTGCTGCACCCGGTCGAAGCCGTAGGCGTCCAGCAGCGATTGCAAGTTGCCTGCCCCGGCTTCGTCGCGGTCGCTGCGCGGCAGCAGCCGGTCGAAAAGCGCCTGCACCATGCCCGAGAGCGAGGGTTCGGTGCGGCAGGCGGCCCCGAAGCGGTCGAGTTCGGCGCGGCGCGACGCGGGCAGGCGCCGCTGCTCGGTGCGCAAAAGCGCCGGGGCGATGAGCGTGTAGTAGGCCGCCGGCATCAGGGCCTCGGCGCCTTGCAGCAGCGACGCATACGTGCCCCGCTCGTTGATGGCAAAGTCGTAGACGACCGGCTCCATGGCGAACGGCACGGCGTGCTCCAGGCGGGCCTTGGTCGCACGCATGATCTCCTGCAAACGGCCCTGCGCCTCGGCCTTGCGGCTCGGGTCGAAGATGAAGCCCATGCCGCCGCCCGACATGCCGCCCAGCATCCAGAAGCCCCAGAAGTCGGCCCCGAACTCCTCCCGCACCTGCGCGATCAGCGACTCGGTGTAGTAGTTGCTCGCCCACGGGATGATCGTCTGGATGGGGCCGAAGAAGTTGCCCTCCGTGGCCGCACCGATCTGCGGGATGTCGCCGGTTTTGAGGTAGCGCACGATGTCGTCGAAGCGCCGGATGGCCTCCAGGCGCCCCTGCCACTCGGCTTCGGCCCGGAGCAGGTACTTCTCGGTGACCATCTCCAGGATGGGGCCCACGTCCTGCGCCATGCCGCCGTGCACCAGCACGAGGCTTTCTTCGAGGCGGCGGCGCGTCTCCGGCGTCACGTCCTCGCGCGTCAGGATGGTGTGCTGCGGCAGCAGGCGGCCCCGGCTGACGCCGTACTCCGGGTCGCCCGGCTGCGCCGGCACGCCCTGGATGAGCTTCATGCCCGGCCACACCCCGCCCGAGTCCTGCCAGCCGCCGCCCGAGCCACCCAGCCACTCGCCGAGGATGGCGCGCGCGGCCACGAGCCGGCGCTCCGGCTCTTCGAGCATCCCCGTCAGCGAATGCACCTGGCTCGTGGCGCGCATGCACGCCGAGATGAGCGAGGCCAGCAAATTCGTCGAGACGGCCAGCCGCGAACCTTTCGGAATGTCGTTGACGCGGCTGACGATTTCCAGACCGTGCCCCGGCGCCGTCATGCGCGCCAGCACGTCCGCAAGCGACTGCTCCGAGCCTTCCATGCCCGGCGGGATGAGGCCCGCCGCGATCACGGCCGCCTTGAGCAGGCCCAGGTAGTCGCGCGCAAAGTCGAACACCTCGGCCAGGTTCGTGATGTCGGCCGTCGCGCCCAGGTCCACGCTCGTCAGGCGCAGCACGGGCTGGTCGATCACGCGCAGGTACGCCTCGACGGGCGGCTTCGGCGCGCCCGGGGCGCCGTCCCGCCGCGCCCCCAGGTCCACCGACACGTTGAGCACGCGCGCGCCCTCGGGGAAGTCCATCCCCAGGAAGAAAATGTCGCTCCAGCCGGAGTGCGTCAGGTCCATGCGCACCGGCGTCGCTTCGTGCAGAATCGGGAACAGCCCGTCCACAGGGTCGCGCTGCATCATCTCCGGGCGGACGCGCAGCGGATGGTCGGCCGGATGCCCCGTGCGGAACATCCACTGGTTGCCGCGCACCGAGCGCACGCTGCGGCGCACCTGGTCCGCCAGCGTCTGGAAGCTCAGCCGGTGGTAGGCGTTGGCGAGGGCGCTGCAAATGGCGTCGGTAGGGCCGCTCTCGGACAGCGTCTCCAGGAACTGCTCGATGGCCTCCTCGAAACGCCGCTTGAGCAGATTCGTGTACCCTTCGAACGGCACGAGGCCGCGCGCCGCCACGCCGGGCTTCTCGGGCAGGTGGAAGCGGTAGATGGCGTACAGAAAGAACAGCGCGCGCACCCGGTCGTACAGGTTGCCGCTCTCGCGCCGGAACTGGTCGAGCGCCCGGCACTCGGCCAGCAGCTCCTCGGCCGTGGCGGCCTCGCAGAAGGCTTCGAGCGATTGGTTGCGCAGCGCCGGATCTTCGGAGGTGATATACTCCACGAGTGTTGACATGGCGGCTCCTCTAGCTCCCCGATTGGCTGAGTTCACGCGCCGTCATGAAGCGCAGCAGCGTCGTCAGCACCTCGTCGCGGTCGGCGCCGCTGAGCGCCAGGGCGAGCTGCGCCGTGAGCAGGCCGTACTTCACCCCCACGTCGTAGCGCCAGTCCGGGTTCTCGAAGGCCAGGTACCGCTCTTTGCGGGGCAGCAGCGCGAGGGCCTCCGAGAGCGTCACGCGGCCGCCGCCGTTGCGCTCGGCCAGCAGCCGCCCGAGGATCTCCAGCACGGCCGGCGTCAGCACATGCATCCCGAAGAAGCACAGGTAATGCCCCGCCCGCAACCCCGGGATGACGAGCGCCTGCTCGGCCTCGGTCGGCGTCGGCTTCTCGATCACCGTATCGACCTCGTAGACGCACTGCGCCCCGCCGACGCGCCGCCCGCCGACGGCGCCGTAGTACGGCAGCAGGCTCTCGCGGCTGGCCTGCACCGCTGAGACGGCGCACGCCTCCTTCTCGGCCAGCTCCACGAGCCGCCGCGCGCAACCCGTCTCGCCCCGCCCCACGTACAGATGGTCGCCCACGAGGTGCAGAAACGCATCGCCGCCGGCAAACTCCCGCGCGCAGTACACGGCGTGCCCGTAGCCCAGCGGCTCGCGCTGCTGCACGAAATGCAGCCGCCCGGCGTGGTCGCCCGCGACGGCGCCGTAGGCGCCTTCGTCGCCGGGCTGCACCACCACGCAAATCTCCTCGATGCCGGCGCGCAGCGCCTCCTCGATGATGATGCGCAGCACCGACTTCTCGATGCCGTCGCGGTCGATGAGGGTTTGCAGCGGCAGCGTACGCTGTTTGGGGCCGGCCGCCGTAATGACCGCCTTGGTGATTTTCATGGGAGGGGATCGGGGTTGGCGCTAAGGTAAAAAAGGGCGCCCCGGCTGCAACGCCGGAAGCGCCCTCGAATATACGCCGCCCGCTCGGAGCTTACCCCCCGAAATGCGGCGCGGACGCGCTACGCCGCCGGCTCACTCGCCAGCTCCTCGCCCGGGTTCACGTACCGGTTCGACTCCCAGGCGTGCTGGCGGTCGTGCAGCTCGCGGTAGCGCCCCCCGAGCGCCATCAGCGTATCGTGGTCGCCGCGCTCGATGATCTCGCCGCGCTCCAGCACCAGGATCTGATCGGCGCTCCGGATCGTCGAGAGGCGGTGCGCAATCACGAACGTCGTGCGCCCCTCCCGAAGCTGATTCAGGCCGCGCTGGATCAACCCCTCGCTTTCGGAATCCAGGCTGGACGTGGCCTCGTCCAGGATCAGAATGCGCGGGTCGGCCAGAAGCGCCCGGGCAATCGCAATGCGCTGGCGCTGCCCGCCCGAGAGCTTGATGCCCCGCTCGCCGACGACCGTATCGTAGCCCTCCGGAAAGCTCTCGATAAACCCGTCGCAGTTGGCCAGGCGCGCGGCCTCGATCACCTCCTCCAGCGGCGCCTGCGGCCGCGAAAAGCGGATGTTGTCCGCCACCGTGCCGTCGAACAGAAAGTTATCCTGAAGCACCACGCCGAGCTGCTGCCGGAACTCGCCCACCCGGAGGGTCGCCAGGTCCCTATCGTCGATGCGGATCTGCCCTTCCTGCGGCTGGATGAAGGCCATTACCAGGCTCACGAGCGTGCTCTTGCCGGAGCCGCTCGACCCGACGAGGGCCGTCGTAGAGCCGGCGGGCGCCGTAAACGTGATGTCCTTCAGCACCGGCGACCCCTCCACATAGGAAAAGCCCACGCGCTCGAAGACCACCTCGCCCCGCAGGCGCTCCACCGGTCGGCGGTGGGCATCCTCGGAGTCCTCGGTCGTCATCTCCAGCACCTCCCGGATGCGATCCAGGCCGGCAAACGCCTCGCTGATCTGCGTCCCGATGGCCGCGATCTCGATGACGGGCGCCGCCAGGAAGCCGGTGAACACCATGTACATCACGTAGTCGCCGAGCGTCATGCGCCCTTCGAGGATGTCGCGCCCCCCGATCAGGATCATTACCATGCCCACTAGACCCACGATCACGAGCGCGGCCGCGTTCATCAGCGAGATGCTGGTGATGGACTGCCGCACGTTCTGAAACAGCCGGTCCACGCCCTCCGAAAACACGCGCTGCTCGGGAGCCTCCATGCGGTACGCCTTGATGACCCGGATGCCGCTGAGCGTCTCGCCCAGCCGCCCGGTCACCTGGGCGTTGATTTCATTGCGCTTGCGGAAGATCGGCCGGATCTTGCGGAACGCGTACGCCATGATGCCGCCGAAGACGGCCAGCAGCACGAGCGTGATCAGCGTGAGCCGCCAGTTCAGGTAGATGAGCACGCTCAGCGCGAGCGCCGCCGTGAACGCGCCGCCCACGAGCTGCACGATGCCTGTGCCCACCAGGTTGCGGATGCCCTCAGGGTCGCTCATGATACGCGAGATGAGCACGCCGGACTGCGTGCCGTCGAAGAACCGGATCGGCAAGTGGGTGATCTGCGCCTGCACGCGCCGCCGCATGTTCATGATGGCTTTCTGCGCCTCGATGCTTACCACCTGCGACAGTCCGAACGAGAACACCGCCTGCGTGAGCGTCGCCAGGCCCGCCGCGATGGCTACGGGCACGAGCAGTTCGGCGCGGCCCTTGCCGATCACCTCGTCGATCACCACCTTCGAGCTGGCCGGCAGCACCAGGCCGGCGATCCGGCTGACGAGCATCATCCCGAAGCCGATCGCCAGCTTGCCCCGGTGCGCCCAGATGAGCCGGCGCGCTTCCCGCCACGCCGACGACCATTGCACCTTCTTCTTTTCAGGTTTGTCCACGTAATCTGTCGAATCGAGTTGATGGGTAAAACCTCAGACGACCTCGGCGTGCGCCGCCGGAGCCGGAGGAGCCTCGGCAGGCCCGCTCACCTCGGCGAGGCGGCGTTCTTCTTCCTCGCGGGCCATGCGCTCCCGGCGCTCGTCCATGGCAAGGGCGCCGCCGCCTTCCAGAATCAGCGTCGCCAGGGCCGCCACCAGAAAGGCAGGCTCCAGCATACGGATCAGTTGCAGCAGCCACTGAAGCTCGCCCCAGCTATTGCTGGAGTGCAGCGAGTACAGCACCGCCATCGGGGTGACGAACAGGGAGAGCATCAGAAAGGCGGCGTACCGCACCTTGAAGCCCGCCACGAGCAGCGCAGGCCCCAGCGTGCCCGCAAGCACCGCCAGCGTGAGGAACAGCCCCGGCATCGGGTAGCCATACGCCGCCAGCCGCTCGGTCGATCCCTCGAACGAGAAGAGCAGCGGCAGGGTCATCACCAGCACGTCGGCGGCGGCCAGCAGGCGCAATCCCAACAGTAAAGGCGTCCGTAGGCTCACAAAGGTTTCTCGCGTAGGGCATGCCCCCTCGGGGAGGGCGGACAGCCGGGTTCAACGAAAGGCCGCGCGGGCTCCGGCGAAGCCATGCGCGGCGCCCGCACGCTGCGCGCCACGTCGGCCAGGGTCACCTTCTCCAGTTCGGCCTTGAGGGCTTCTTCGGAGCGGGCATACACCTCCCGAAGGTAGGCTTCCAGGTGGCAACCGAAGCCGCACTGCCGGTCCGGAACGCCGGGGTACAGCGAAAGCAGTTCCCGGCCCGCCTCTACGGCCTCATATATCTGCCGCAAATTTACCTCGGCCGGGGGCGCCGCCACCCGGATGCCCCCGCCAACGCCGCGCCGCGTTTCGAGCAGCCCGGCCCGCTTAAGGGCCGCCACCAGGCGCCGCACCACAACGGGGTTCGTGTTGATGCTACGGGCCAGCCGCTCGGACGTTGCAAGCTCGTCGTGCTTTCGCTCCCACCAGAGCGCAAGCCCGAGAATGTGCACCGACAACGTAAACCGACTCGCCATACCCGAACGCTATATGTAACCTTGAGGGTTACTTATTCGCGCCGACGCAGCGTTGGTTTCAGAGGAGCGCAGATATATTTGGG
>CBDTTW010000144.1:0-7724 GCA_965363675.1 uncultured Rhodothermaceae bacterium
GCCGAACGGCAAAAGGGCCTCCCGCCATGCGCGCGGGAGGCCCTTTTTGTTTTCTCCGGACGCGGAGCTTATTGCAGCGTGTCGCTCGGGGCGGCCGCCGTGAGTTCGGCGCCGGGCGCGGCCGTCACGTCGAGGATGATGCGCACGTCGTTGCTGATCAGGTCGTCGGCCTTGCCTTTGTAGACGATGCCCCACTGCGTGCGGTCGATGATGAAGTCGGCCTGGGCGCGGACGCGCTCGCCTTCACGGGTGATCGTGGCGGGGAACGTGACGCTCCGGGTGTTGCCGAGCATGGTCAGGTTGCCCGTGACGAGGTGGGTGGCCCCGGCCGAGTCCGCCGGAACGAACTGGTCGGCGGCAAAGATGGCCTCGGGGTGCTTCTCTACGTCGAAGAAGTCGGCGCTCATGAGGTGGCCGGTCAGCTTCTCGGTGTCGCTGTAGATCGAGCGGGTGTCGATGCGCACCTGGGCGCCGGTGACGGCCTCGCCCTGCACCGTGAGCACGCCGTCGAGGGTATGGAAGCCGCCGTCGTGGGCGCCGGTGACCTTGGCGCCGCGCCACTTGACGCTGCTCTGGGCCGTGTCGATGGGCAGCGTCCGGCCGGCCCCTTCGGCGACCTCGACGGCGGCGGCGGTCTCGGCCTGGGGGGCGTTGCCTACGTCGCCGCAGGCGGCGGCCGCCACGAGCAGCGTGAGCGCGAGAACAAAGTGGAGGGGCGTCTTGAAGGTTTTCATGCGGGTTGGCGGAAGCGCTGTTGTTTGAAGATTTGGTTAACCCTACCCCTTTCCGGGACAGGGGTTTCCGAAATCAGGGGGGCAGCGATGAAAATAGTTGTTGAAACACCCTTCGGGGCGGCGCAGGCCGCTTCGCCGCAGGCGCTTCGGGGCCGTCAGTGCCGGTGCGGCGGGGGGGGCGCGTCCTCCGGGGCGCGGATGTCGGCGGCGCGCTCAGGCGGGAGCTGCTGCACACGGGCCTGGAGGCGTTGCAGAAAGGCGCCGCGCGACTGCCCGGCGGGGACGCCCTCCGGGGCGAGGCCTGCCCACGCCTGGAAGCGGGCGGCGTCCTCGGGCGCAATGGCCTCGTCCAGGCGGGCCTGCCACTCGGGAAAGAAGCCGCGCAGGGCGAAGAACTGCAAGGCCGCCCATGCCGGATGCGCCGGCCCGGCATCCTCGAAGTACATCAGCACGGCCCCCTGGGCAAGCAGGCGCTCCTGGAGCGCGGCCACAGGCACGGCCTGCACGGGCGCGCCGGAGCCGATGGCGAGGCCGGCGGCGAGGCCGGCGGCCTGCCCGAGCGCCATCCAGCACGGCTCCATGCGCAGGGTCGAGAAGCCGAGGTGCGTGCTGGAGGCGGCCACCGGAACGAGCAGGTTATCGACGCGAATGGGCGTAATGACGCCGTAGGGCACGGTGTACGGCGTATTCCGGTAGCTCAGGAAGCCGTCGAGATGCACGCGGCCCTCCTCGCGCTTGCGCACGGCGTGCGAGTCGATGGCGTAGTGGCTGGCCGTAATGCTGCCGCCGTGCACGGGCGGGCGGCGGCCGGGGGCCGTCGGCAGGGCGTCGTGGGCGGTGAACAGGTAGACGCCCCGGATGCGCCGCCCCTCGCGGACGTAGACCTGGCGCGGGAAGTGCCCGTTGTCGGCGTACTCGTCTCGGGCAAGGCCCCACTCCCGGCATGCCTGGCGGAACGAATCGGGCAGGGCCGGGTCGTTCTGGGCGAACCAGAGCAGTCCGAGCGTATAATCGCGCTGGCGCTCGGCGAACCGGTCGCGCCAGTCCCACGAGGCCGAGGGCCAGGGCCAGTTCTCCTCGGGCAGATCGGTCGAGAGGAATGCGAGGTGCTGGTTGTTGGCGTCGGTTTTGCCGTTGGGCAGCGGGATCATGTTGACGAGGCGGCGGATGCCGAACGGCTCGCCGGGCACGGGCGCAGGGGCGCCTGCGGCGCGGCGCTGCTGAAGCGCCTGCCAGGCTTCGGGCGTGAGGGCGGCCATTTCCGCGCCGGTGTGGCGGCCCGTGCGCACGTCTTCGACGAGCGAGCGGTACTCGGCAGGGTCGTAGCGCTCGGGGCGCGCAATCGGGACGCGCCGGGCGGGGTCGCGCGTGAGGCAGAGGCGGTAGTTGTACGCCTGGATGGCGTTGTCGCCGGCGAAGGTAGACCACGGGCCGACGGGTCCGCCCCAGTACTTGTAGACGACCCCGGCGAGCGGCTCGGCGTAGGCGTCGGCGCCTTCGCGGCCGATGGCATAGGGCGCGCCGGCGGCGGCGGCCAGGTCGCCCTCGTAGGTGGCGTCGATGAAGACCGCCCCGGCGCAGCGTTCGAGCGCGCCGGTCTGCCGGTCGAGCACGTGGATGGCCGCGATGCGCTCGGCGTGCATCTCGACGCGCTCGGGGAGGGCGTCGAACTGGCGGAGCGTGCGCACCGCGATGCGCGGCTGCTCGGCGAGCATCGCCCCCAGCACGGCTTCAGCGACGGACGGCTCGAAGTGGTAGCCGTCCGAGGCGAGGGCGAGTTGGGGGGAGTCCGGGCCGTAGACGCGGGCGTAGTGGCTGCGGATGCGCTCGACGAACTCCAGGAACATGCCGCCCGTGGCGCCGCGCGTGTGGATGTCGGTGGCGCCGAGGCCGTTGGCCGGCAGGCCGCCGATGTGGGCGGTGCGCTCCAGCAAGAGCACCGTGCGGCCTTCGCGCGCCGCCGCCACGGCCGCCATGACGCCGCCGGGGGTTCCGCCGACGACTACCACATCGAAGGGGGCAGCGGGCGGCCCCGCAGGCTGCGCCGCCGCCGAGCGGGGGCAGGCCGCAAGGCACGCTGCAAAGCAAACGGCAAGGCCGCGCGGGAGCAGAAAAGATTGAAGCAGCATGGTAACTTCGGGCGAGCGGGGCGCGTAGCTTGTAGGGACGGCCGCAGATTAGCAAAGCCCGTGCAGAAAGTCCACCGAACCGCTGTCTCCATGCCCGTACTTACCGTCGAAGGAGCCACCAAGCGCTACGGCAAGCTGACCGCCGTAGACGGGGTAAGCTTCGAGGCGCAGCCGGGGCGCATCCTGGGGCTGCTCGGCCCCAACGGCGCCGGCAAGACCTCGACCATCCGGATGATCGCCTACATCACCGCGCCGGACGAAGGGCGGGTGTGCTTCGCGGGGCGCCCGGTGGGGCCGTGGAGCCAGGCCGTGATGGGCTACTTGCCCGAGGAGCGCGGGCTGTACAAAAAGCTCAAGGTAGGCGAGCAGCTCGTGTACCTAGGGGCGCTCAAGGGGCTGCCGCAGGCCGAGGCGCGCCGCCGCGCCGGCCGCTGGCTCGAACGCTTCCAGGCGACGGATTACCTGGGCAAGAAAACCGAGGAGCTTTCCAAAGGCATGCAGCAGAAGGTGCAGTTCATCTCGACGCTGCTGCACGAGCCGCAACTGCTCATCCTGGACGAGCCGGCCAGCGGCCTCGACCCGATCAACGCCAACCTGCTCCGGGACATCATCCTCGAACTGAAGCAGGCCGAGCGCACCATCGTGTTCGCCTCGCACCAGATGGAGCAGGTCGAGCAGATCTGCGACGACATCTGCCTGATCTCGGGCGGGCAGATCGTGCTGCAAGGCTCGCTCCGCGAGATCAAGCAGCGCTACGGGCGCAACACGGCCATCATCGAGTTCACGGGCGACGGGCGCTTCGCCGAGCAGATCGAGCGCGAGGGGCTGGGGCGCATCACCACGCGCAGCACCTCGCGCGTGGATCTGCGCCTGGCCGCCGGCGACGCCGCCGCGCGCCGCCGCGTGCTGGCGCTGGCCGCCGAGGGCTCCGAGGAGGTGCAGCGCTTCGAGCTGGTCGAGCCGCCGCTGAACGAGATTTTCATTCAGGTCGTCGAGGAGCACCAGCGCCGCGCGGCCCCGGCGGCCTGAGCCGCGCCCGCCCCTCCCCCTCTCCCCTGCTGCTGCGATGAAAAAAATCTGGGTTATCCTCAAAAGCGAGTTCATGCGCCGCGTGCTCTCGAAGTGGTTCCTCATTTCGACGGTGCTCGGGCCGCTGCTTTTGATCGGGCTCAGCGTGGGCTCGGGGCTGCTGACGGTGCTGGCCCTGGAGACGACGAGCTACCGGATCGCCGTGCTCGACGACACGGGCGTGCTGCTGCCGCGCATCGCGCGCGCCGCCGACGAGCAGTTCGAGCTTTCGGCGGCGCAGGTCCCGCCCGACTCGCTGCGGCGCGCGGTGCAGGCGGGCGCCATCACGGCGTATCTGCACTTGCCGCGCGGCTTGGAGCGGGGCGAGGGCGAGGCGGCGTACTACTCGGAGGCGGGCGGCGGGCTCACGACGCAGCAGCGCGTCTCGGAGCTGGTGAACCAGGCCGTCGAGGCCGAGCGCCTGGAAGCCGCCGGAGCGCCGCAGCAGGTGCTCGACATCCTCCGGTCCGACGTGCCGCTGCGCATGGTCAAGCTGACCGACGAGGGCGAGTCCGAGGACAGCAGCATCGCCTTTTCGATCATCGGCTACGTGCTCGGGTTCATGATGTACATGGTCATGTTCATCTACGGCTCGTTCGTGATGCAGGGCGTGATCGAGGAGAAGTCGAGCCGCGTCGTCGAGGTGATGATCTCCTCGGTGCGGCCGTTCGAGCTGATGATGGGCAAGGTGCTGGGCATCGGGGCGATGGGGCTGCTCCAGATGGTGCTCTGGAGCGTGCTCATCATGGTCGGCATCTCGCTCTCGGGCGGCATCATCGGGCTGTTCATCGACCCGGCGACGCTCAACCTGCCGGCCGGGGCGTCGCAGCAGGAGGTGCTGAGCGCGGCCAACATCAGCATCCCGAGCGTCTCGCCGATGATCTTCGTGTGGTTCGTGCTGTTCTTCCTGGGCGGCTACCTGCTCTACTCCAGCCTGTTCGCCGCGCTCGGCTCGGCCGTCGAGCAGCCGCAGGAGGCGCAGGGGCTCATGTTTCCGGTGACGATGCTGATTCTCGTGCCGATCATCTTCATGGGGTTCATGATCGAGAACCCCAACGCCCCGCTCTCGGTGGTGTTCTCGATGATCCCGTTCTTCTCGCCCATTCTGATGGTGGTGCGCGCGACCGTCTCGGACGTGCCGCTCTGGCAGATCCTGGCCTCGCTGGCGCTGCTCGTCGCCGCGTTCGTGGGGTCGATCTGGCTGAGCGGGCGCATCTACCGGGTGGGCATCCTCATGTACGGCAAGAAGGCCGGCTTCGGCGATTTGCTGCGCTGGATTCGCTACGCCTGAGGCGGCGGAACCTGCGCCGGAGCCGGCGCTTGAATCCGGTACGGCGCGCCGGTGCGCCGCATGCAACGCCTGACCTTTCGGTGCGCCGCGTGGCCCGTACGTTTCCTGCTCCCGCCTGCTTGCGCTTCGGCTCGGCGCTGCTGCGGTGGGCGGCCGCAGCCGCCTGCGCGGGCCTGCTGTGCTTCGGGGCGCCGCCGGCGCAGGCGCAGTACTTCCGGTTCGGCAAGAACAAGGTCCAGTACGACGCGCACGATTGGTTCGTCGTCCGGTCGGACCATTTCGACGTGTACTACTACGAGGGCGGCTTTTACCTGGCCGACTTTGCGGCCAAGGCGGCCGAGGCGGCCTACGGGCAGATCGAGGAGCTGTTTCAGCACCGCCTGGGCGAGCGCATCCCGATCCTGGTGTACCAGAGCCACCACGACTTCGCCGTGACGAACGCCGTGGATCTGCCCGAGCACGCCGAGGGCATCGGGGGCGTGACCGAGCTGTTCAAGAACCGCATCGCCGTGCCGTTTACGGGGGACTACCGCGACTTCCGCCGGGTGATCCACCACGAGCTGGTGCACGCCGCCGTCAACGACATGCTCTACGGCGGCTCGATCCAGGCGATCATCCAGAGCAACATCCGGCTGCGCGTGCCCCTGTGGTTCAACGAGGGCCTGGCCGAGTACGCCGCGCTCGGGTGGGATACGGCCTCGGACATGTACGTGCGCGAGGCCGTCCTGGAGGACAACCTGGCCCCGATCAAGCTGCTCGACGGGTACTTTGCCTACCGGGGCGGCCAGAGCGTGTGGGACTACGTCGCCGAGCAGTACGGGACGGAGAAGATCGCCGAGATCCTGCAACGCATCCGGGTTTCGCAGGCCGTCGAGCCGAGCTTTCAGCAGGCGACGGGGCTGACGCTCGCGCAGCTCTCCGACCGGTGGCAGCGCGCGCTCCGGGAGATCTATTTCCCCGAGATGGCCGCCCGCGAGCATCTGGACGAGATCGCGCGGCTGCTCATCGCGCGGGACAAAGGCTACTACAACACCAGCCCGGCGCTCTCGCCCGAGGGCGACCGCCTGGCCTTCATTACGACGCAGGGCGCCCTGTTCGACGTGTACATCGCCGACGCGGCCACGGGCGAGATCCGGAAGAAGCTCATCAGCGGGCAGGACAACACGCAGTTCGAGAGCCTGCGCATCCTGACGCCGGGGCTTTCCTGGAGCCCCGACGGGCGGCGCATCGCCGTGGCCGTCACGAGCGGCGGCGCCGACGCCATCGCGCTGGTGGACGCCGAGACCGGCCGGGCGGTGCACTACCGCGTGCCCGACGTGGACCAGATCGTTTCGGTGGCCTGGAGCCCGGATGGCGCCCGGATCGCCTTCGAGGCGTCGCTCGACGCGCAGAGCGACGTGTACGTGCTCGACCTGGAGACGCGCGCCACGCTCAACTATACGAACGACGTGTTCAGCGACCACGAGCCTTCGTGGAGCGCCGACGGGGGGAGCCTGGCCTTTCACAGCGACCGCGGCCCCTACACCGAGCGCGGCGCCCTGGGCGCCGCCGCCTTCGACATGGCACGGCACGACTACCGGCAGATGGACGCCTACCGCCTGGATTTGCGCACGCACCGCATCGAGCGGCTGACGGACACCGCCGCCTGGGACGAGCTGCACGTCCGGTTCGGGCCGTCCTCCGAGACGGTCGTCTTTGTCTCGGACCGCAACGGCATCTACAACCTCTACGAGAAGCGCCTGGCGACGGGCGCCGAGCGGCCGCTGACGGACGTGCTGACGGGCATCACGCAGGTGAGCCTTTCGGCCAACGGCAAAAAGGCGGCGCTGGTGGGCCTCAAGGACGGGGCGCCGTCGATTTACGTCATGGACGACCCGACGCAGCGGCGGCTCGACCGGGAGGAGCTTTTGCCGAACGTGTGGGCGCAGCGGGCCTTGCAGCAGGCCCCTGCCGAAGCGCCGGCCGCCGCCCTGGCCCGCGACGGTCTGCGCCGGCGCAACCCGTTCCTGCGCGACGCCACGGACGGACGGGCCTACGCCCGCCGCCGCGACGCGCCGGCGCGCGCCGGGGCGGCGGGCGCGCGCGCCTCGCTGCTGGCGGCCATCCTGGCCGGCAACCGCCGCGTCGGCCCCGACGGCAAGGCCGAGGAGGCGCCGCCTGCCGCCGACAGCACCACCTACGGCGGCGTGCGCATCGACTTCGGCGCGTTCGACTTCGAGCAGCCGCCGCCGGGGGCCGCCCCCGACACCGCCCGGGCGCCTGCGGCCGTGGCCTCGGCGCTCCTCAGCGCCGACGGCCGCTACAAGGCGCGCCGCTACAAGCTCACGTTCTCGCCCGACCTCGTCTACGGCACGGCGGGCTACGATGTGCTCTACGGGGTGCAGGGCATCACGCAGATGATGTTCAGCGACATGCTGGGCAACCACCAGTTCTTCGTGGCGACGAACCTGCTGATCGATTTGCGCAACTCGGATTACGTGCTGGCCTATAACTATCTGCCCC
>CBDTTW010000145.1:0-7677 GCA_965363675.1 uncultured Rhodothermaceae bacterium
GTTCGCCCGCCGAGTTCAAGCGCGGCCAGGGCCGCAACCACAGCCTCACGGCCGCCTACCTCTGCGGCGAGCGCCACATCCACGTGCCCCGGCAGCGCCGCCTCCAGGACGGCCGCCGCATCGTGCTCGGCGGCGCCGTCGGACACAACCTCAAGGGCGATCCGTTCGTGCTGCCGGTCGGCGTGTTTGCCTGCGTCACGGGCGTCTCGGGCTCGGGCAAGTCCAGCCTCATCAACCAGACGCTCTACCCCATTCTGGCGGCGCGCTTCCACCGGGCGCGCCTCGCGCCGCTGCCCTACGACGCCATCGACGGCCTGGAGCACATCGACAAGGTCATCAACATCGACCAGAGCCCCATCGGGCGCACCCCGCGCTCCAACCCGGCCACCTACACGGGCCTGTTCGGCCATATCCGCGATTTGTACGCCCAGCTTCCCGAGTCGAAAATACGGGGCTACAAGCCGGGGCGCTTCTCGTTCAACGTCAAGAGCGGGCGCTGCGAGACGTGCAAGGGCGCCGGCATCATGAAGCTGGAGATGAACTTCCTGCCCGACGTGTACGTCGAGTGCGACGTGTGCAAGGGCAAGCGCTACAACGCCGAGACGCTGGAGGTGCGCTACAAGGGCAAGTCCATCGCCGAAGCCCTGGATATGACCGTCGAGGAGGCCCTGGCGTTTTTCGAGCACGTGCCGCGCATCGAGCGCAAGCTGCGCACGCTCCACTCGGTCGGGCTGGACTACATGCGCCTCGGGCACCAGGCCACTCTGCTCTCGGGCGGCGAGGCGCAGCGCGTCAAGCTCTCGCGTGAGCTTTCGCGGCCCGGCACCGGCAAAACCCTGTACATCCTCGACGAGCCGACCACCGGCCTGCACTTCGAGGACATCCGCCACCTGCTCGGCGTTTTGCAAGCCCTCGTGCGCAAGGGCAACACCGTGCTCGTTATCGAGCACAACATGGACGTGGTCAAGGTGGCCGACTACGTCGTGGATCTCGGGCCGGACGGGGGCGCGGCCGGCGGGCGCATCGTCGCCTCGGGAACGCCCGAGGAGGTGGCCGCCCACCCGGGGGCCACCGGGCGCGCCCTGGCCGAGGAACTGGCGCGCAGCCGCCGCGCCCCCGCCGGCGACGCCGAGGAAACCGTGGACCTGGACGCCTTCGCCGCCGAAGACGAAGATTTCGAGGAACCCTCCGAGGACGAGGAGGAAGAAGCCCCCGCGCAGTAGGCCCCTCCGCGCCGGGTCGGATCTTAAGCCGCTGTTGGGTGTATAGTCGGCTTCCGCGCGCCGGCTGCGCCGCGCCGTACCCTCCGACCCCCAACCCCAGCCAAGCATAGGTGAGCGAATCCATCGTCGTCCGCGTGGCGACCCCCGAGGACGCCGCGCATGCGGAAGATATCTGCGTGCTCATCGAGGAGGCCGCCCGCGCCCGGGGCACCGGCATCGCCAAGCGCGACCCCGCCTACATCCGGCAGAAAATCACCGACGGCAAGGCGGTCATCGCCTTCGACGCGGGGGCGCTCGTCGGCTTCTGCTATATCGAGACGTGGGAGCACGGCCGCTACGTCGCCAACTCGGGCCTCATCGTCGCCCCCTCGCATCGCAAGGGCGGCCTCGCGCGCCGCATCAAGCGCAAGGCGTTCGACCTCTCGCGCGAGAAATACCCCGACGCCAAGCTCTTCGGCATCACGACGAGCCTGGCCGTCATGAAGATCAACACCGAACTGGGCTACAAGCCGGTCACCTTCTCCGAGCTGACCACCGACGAGGTGTTCTGGAAAGGCTGCCAGAGCTGCCCCAACTACGACGTGCTCACGCGCACCGAGCGCCGCATGTGCCTTTGCTACGGGATGCTCTACGACCCCGCCGTCGAGGAGCCGCGCGCCGCCCCCGAGGCCCACGCCGAACCGGCCGCCGCGCCCGAGCCGCCCGCCCCTGAGGCCCCCGAAGCTTCCGGCGACGGCCGCGCCTCCGAAATGCCTGCCGAGGCGGCGCCTCCGCCCCCCGGCAATCCTGCGGCGGCCTGAGCGCGCCCCCGGCATGAAAAAAGGCGGCCCCGGCATGGCGGGGCCGCCTTTTTTGACGCCTGCGCGGGGCAGGGAGGCCGCTGCTAGAAATCGACCATCACCCCGAAGGTAGCCCCGAGGTGCGGGGCGAAGTCGTTCTCGCCGATCAGCGAGAGCGTATAGTCTCGGTACTCGTCCTGCACGCCGCCCTTGACGTAGAACGTGTACGGCGAGCCTTGGGGCGCGATATTCAGGTACGGCGCCAGGCCGACGTGAAAACCGGCCTCCGACGGAATGGTGAAGACCTGCCCTTCGAGCACGCGCACGTTGTCGCCGTCGGTGCGGAGGCGGTAGGTGAGCGCCGCGCCGATCTCGCCGAAGCCGAAGTCGTAGCCGGCTCCGGCGTGCAGTCCGTACACGTCGCCCTCGTCGAACTTGGCGCCGAACTCCTCGCCGTCGAGCGTCAGAAAACCCTCAGCCCCGGCGAGCAGCACGAGCGCGCCCAGCGGATGCCGCCCGTTGACGCTCAGCACAATGGCATGCTGCCGGTCGGTGTTCTCGCGCTCGTTCTCCAGCAGGTTCGGCTCCGGCCCGAAGTCGTACATGAAGCCGAGGCGCGCGCCCACCATGCTCGAACTGAGGTTGCAGAACAGCGTGGCGTTCTGCGTCTTGAACCCGCTCTTGACGACGCGGTCCGAGGGCGTAACCGTCGGGGGCAGCGTCACCGAAGCCGGCACGGCCACCCCGAGCGCCTGGCCCACGGCCGCCAGCGGCGCCCCGTTCGGGATGCCCACCGGCGCCAGGCCCGTCACCGTAGCCGCGCTCGTGTTGATCGTCACGGCGGCCGTCGCTTCCTTGGCCGTGAAGTTCTGTTGCGAGAGCCCGAGGTCCAGGCCCAGCCCCAGGCTGAAGCGCTCCTTCTGGACGAGGTTGTACAGGCCGCCGAGGTGCACGTTCACCACATCGACTTCGCCCGAAATCTCGCCCTCGGCGACGCCGGTCAGGCCGTTGACGCGGCTGGCGTTGAGCAGCGACGCCGGGATGGAGGGCGGCAGCGCAATGCCGAGCTGCCCGGCCAGCGCGCCCACCGAGGGCGTCCCGATGGCCGCGTTGGCGTTGGCCGCGAAGCCTTCCGCCAGCGGATGCATCTCGCCGCTGTCGTCGTACTCGTCGGCGATGATGCCGTAGCCGAAGTTGGCCCATACGCGGCCGTTGCGGCCGGCCGAGGAGCGCGCATTCCAGGAGTTGGCGGGGGCGGCCGGCGTAGCGCGCGCCGGAGCAGTGCGCAGCACGACCGAGCGAGGCGCCGGAGCCGGCGCAGGCAGCTTATCCTTGTCGCCGTCCGGCGAGGAAAGCAGCAGCAGAGCGGAAATCACCAAGGCGAACATATTTCTTCTCTCGCTAAGGGTGTAGTCGGGCGCACGCCACGGCCGGGAGGCTCCTGTTAAGCGTGCGTTAAGTCGCGCCTAAACTATGCGCTGTGCGGCATCCAAGCTAGCGCCGCCGCCCGCTTCAGATGCGTTTCGGGTGAAGATACGTCGGTCTCCCCGGCGAAAAACATCGGTCGGGCGCGACATCGGGCGCGCATGGGTTTCGCAGAGCGGCGGCGGCGGCTATTTTGCGGCTCCCGTTGCACCTTAATCCGCCTACCTGAGCATGAGCGAACGCAGAAAAGCCCTTCTGAGCGAGCAGGACGCCCCCACGCACTGGTACAACCTGGCCGCCGATTTGCCCGCCCTCGGCGTCGAGTTGCCGCCGGTGCTGCACCCGGGCACCGGCGGCCCCATCGGCCCGGCCGACCTGGCGCCGCTCTTTCCGATGGAACTCATCAAGCAGGAAGTCAGCGCCGAGCGTTTCATCGAGATCCCGGACGTGGTGCGGGACGTGTACCTGCAATGGCGCCCGACGCCGCTGCACCGGGCGCGCCTTTGGGAGCGCGCGCTTGACACGCCCGCGCGCATCTATTACAAGTACGAAGGCGCCAGCCCCTCGGGCAGCCATAAAACCAACACGGCCGTCGCGCAGGCGTACTACAACGCCCAGGAGGGCGTGCGCCGCATCACCACCGAGACGGGCGCCGGGCAGTGGGGCAGTGCGCTCAGCTACGCCTGCCAGATGTTCGGGCTGGAGTGCAAGGTGTTCATGGTCAAGGTGAGCTACCACCAGAAGCCTTACCGCCGCATCTGGATGGAGACGATGGGGGCGACCGTCGTCCCGAGCCCCAGCGCCGAGACCGCCGCGGGTCGCGGCGTGCTCGCCGAGCATCCGCACAGCTCCGGCAGCCTCGGCGTCGCCATCAGCGAGGCCGTCGAGGAGGCTCTTTCGCGCGAGGATACGCACTACTCGCTCGGCAGCGTGCTCAACCACGTCATCCTGCACCAGAGCGTCATCGGCCTGGAGACCATCAAGCAGCTCGAAATGTTCGGCGCCGACTGGCCGGACGTGGTCATCGGGTGCGCCGGCGGGGGCAGCAACTTCGCGGGGTTCGCCTTCCCGTTCCTCGGCGAGCAGGCCCGCACCGGGCGCGCCACGCGCATCGTGGCCGTCGAGCCGGCCGCCTCGCCCTCGCTCACGAAGGGCCGTTACGCCTACGACTTCGGGGACGTGGCCCGCATGACGCCGCTCATGAAGATGTACACGCTCGGCCACGCCTTTATGCCGGCCCCGATCCACGCCGGCGGCCTGCGCTACCACGGCATGAGCCCGCTCGTGAGCGCCGTGCACCACGCCGGCCTCATCGACGCGCGCAGCGTCACGCAGAGCGCCGTGTTCGAGGCCAACCAGAGCTTCGCCCGCAGCGAAGGCATCCTTCCGGCGCCCGAGAGCGGCCATGCCATATGGGCCGGCCTTCAGGAGGCGCTCGCCTGCAAGGAGTCGGGCGAGGCCCGGACCATCGTCATCGGCCTGAGCGGCCACGGACTCTTCGACATGGGCGCCTACGAAGCCTTCCAGATCGGCGACCTGGTCGATTACGAGCACCCCGAGGACGAAATCGAGGCGGGCCTAGCCGGCCTGCCCGAGGTAGGGTAGGGGAGAGGCCGGAAACGAATGCGGGCGGGCATGCCTTGCGGCGCGCCCGCCCGAATCGTTTTTTATGACTTCCGCTGCCGCTTCCGGGCGCCGCATCGGGGCGCCGAAAACGCCGCTTATTCCTCGTCATCGAAGGCGTCGTCGTCCTCTTCCATGAACGGCGAGAGTTGCTCCAAATCGACCTTTACCCACCGAAAGCACGTTTCAAAAATATCCTCATCGACCTCGGGGCCGATGCGGTGGGCGCGGACGGCCCCAGCCTCCTGAGGCGTCCCGAGTCCCTGCGGCGGGGGGGTGCGCGGCGTAAACATGGCGTACTTCCTCGCGGTTGATGGCGGCTTGCTCACGGAAGTTTACGCTCTAGATTCGCTTCAAAAAGAAATAAGTTCTTAACATAGCCGTCTGTAACAGAGGCGTCACAGTGGCGCGAAGCGAATCGGCGGGCCGTGTCGGCGCCGGGTTACGGCGCTGCGCCCCCAGGGGCAAGCAGACCGGTGTGCATATCCTCCAGGGTAGTATCGGCAGTTCTTGCCGAAACTATAGCACCATAACGGAAACGATCATCACGTCCCAATGCACGCAGGCGCGCCGGCGCCGTTCAACGCGGCGATTCCCGGTTGAGCGGTGGGTTTTCCTCGATGTCCGGGTCGATTTCGAGGTGCGAGCCGTCCCCCTCGACGATGTCTTCCAGGAACTCCTCGGCCTCCTCCTCGATCTGGTCGAAAAGCCGCGACATCCGGCCGTTGCGCTCCAGGACGACGAGCGCCGCCAGTTGGGCGCTCTCCGGCGGGGCGCCGCACGCGCAGCCGCCCATCGGCGAGAGGTGCGCCACGCGCCAGCCCAGGGCGAGCGCCTGGTTGAGCTCCTCCAGCCCGGAGGCTCCGGCGGAACCTGTCGTAACGATTAGCGCTTTCTGGCGGCCGGTCATCGTGTTGCGGGCTCGTTTTGGAGGGTTAACTTTGCCATACGCCCCGCCCCGGGCGATGTTGCCGCCCCGGCGCAATTCGTCGGCGGCAGCCTGTAAAAGAACGCGGCGCTCCATGCAGCCCTCTCTATGCGTATCGGACTGATCTACGACGTTTTCGAGGCGTACCCCTGGCGCCCCGGCGAGGCCCCGGATGCCGACGCCGAGTACGAGCCTGCCGAAACCGTGGAGGCGCTCGCCGAAGCCATCCGGCGGCTTGGGCACGAGCCCCTCCCTATCGGCGCGCCCCGCGACCTGCCGGCGCGCCTGCCCGGGCTCTCCGTAGACCTGGCCGTGAACATCGCCGAAGGGGCGCACACCCGCAACCGCGAAGCGTGGGCGCCCGTCCTGCTCGAAATGGCCGGCATCCCTTGCCTCGGCTCCGACGCGCTGACCCTCTCGGTCAGCCTCGACAAAGTGTTTACCAAGGACCTCGCCCGTGCGGCCGGTCTCTGCACGCCTGCGTACCGCGCGTACCGCCGCCCCGAGGACGCGACGGCCGAAAGCCTGCCCGCCGGCTTCCCATTGTTCGTCAAGCCGCGCTACGAAGGCTCCTCGAAGGGCATCACGCCGCGCAGTAAAGTCGCCGCCCTCGGCGAACTGCGCCGGCAGGTGGCGCGCATCTGCGCCGACTACCGGCAGGATGCTCTGGTCGAGGCGTTCGTCGGCGGCGGGGGCGAGTTTACGGTGTGCGTCGTCGGCAACGACCCCCCCGAGGCGCTGCCGGCCATCCAGCGCGCCGTCGAGCCCGCCACGGGCATCGGCCTGCACGCGCTCGAACATCGCGGCGCCGAGCCGGGCGCCTGGGGCTACACCCTCGAAGGCGCGCTGACGCCCGCCCTCGAAGCCGCCCTCCAGGCCGACGCCGTCGCCATATATGAAAAACTCGGCTGCCTGGACTTTGCGCGCGCCGACTTCCGCGTCGATGCCGCCGGGCAGGTGTGGTTTCTGGAGATCAACCCGTTGCCTACCTTCGCCCCCGACGGGACTTTCGCCATCCTTGCGGAGTTAATGGGCCTCGACTACTGCGACTTCCTCGCCGGTGTCCTCGCCCGAGGCATCCGGCGCCTGGAGGCCGCCGCAACCCTACGCCCTTAAGCTTTGCCGATGGACCGAGCAGCGCCCGATTGGATGAACCCGGCCCACCCGCAGTGGCGGGACTGGCGGTGGCAGATGCGCGCGCGCATTCACACCGAGGCGCGCCTGCGCGAGGTCTTCGCGCCGACCCCCGACGAGTGCGCGGCCATCGAGGCCACGCGCGGGGTTTTCCGGTGGAACATTACCCCCTATTACGCCTCGCTCATCCGTCCCGAAGACCCCGGCGACCCGGTGCGCCGCCAGGTCATGCCCGTTATGGACGAGCTGGCTCCGGACATCATCGGCGTCGTGGACCCGCTGGAGGAGGTGGCGCACTCGCCCGTCAAAAACCTCATCCACAACTACGCCGACCGCGTGGCGTTCTGCGTAACGGCTGAGTGCGCCATCTACTGCCGCTACTGCCTGCGCAAGCGCATGGTCGGCGACGCCGAGCACTTCCTGAACAAAGCCGAGCTGGAGGCGGGTCTTCAGTACATCGCCTCGCGCCCCCAGATCCGCGACGTGCTCCTGACCGGCGGCGACCCGCTTACCCTGAGCGATGCGCACCTGGACTGGCTGCTCTCCCGCCTGCGCGCCATCGAGC
>CBDTTW010000146.1:0-7652 GCA_965363675.1 uncultured Rhodothermaceae bacterium
GGCGGGCGCCGGGCGGGGCCCCGCCGAAGCGGCAAAGGCCAGGGCATGCGAAAAATCCGTCAGGAGGTAGCGCCCGTCGGACTCGCGGCGGATGATGTTGGAGGGCTTCACGGCCCCGTGCACAATGCCGCGCTCGTGCAAATGCGCCAGCGCCGAGGCCGCCTCCCGCCCGAGCCGCACGGCGTCGCGCAGCGGCGCGCACCCGCGCTCAGCCAGGACGCCGCCTACCTCCAGCCCCTCGACGTACTCCAGGATCATGAACGGCCCCTGTTCCTGCACCCCTGCCTCGACGAGGCGGGCGAGATGCGGGTGGTCGGCGGCGGCGATGCGGACCGCCGCCTCCTCGAACCGGCGCCGGGCCTCTTCGGAGGCGATGAGGCCGGGGGCGAACGCCTTCAGCACGAGCAGCCCTGCCTGCCCGCGCCGCCGCACCCGGTAGGGACCGCCCACCCCGAGGCGGCCCAGCGCTTCGTACTGCTCGAATTCGGGATATGCCCGTGTTGCCATGAGCTGCGCACTCTCTGCCGGGAGCCTGGCTCAGGCTCCGTTCCGGCGCCTCCCTGCTCCGCTCGCGGCGGGGCCGGGGGGAACGCCCAGGTCGTTTCGGCTACAACGAACGGCGCCCCGCCGCCGATGATACGCGCTCGAAACATCACTGTAACGATCCGGAACTTCAGCGCTTATGCCCGGGCAAAGGAGGTCGCTCCAGGCGCCGGAGCGTGTTCATGAGGGCGCGGCCGTCGTGGTAGGCAGCTTTCCAGACGTGCCCTTTCAGATCGTCGCGGTATTCCGGCTGGCGGTCCAGGCCGCCCTGATGCCAACCTCCGCGCTCGTGGTCGATCACGTATCGCCAGACGTAGGCCCACTGCCGCTCGAACCGCTCGGCGTAGCGCATCGGGTCGTCGGGATAGCGGCGGGCCAGGATGAGCAGCGTGTTGAACGCCTCGGCCTGCGCCCACCAGTTTTTGGTTTGCCGGATGTTGACCGGCTCGGCGGCGCCCCGGAAGTAGTAGCCCGCATCGTAGAGCCCGCCCGCCTCCGGGTCCATCCCGAAGCGCAAGGCGTGGTCGGCAAGCGACTTGGCGGCGCGCTCCGTGGCCGGATCGGCCTCGCCGCCGAGCGCTTCGGCGGCTTCGAGCAGCAGGTAGGCGGTCTCGATGTCGTGCCCGTAGGAAACGTGGTCCCACTCGAAGCCGCGCGCCCGCGCCGCCTCCGACGAGTCGCGGTACGAAACGGGCGCCCAGGCGCGCGTGGCATAAAGCGTCAGGTAGCCCGGCTCGACGCGGATCACATCGCGGATGAGCGCGAGCATTTCCTCCAAGCGCGCCCGCAGCACGGGGTCCGGCCACACGCGGTACAACTCGGTGAAGGCTTCGAGCAGGTGGATCGAGGAGTTCTGATCTTTGGGCGGGGCGCCCTCATAGCCCTCCGGGTACGGCGCGCCGTCCTCGGCCAGAAATTGGAAGTAGCCTTGGTATACGGGGTCGTGGGCGTGCGCGTCGAGCCAGCGGAAGGCGCGCACGGCGAAGGCGAGCGCCTCGGGGTCGCGCGTGAGGTCGTAATACGCGGCGAGCGCGTAGAGGCCGAAGGCGTTGCCGTAGGCGGTTTTGGAGAGGCGCCCTTCGGCGTCGGGGCGCGGGGCGCCGGCGCGGCTGACGAGCGTGTGGAAGCCGCCGTGGCGCGCATCCCAGAGGTGGTCGCGGAGGAAGCGGTAGCCGTGGCGGGCCGCCGGGGCGTAGCGGGCCGTATCGGCAGGGTAGAAGGCGGCCGCACGCGCCGTCGTCCAGACGTGCCGGGCTTGGGTAACGATCATCTTATCCTGCGGCCCTACCGGGCGCCAGTCGGCGTCGAACGTGCTCAGGAAGCCGCCGTAGGCCGTATCGACGGCGGCGGGGTACCAGCGGTGCAGCAGCAGCGGCCCCAAGGCTTCCTCCATTTGCCGGGCGATCCGCTCCTCTCCGGCGGCCCGCGTCGGCGCGGAGGGGGGCGCCATGCACCCGGCAAGCGCGGCGGTCAGCAGCCAGCCGACGGCCGGGAGCAACGCCGGCAGGCGCCGGGAACGGCTTATAGGGGGGCGGGCAGCACGGGGCACGGCTTGGGAGCGGTTGGCGAAGAGGAGCGCGCGGCGCCCTGAAAATAAGCATCCCTGCTCCCTCGTGCGAGGAAGCAGGGATGCCGAACCGGGGCCGTCGGAAGGCTGTTGTCCCCTGGCAGCCATTCTTTCGAGCGCGCCGCTCGTAGAGTTACATGAATACCTTAACCGGTAACTCTATAGGAAAATACATCGCTCCTTTTTCATTAGCAATAGGAGCGCTCGGGCGAAGGGCGATTTTTAGCCTCCGCCCTGCTCCAGCCGGGGCCTCAGCGCGCGCCCGGCGTGTGGGCGGCGGCGTCCAGCGGCATCGCCCGCCACTCCCCCGCCTCCTCGTTGAGCACGAAGGTATCCTCCGACGAAATCAGGTCGGTGCGTAGTTGCACGTCGCGCGGCTCGAACTGGTCCGGGCGCTCGACCGCTTCCAGCAGCAGTTGCAGCGCCTGCTGGCCGAGGTCGCGAGCGGGCTGGCGCACGCAGATATGCGGATAGGTCGAGATCTCGTTCAGCCCCCCCTCGCCGAAGGTGACGATGCGGAGCCGGTCTACGAGGCGCGGAGCATGCTTGAGCATGGCCGCGCGCAGGCCGAGATACACGGGAAAGCTTACGGTCAGGATGGCGTCGGGAATGTTGCCGGTTTCATGGAGTCGCTGGAAGGCCGCGTAGCCGTGCGCCTCGTCGAAGCCGCCTTCGATCAGCCAGTCGGGGTTGAACGGAATGCCGCTCTCCTCCAGCGCCGCGCGGTAGCCCTCGGTGCGCCGCCGGCCGATCTCGACATGCGACGAGCCGGCGAAGTGCCCGATGCGCGTATAGCCCAGCCCGACGAGGTGTTTGACGGCGTCGTAGGCGCCCTGCCGGTCGTCGATGGTCACGCTGCTGAAGCCGAGGTTTTCGAGGCGCCGGTCGAAGAACACGAGCGGCACGCGCATCGTGCGGACGCGCTCGTAGGCGCTCAGGTCGGGGGCCTGCATCGAGACCGAGACGAGCAGGCCGTCCACGCGCATCGAGAGCAGACGGTCGATGTGCTGGCGTTCGAGTGCGGCATTCTCGTTCGAGACGGCCAGCACGATGCCGTAGCCCCGGTGGGTCGCTTCCTGCTGGATGGCTTCGATGGCCGAGGCGAAAAACGTGTGGCTGATCTTCGGCACCACCACGCCCACCGTATTCGAGCGGTGCGACGAGAGCGAGCGGGCCACCATGTTGGGCGAATAGCCCATCTCGGCGGCGGCTTTCTTGACCAACTCACGGGTTTCGCGCGAAATATCGGGGTGGTTGCGCAGCGCCTTCGAGACGCTCACCTTGGTGATGTGCAGCCGTTCGGCGATATCTACGAGTCGGACGCGACCGGACATTTACTTAACCGGTTAATTTACAGGTATATAGAAAACCCCATAGCCGCCCTCCCCGGAGTATGGAAGACCGGCTTACTCTTTTATATACGCTATCCAGGCTTCAATGGCAACGACAACGCTGAGGAGCGCTCAGAAGTGGCGCTCCAGGATGGGCACCACCTGCCGGGTGTAGCGCATCATCGACTCCAGGATGACGCGGTGCGCCTCCTCGGTGCCCAGGAACTCCTGCACGAGCACTTCCTTTTCTTCGAGCTTCTTATAGTCCTCAAAGAAGCGGCGCAGCTCGCGCAGGCGGTGCTGCGGCAGCTCGCGGATGTGGAAATAGCCGTTGAAGGCCGGGTCGTCGAGGTGCACGCAGATGATCTTCTCGTCGGCGTGGCCCTGGTCGATCATGGTCATCATGCCGATGGGGCGGGCGCGCACGATGCTGAGCGGGGCGACCGTCTCCTGCATCAGCACGAGCACGTCGAGCGGGTCGTCGTCGTCGCCGAGCGTCTGCGGAATGAAGCCGTAGTTGGCCGGGTATACGACGCTGGAGTACAGCACCCGGTCCACGCGCAGCAACCCCGACTCCTTGTCCAGCTCGTACTTGACCTTGCCGCCCTGGGGGATCTCGATGATGGCGTTTACTTCTTCGGGGGTTCCTTTGCCGATGGGAACGTCGTGCCAGGCATGTGCCATAATTGCGCTTGGGGAAGCTGCGGAGTATAAAAAGGACGGGCGCAACGGCCTCGATCGCCGCGCGCCCGTCACATACGCCGCTCCGGGGAAAGAGGTTCTATCCTCGAAGCGCTTCTTTCGCAAAGGTCCCCGAATGTTCTTCCCCGGCAGGCGCTAGAGCGGGGCCTCCGTGCGATCCTCGCGTTTGTTTTCGCCTACGGGAAGCTCCATCTCTTCGAAGCGCTCGGTGCCGTCGAAGAGCCGCTGCCCGGCGTACCAGCAGGCAATCGCGGTTGCGACGGAGGGGCCGTCGGCGACGGCCGAGGCGTCGGCGCGGCCGGCGGCGGCCAGTTCGAGGCCGCGCGCCGCCTGCGAGGCCAGCTCCGAGGGCTCGTCGTGCAGGCTGAGCGTGCCTTCCTCGTACAGCCGGAACGCTTCCGACATCACGCCGCGCTCGGGGGCGATGAGGATGCTCGCTACGTCGGTGGGCAGTTCATCTTTCTTGCGCCCCCGCCCGCCGGCCACCGAGCCGTCTTCGGGCGCCGTCAGGAAGACCGACACCGGCGAAAGCCCCGCCGCTTTGAACGCCTCGGCAAGGCCGCGCCCGGCCGCGTCGGTCCGGTTGACGACGATGATGGTGCGCCCCACATAAGGGTCGGCCGCGACGGCGTTTTGCACGCGCGCGGCAAAAGCGGCGGCGTCCAGGTCGCCCTCGCTTTTAAAAAGCTGCCGCAGGCAGTACGACGGATCGCCGTCGAGGTCGCGTGCGGATTTTTCGATGATCGCGTAGGCGTACCCGCCGGAGCCGTTCACGGCGTCTACGCCGAGGTAAAACTCATAGGCCATAGGGATTCCTCTTTTCAGCGTGTATGAGCACGGCTCCGCGGACGGAGCCGGAGGAGTATGTACGCGCGAGCGCAAGCCCGGAGCAGGCCCGGGGGCAGGCATTGCCGGATCGTTGCAGTGGTCAGGGGGCCGGGGCGGCGGGGTCGGGGCGGCCGTAGGCAAAGCCCAGCTCGGCCTTAAGCTTCTCGCCGCTCACGATTTTGCCGGCCTCGGGAGGGCCGTCGAAGCGGGGAGGCTCCAGGCCCAGGCGCTCGGCGGCGCGGGCGTACAACGCGGAGCGCAGCGGGTGCGCGTCGGCGCACACGTTGTAGACGCCCGGCCACGCCTTGCGCGCGATCACGGCGAGCACCGCCGCTACGGCGTCGTCGCGGTGGACGAGGTTGACGGGGCCATCGGAGAGGGGGCCGGGCTTGCCGGCGAAAAACTTGCCCGGCTGCCGGTCGTAGCCGTAAAGCCCGGCGAAGCGCAGCACCGTCGCCGGGGGTCCTGCCTGCTGCAACAGGCGCTCGGCTTCCAGAAACGGGCTGTCGTCGTCGGGCAGCGCGTCGGTCGAGGCCTCCGTGGCGGCCTCCGGGGCGGCGGGGTACACCGCCGTAGTGCTTGCCATGACGAGCGCGCCCGGCTGCTGCTCGGCAAGCGCGCGGCAGAGCGCTCTGATGCGCCCCAGGTAGTCGGCGGGACTGCCGCCCCTGCGCAGGCCGGGAGGGATGTTGAAAAAGACCACGTCTGCGCCGAGCAGGGGCGCCACGTCGTGCGGGGGCGTCTCCGGCTCCAGCGCCAGCAGGTGCGGCCGGATGCCGGCGGCTTGCAGCTCCGGAAGCCGGCGCACACTCGTCGTGGAGCCGGCCACGCGGCAGCCCGCCGCCGCCAGCGCCTTCGCGAGCGGCATGCCCAGCCAGCCCACGCCGATGATAGAGACCGAACATGCTTCCGAAGGCATCATGATGGTGTTACGGGTTGAGCGTGAACGCGCTAGGCGCAGCGCTGAAAATAAATTGCAGATTATACCCCTTCGACATATGGCGCAAAGCTCCATTTTCAGACCAAATATTCCCCTTTACGATCAAAGCCATACTTTATCCGGGGCCAAAACCCTACAAAATCCTGTTTAAGTTGTTCTAATGAAGCCGATATCACCTTTACACTGCTGGAGCCCATACTGCTTCAGGATAAAAAAATACTCTTCAAACAGGACGCACTCATGAACCGGCTTCAAAACCTCCGCATCCGAACCAAACTATTCTTCAGTCTCTTCGCCGTGGCCCTACTCGCAGGAGCCGTGGGGTGGGTTGGAATCCGAAGCATCCATAAGATGCAAGGCGCCGCCGACGAGATGTACGTAAACGCAGCGATCCCGCTGGGGCACCTCAACGGCATCACCGAGTCGTTCCAGCGCCAGCGTTCCATCGTCCGCGACATGATTTTCGCCGACGACGCGGCGACCATCGAACTGCTCAAGGCCGAACTCGGCGCGGTGGACCGCCGGATCGACAGCCTGGCTCTGGCGTTCGAGCCGCGCCTGCGCTCCGAGCAGGACCAGGGCATCTACCGCACGTTCCAGGCGGCGCTGGCCGTGTACCGGCCTGCCCGCAACGAGATTGTGCAGCTCGCGCTGGAAAATAGAGATTCGGAAGCCGTTGCGCACCTCAAAGGCAAGGTGGTTCCGCTCGGCGCCGATGTAGACAACAACATCAAGGCCCTCACCGACGACCGGATCGCCGCCTCGGATGAGCAGGCGGACCTGACCGGCGCGCAGGCGGCCTCGGCGACGCGCACGATGCTGCTCTTCATCGGCCTCGGCCTGGCCGCCGCCCTCGCCTTCGCCCTGGCCGTGGCCCGCATGATCGGCGCGCCCATACACCGCCTCCAGACCGCCGCCGAGGCCGTCGCCGCCGGAGACCTCGACGCCCGCGCCGCCATCACCTCCACCGAAGAGGTCGGCCGCACCGCCGCCGCCTTCGACCGCATGGTCGAGGCCCTCCAGCAGGCCGGACGCCTCGCCCAGGCCAAAACCGCCGAGGCCGACCAGGCCGCCGCCCTGGCCGCCGAGGCCCGCGCCCACGCCGAGCACGAGCAGCAGTACCTCGCCGGCGCCGTCGAACGCCTGCTGGCCCAGATGGACCGCTTCGCCGAGGGCGACCTGACCGTGCGCCTGACGGCCGAGCGCGACGACGCCATCGGACGGCTCTACACCGGCTTTTCGGCCGCCGCCGAGACGCTGCGCCGCATGATCGTGCGCGTGGCCGCCCTGACCGAAAGCTCCGCCGGCGCCTCGGCCGAGATCAGCGCCTCGACCGAGCAGCTCGCCTCGGGCGCGCAGGAGCAGTCGGCCCAGGCCGCCGAGGTCGCCGCCGCCGTCGAGCAGATGGTGCGCACCATCCTCGACAACGGCCGGCATGCCACCGAGGCGGCCGCCGTGGCCGGGCAGGCCGGCGCCGTAGCCGTCGAGGGCGTGCGCGCCGTCGAGGAGACCATCGGCAAGATGCGCCAGATCGAGCAGGTCGTCGGGCGCAGTTCGGCCACGGTCGAGCAGCTCGGGCGGCGCAGCCAGGAGATCGGCGAGATCGTGCAGGTCATCAGCGAGATCGCCGACCAGACGAACCTGCTGGCGCTCAACGCGGCCATCGAGGCCGCCCGCGCCGGCGAGCAGGGGCGCGGCTTTGCCGTGGTGGCCGACGAGGTGCGCAAGCTGGCCGAGCGCA
>CBDTTW010000147.1:0-7624 GCA_965363675.1 uncultured Rhodothermaceae bacterium
GGCGGCCACGGCGGCCCCCCACGCGCGGGGCGAGCCGTGCAGCGAGGCGTCTTCGAGCACGTAGAAGCGCGGCCCGCCGCCGGCGGTCTCGGCCGCCAGGCCCGCCACGACGAGGCCGCAGGCGTCGCCGTCGCCGCGCGCGGCGATGCTCGGATCGACGCCGACGACGATGCGCGCCAGCTCCGGCGGCGCGGCGGCGCGGGCGGCGTCCAGGGCGGCGCGCTTCCAAAGGGCATGCGGGTGCTCGTCGAGCAGCTCGGCGTGCAGCTCCTGCCGCGCCAGAGCCGTGCCCTCGTAGCGGCGGCGCATGTGCTCCAGGAACGGCGCCGGCAGGTGGAGGCTGTTGTCGTAGGTGGCGCCCCGCGTGAGCACGACCTCCTCGCCGGCGCGCGCGGCGAGGCTGCGCAGCAGGGCCAGCGGCCGGGGCGTCGTCGTGACGATGCAGCGGGGGCGCTCGCCGAGGCGTAGGCCCATCATGAGGTTATCCCACGTTTCTTGGGGGTAGGGGTACTTCGCCAGCTCGTCCACCCACGCCAAGTCGTGCTGCGGGCCGCGCAGGCCGTCGGGGTTCGAGCCGGAGTAGGTGTGCGCCACGGCCCCCGAGGGCCACTCCAGGCGGCGCTTGCTCGGCTCGTAGCGCGGGCGCTCGCGCGGCGGCGAGACGGCCAGCAGGCCTGCCGGCCCCTCGACCATGACGCCGCGCACCTCGTCCTCGCTCTGCCCGACGAGCGCCAGCCGCGCCGCCGCGCGCCGCCGCACGAGGCGCCGGACGGCCTCGGCGCCGGTGCGCGTTTTGCCGAAGCCGCGCCCGGCCAGGATGAGCCAGACGCTCCAGGCGCCGGGCGGCAGAAGCTGCTCCGGGCGCGCCCAGAAGTCCCAGCAGTACTTAGAGGCCATCGGCGCCGGGAGGGTTTGCAGCACCCGCTCCCGCAGCGGCGCGGGCAACGAGGCGACGTAGGCGCTCAAGGAGAGCTTCGCGGGATTCGTCGGGTTCATAGGCGTCCTCGGGGGCGGGGCCGGCGTCGTTCCAGCAGGGTTGGTGGCGGAGGTAGAAAATTTGCGCTTGCACGTTGCCCTCCAGCGCGCGGTGCAGCAGCGCCTCGGCAATGGCGGCGGCCCCACGGGCGCGCCCACGCTCCAGCGCTTCGGCGAAGGCGCGGCTCTCGCGCTTGCGGCGGTGCAGCGTCGTCCGGCTGATGCCGAGCGCCTGGCAGATGGCCGCCTGCGTCAGGCCCAGGCCCGCCAAGCGGGCGACTTCCTCGGGGTCGGTCTGTTTGCGTGTCATGGAAGGCGTATACATTGTTTGTACATGTGTCTATGATAGACATGGCGGTTCCTCTCGGGAAAGGTTATGATCTTAACCTTGCCTTCGGGAAAAATGCAGCCCGGGGGGGTTCGGCGGGGCTTGTAACGGCGGCGCTATTGTTGCGCCTGCCTGGATCCCGGAGGCGGCGCGCGGCATTACGACGGCATCCTTCCCTCTTGCGGTCTCCCTTCCATGATGCGCACCGACCTGCTCTCGCCCGCGTTCGACCAGCTCACCGCCAACGTGTTCGGCGAGCCGGACGACCCGATCATGCTCGTGGCGATCCGCGCCGAAAAGCTCATGGGCCGCTACGACCCGATCGTCTGGGAAGGCGACGCGGCCACCTTCGCCTTTACGTTCGTCAGCCCCAACGCCGAGGCAATCCTGGGCCACCCGCCGGAGCGCTGGATGCGCGAGCCGACGTTCTGGGCGGATGTGGTGCTGCACCCGGAGGACCGCAACGAGGCTATCGCGTACTGCGCCCTGGCGACAGGCCAGTGCCGCGACCACGACTTCGTTTACCGCGCCGTGGCGGCCGACGGTCGCATCGTCACGCTGCACGACATCGTGCGCGTGGTGCGCGGCCCCCGGGGCCTGGCGACGCACCTGCGCGGGATCATGGTGCGCCTGGACGAGGGCCTGCCCGGCGAGGCCGAGCCGGTCGCCTGAGGCGGCCTACTTCGCCGCCGCCTGCTCCCGGAGCACCTGATCGGCGGCAAGAGCGAGGAACAGGTAGTTGCCCGAGCCGCCGCCCATGACGTACTCGGCCTGCTGCCACAGATACGGGAAGTTCTTCATCTCGGCGAAGTCCGGCCGGATGAGCGCCGTGCCCGAGACGACGCCGCCGGGGATGTACGACCAGTCGGCGCGGTTGAAGCCGTAGGCCGTCGTCATGGAGCGCGCGCCTACGCCCGAGGCAAACGAGGCGGTGTTTTCGCCGGGGTGCGCCCCGAGCACGAAGTTGAGCGCGTTGAGCAGGTAGCGCGTGCTGACGAGGTCGGGGAAGGCGCGGTGCAGGAAGTACTGCTCGACGCCGAAGCGCTGGATGCCCCAGCCTGCGCCCCAGATGACCGGCTCGTAGGGAACGCCGAAGGGCGTTTTGCGCTGCGCCTCCTCGACGCCGGCGAAGTGGCGCGCCACGGCCTCGCGGACGGCGGCCGTCAGCGCCGCGTCGTCGAGCAAGGGCAGCGCCCGCCCGACGGCCCATCCGGTCTGCCCGATGCGCGCCGTGATGCGCGGCCCGGCCTCCAGGAGCGCCTGCCGGTAGCGGGGCGCGCGCGTGGTCAGGTACAACTCGGTGAGGGCGGCGATGCGGCCGTCGAAGGCGCGCGCGGTGTCGCGGGGCATGGCGTAGAGCGCCTCGGCGGCGGCGAGGCTGCGCCGCGCCAGGTCGGGGTCGTAGGCGCGCAGCACCCGGCCGGCGATGGCAAGGGCCATGATGCCCTCGTACTCGTGCCCGGCGTGCTCCTCGGTGAACACCCACCGGTCATCCGGCAGCCCGGAGGCCGAGCCGGCGCGCTCGGTGGGGCCGAGGCGGGGGTCGTAGGCCAGGTTGTCGGTCACGTTCGCCACGTCGCCGAGCAGCACGTACTGGTCGAGCGTGGGCACGATGATGCCCCGGTAGAGGCGCCCGAGGCTTTCGTAGCCGCCCAGGATCGTCAGGACGCCGTGCTCGATCTGCTGTAAAAAGTCAGGCTTGCCGTCGGGCTGGTGGATGCGCACGACGCCGGAATCCTGGCGGATCGTGGTGTTGTCGTAGTCGTTGGCGAAGGCTTCGTAGGCGGCGGCCAGCAGGTGCACCTCAGCCGCCTGCGACTCGATGCGGAAGTCGTCGTCGCCGGCGTCGTGCCAGCCGCCCCGGTTGAGGCCAGGGACGCGCTCGCCGGGCCGGAAGCGAGTAAGCGTGCTCGGCCCCTGGAGGTAACCGTCGAAGTGGTTGATGCCGGTGGGGGCCATGCGCGCGTCGTCGAGGTGGCAGGCGCCGTGCCAGACGCGGTACTGCTCGATGATGCGCATGTGGCACATCTGCGCGGGGTAGAAATAATCGACGACCGGCTGCCAGACGGCGTGCGCGAACACGTCGTCGGCGATGCGGAACGGCTCGGAGCGGCGCCCTTCGTACTCGACGACGTACATGCCGGGGCGGCGCACGGCCGAGAAGTCGAGCCGGCGGTAGCGGTAGCGCAGGAAGCGCCCCCACTCGGTGGTTTGCAGCCCCCCGACCTCCTCCAGGCCGCCCGTCTCCGAGACGCGCAGCAGGCGGGCCGCGCCGTCCGCCTCGTCGGCGGCGTCGAGTTCGATGTGGGCGATTTTCTCCTGCGCGGGGTGGTAGCCTACCTGCGAGACGTGCACCACGGGCGCGGCCTTCCAGCCGGGCGCGGCGTGCGGCCGCACGCGCCACTCGACGGCGCCACGCGTGGCCCCGGCGCCGACGAGCGAGCGCACCACGAACCAGCCGTTGTTGTGCTTGTGCCGCCCGTCGAGCAGCATCAGGTCGCCGGTGAGGCTTTCGATTTCGAGGCGCTGCAAGTCGGTCTCGGGGGCGACCATGAGCCGCCGCCCGACGGCGAGCGGCGCGGCCTGCATCACGCCCTCGGCGTCGCGCGTGACCGGGCCGTTGGCCTGGCGTGGGAAGATGCCCCACGCCTCGCCGAGGCGCCAGCTTTTGCCGAACAGATCGGTCGGGTACAGTTCGAGGTTGAAACCTACCTTGCCCACCCACTCCGCCGGAAGGGGCCGGTCGAGATCGACGACGATGCGGAAGCCCTCGCCATCGGCCGCGACGCGCACCTGATAGCTCAGGTAGAGGTCGGGGTAGAACATGGGGTTGAAGCCCTTGAGGTGGCGGCTGGAGTCGGGATAGCTAAGGCGCGTCGTGATCACGCCCGCCGCCTGGTCCACGACGCGCGCGTGCTGGAGCGGCACGGGCTGCCACTGGCCGGGCGTCGGTTCGAGGCGCAGGTCGCCGTTGGTCGCCACGCGTACGCCGTGCTGGATGATGCTGACGCCGCCCTGGTGGCCCTCGGGGTAGATGTCCTGGAAGGCCATTACGTTGACGCCGGGGCGCTCGAAGTATTCGAGCGCGTTGAGGCGGAGCGGCTGCCCTACGGCGGAGAGCGCCGCCAGGCAAAGCGCGGACAGGCACACGAGCGTTTTAGCGGAAACCGGCATATTTTGAGCGTATCTAACGGTTCGGGAGAGGGGCCTTCAGGCGGCGGGCTTTCCACAGTATCGCGCACGATCCGGCCGGGCGCAAGCCCCACACGGCGCCCGGCGAGCCGAGACCACCATGCAGCTTTTCCGTTTTCGCCCGGCGCCTGCGGGCTCGGGTTCGTTACGCACGGCAGCCGGCCGACTCGCGATAGCCGGTTCGCTCGCCATCAGCGGCTTCTGGGCCTTCTGGGGCGGCATCGAGGCGTTTCATGAAGGCTGGCATCTGCCGACCTGGTACGAGAACGTCGGGCTGACGCTCGTGCAGTATACCGCCCCGATGTTGCTCTTCGTTTTACTCTCGCTGGCCGCGCTCCACTGGCCGCGCGTGGGGCTGGGGTTGTACGCCGCCCTCGCCGTCTTCTGCATAGGGTTCTTCGGCCGATTCACGCAGGTGGTGGTCTACTTCCTCGTACTGCCGCTGCTGGGGGTGGGCGCGCTCTTTTTCGCGGGCCGCCCGGCGCCCACGCGTCGCAACCGTATGCTGCTGGCGGGCGCGCCGCTGCTCGTGATGCTGGCCGCCGCCGCATATCCTGCCTACAAGACGTTTACGCGGGTGGACGACGGCTTCCGGGGCGCACGCCTGCTCGGCGAGGGCGGGGCGCGCCTCGTATGGGCGCCGGAAGGGCCGGGCTGGCCGCAGAAGCCCGCGCCCTTCGCCCACGCCGCCGACGCCTGCGCCCGCCTCAGCGCCGACGGGACGCGCCTGGAGCCGCGCGCGGTGAACCGGTGGCGCCTGCCCACCGCCGCCGAGTGCGTCGCGGCGGGGCGGCGGCATGGGCGCCCGAGCGGCGGCGTGTGGGCCGGCCCGGGCGCGCAGCCTGTCTACCGCGTGCAGCCGGACAAGGAAACGCCGCTCTGGAACCCCCGGTCGCCGGTCATCTACTGGTGGACCGCCACGCCCGCCGGTGAGAGCAGGCTGATCTACGTCTACGACGGAAAGCTCTGGCCCAAGCGGCCCGGCGGCTGGTACGGTTGGCGCTGCGTCCGGCGGCCGTAATCTTCTCGGGAGGCAAGGTTATCATCATAACCTTTACCCGTTCGCCCGAGGGGACGTAGGTTATCGCCGTTCGCAACACGCCCACCTACACCCCTTATGCACATGTTTCACACAGTACATCCCCCGCCTCCGCGCCGGGGAGGCCGGATCAAGGACCTCGTGGTGCACGCCATCTCGCTGGTGGCGCGCGGAGCCAACCGGCGCACGTTCATCCGCCGCGCGGCGGCGGAGGCGGAAGTCTCGCCGGCCGAGGCCCCGGAAACCGCGCTGCTCAAGATGGATGCGCCGCGCCGGATGGTCTACGGCATCGTCTACGCCCCCAACGAGACGGACACCGAGGGCGACACGATGACGGCGGCCGACATCGAGCGGGCGGCTTACGGCTTCCTCCAGAGCCGCCGCAGCGCCTGCATCGACGCCGACCACGACCACGCCGCCGCGCGCGGCTACGTGGCCGAGAGCTGGCTCGTGCGGGCGGGCGACCCGATGTTTCCCGCCGAGCCGGAAGGCGCCTGGGCCGTCGGCATCAAGGTGACCGACCCCGACACCTGGGCGCGCATCGAGCGCGGCGAACTCAAGGCGCTCAGCCTGGCGGGCGTCGGGCGGCGCGAGCCTGCGCCCGAGCCGGAGGCCGTGGCGGCGCTCGGGGCCAGCATCGAGCGGCTGGAGCGCGCCGCGGCGGGACGGCGCTCCGTCGTGGGCGGCGCTCCGACGGACGCGCCGCGCGGCCTCCACTTTCTGTAACCCCCTGTACTCCCCAAAACCAACGAGAGGAACCCTTATGGTATCCAACGAAGAACTGCTGGACGTGCTCAAGGCGCAGATCGACGCGACGACGACGGCCGGGCTGGCGGCGCCGCAGAACGCGGCCTCGTTCGTGGACCTGGCGGTCGAGCAGACGCAGGTCATGCAGCGCGTGCAGATCGTGACGGACATCCGGACGACGTACAACCTGGACAGCTTGAGTCTGGGCGAGCCGGTGACCGTCGCGGCGACCGAGGGCGCCGCGCCGAACCCGGCGGACGTGACGGCGGTCGCGCGCGCGCGCAAAACGCTGACCCCGCGCGAGGTGATTGCGGCCTTCGACGTGACGTTCAGCTTTCTGCGCAAGAATATCGTGCGCGGCGACGTGAACGAGGCGCTCAACCGGGTGTTTGCCAAGCGCTTCGGCAAGGACATCATCCTCGCGGCGTTCTACGGCGACACGACGCTGGCCGGCGCCTCGCGCACTGACAAGACGCGCAAGATCCTCGACGGCTTCGTGCGCCAGGCCGAGCTTGACCCGGCCGTGAACGACGTAGCCATCGACGCGACGCCGGTGTACAGCACCGAGGTGTTCCCGGCGATGATCTCGGCGCTGCCGAAGGACTACCGCGACCAGCGCGACGAGCTGGCCTTCTACCTGAGCGCGGGCGTCTACGACAAGTACGCGGCCGAGATCGGGGGCCGGGCCACGGCGCTCGGCGACATGCTGCTGGCCGGGCCGTGGGGCGCAAACCTGAGCTTCATGGGCATCACGCTCGTGCCGGTCTTCGGCATGCCCGACGGCCGCGTGCTGCTGACGCTCCGGCAGAACCTGGTCATCGGCTTCGGGCAGGAGATGACCGTAGGGCGCGACCTCAACCACCGCGAGCGCATCATGAAGGTGACGCTCACGGCCGACGTGGACGCGCGCTATGCCGAAGGCAGCGCCGTCGTGCTGGCCTCGGCGGCCTGACCCTCACGCTGCGCACGCCTCCGGCCCCAACCGGAGGCGCCGGCGCGGCGGACGCTCTTCCACCCAACCGTTTACGCGCATGTTTGACCCTCGTGCTCACCCGCTGCTCGACGCTTCGCTCGGCGGCGCCGACGCTGCGCTCGAACGCCTGGCGCGCCTGTCCGAGCGGCTGCTGGGCCTTTCGCCGGACGCCTACGACGCCCTCGGAACGCCCGCGCAGGACGTGTGGGGCGACGCCGTGGCGCTCCAGATGAACCACATGTGGCGCACCCGCGAAGGCGAAGCGCTCGTGCAGGAAAACGTGGCGGGCTTCCAGCGCACGTTCCGGGCGCCGGAGGCGGTGTGCCGCGCCGCCCGCGTGCTCGTGCAGAGCTGCCTGGAAGCGCAGCGC
>CBDTTW010000148.1:0-7608 GCA_965363675.1 uncultured Rhodothermaceae bacterium
ATCGGCTACCCCATCCTGATCCGCCCGAGCTACGTGCTCGGCGGGCAGGGCATGCGCATCGCCATCAACAAGAAGGAGGCCGAGCAGTACACGCGCCGCATCCTGAAGCTTTTGCCGGAGAACATCATCCTGCTGGACCTGTTCCTGGAGAGCGGCGTCGAGCTTGACGTAGACGCCGTCCGCGACGGCGACGAGGTCTGGATCGCCGGCATCATGCAGCACATCGAGCCCGCCGGCGTCCACTCGGGCGACTCGACGGCGGTGCTGCCGCCGTTCAACCTCTCGGAGCATGTGCTGCAAACCGTGCGCCGGTACACGCGCGAGATCGCCGACCGCCTGGACGTGATCGGGCTGATCAACGTGCAGTTCGTCATCAAGGGCGACGTGGTGTACGTCATCGAGGCCAACCCGCGCGCCTCGCGGACGGTGCCCTTCGTGGCGAAGGCGACGGGCATCCCCGTCTCGAACATCGCCACCAAGGTCATGCTGGGCAAGAAGCTCAAGGAGTTCCGGGAAAGCGGGCAGCTCGAGTCGAAGCTGAAAGGCTTCGCCATCAAGGAGCCGGTGTTCTCGTGGGAGAAGTTTCCGGAGGTGCGCAAAGAGCTGGGGCCGGAGATGAAAAGCACCGGCGAGGCCATCGCCTTCGTGGACGCCCTCACGGACGAGCACTTCAGCAAGCCCTACGAAATGCGCAACCTGTACCTCTCGCGGTAAGCGCCTCCGCGCCGCATAGGCAACGGCCCCGCCGGAGCATCGTCCGGCGGGGCCGCCGTGCGTTTGCCGGAGCCGCTTCCGAAGGCGCGGCGCAAGCCTTTCGCATGGGCCGTCTATGTCTTACTTTACCGATTAAGCTTTGGCGCCGGCGGCGGGGGCAGAGGGCGAGAAGCTTTGCTACGAGGGCGTATGTCAC
The DNA here is from genome assembly GCA_965363675.1 of uncultured Rhodothermaceae bacterium. Taxonomy (GTDB): domain Bacteria; phylum Bacteroidota; class Rhodothermia; order Rhodothermales; family DASSAV01; genus CBDTTW01. The sequence goes on from CBDTTW010000148.1 coordinate 911, forward strand.
AGGTGAGCGGTATGCGCGCGGCGCTGCGCAGGGTCATACTGGGGTGCATCGGGGCGGCGCTGTGGGCGTCGGCGCTGCGGGCGCAGCCTCTGCCGGAGGCCGCCTATGAGCCGCCGGTTTCCCCCCGAGTCGTGCACACGCTCACCCGCGACTGGACGTTCGCCTACTTCCCCGACCCGAAGCCCGATACGTCTCTGGCGGCGCCCGGCTTCGACGATGGCGCCTGGGAGGCCGTGGCGCTTCCGCACACCTGGAGCACCTACGAGACCACGGGCGAGGTGCACCCCTTTATCCGCAGCGCCGCCGAACGCGACGATCCGTACTGGTGGCAGGGCTGGGGCTGGTACCGCAAACGCTTCACGCTCGATCCGTCGCTGCGCGGTCGGCCGCTCTCGGTCGAGTTCGACGGGGTGCAGAAGTACAGCCGGGTCTACGTGAACGGCCGCTTCGCCGGCGAGCAGCGCGGCGGCTACAACTCGTTCTCGTTCGACATCACCCCGTATGTGCGGTGGGACGGGGAGAACGTGCTGGCCGTCCAGGTCTCCAACCGCCGCGACGACCTGTTCGGCGGCATCCCGCCCATGACCGCCGGCAACTTCGACGTGTACGGCGGCATCTACCGGGACGTGCGCCTCGTCGCCCGGCGCCCGGTGCATGTGCCCTACCAGGGATCGCCGGAGCGCGAAGGCGGGACTTTCGTCACGACGCCGCGCGCCGACTCGGCCGGAGGCGTCGTGCGCGTCGTGACGCATGTGCGCAACGCTGGAGCTGCGCCGGCCGAGGTGCGCCTGCGCACCGTCGTCGTGGATGCGGCGGGCCGGACCGTGGTCGTCGTGGAGGACGCGGCGCGCCTGAGCGCGGGGGCGGCGCACGCCTTCCGGCAGGAGTCCGGCCTGATCGAGCGCCCGCGCCTGTGGTCGCCCGAGGATCCGTACCTCTACCGCGTCCACACCGAAGTCTGGGCGGACGGGCGCCTCTCCGACACGTACCAGAGCCCGCTCGGCTTCCGCGCGTTCCGGTGGGACGCCGCCGAGAACGCCCTGTACCTGAACGGGCGGCGCGTCCGCATCCGGGGGACGAACCGCCACCAGGAGTACCCCTGGCTCGGCGACGCCCTCCCGAAGTGGATGCACGAGGCGGATTTGCAGGACATCCGCTTTAACATGGGCCACAACTTCCTGCGGGCCACCCACTACCCGAACGACCCGGTGCTCTACGACCTCACGGACCGCTTCGGGATCATCACCGTGGAGGAGGTCCCAAACATCAAGTCGCTCGACTTCGGCGAGGACATCCAGGAGGCCAATGCGCGGGCCATGGTGCGGCGCGACCGCAACCATCCGTCCATCTTCTTCTGGAGCGTCGGCAACGAAACCAATGACCCCGCCGACGCCCGCTGGGTGCACGAAGAGGACTCGACGCGCATCATCCATCTGCGGCATGGGCCTGCCGGCGACCCGTACGTAACCCACACGGACAAGCAACTGGAGCTGGAAAACCAACTGCGCGTCACGATTCGGGGCTGGTACGACCGCGACGAGCGCGACGCGCAGCCGGAGAACGGCCAGCACGCCGGAACCGAGACGTGGCAGCACCAGCGCATGCGCACCCGCGACGGCGACCGCGCCCGCATCGACGAGGACCTCGTACACTGGCTCTACGCCGACCACGGCGCCGACCGCGAGTACGTGGGCGCGCCCCTCAAGCACGTCAACCAGAAGGGCTGGGTGGATCTGTACCGCGTCCCGAAGTACGGCTACTGGCTCTGGCGCGCCAACTACTCGCCGCAGCCGTCGCTGTTCGTCCATCCGCATTTCTGGCGCGCGGCCTACGCCGGGCAGCGCCGCGACATCGTCGTGGACGCCAACACCGCGTGGGTGGAGCTGCGGGTCAACGGGCGGCTCGTGGGGCGGCAGACGCCCGCCGATTCCAACTTCCACACGGTCACGTTCCGGGAAGTGCTCGTCGAGCCCGGCGTCCTCGAGGCGACCGGGCCGTTCAAAGGCGAAACGGCGCGCCATGCCGTCGCGATGGCCGGCGCGCCGGCGCGCCTGACGCTCACGGTCTCGCACGACACGCTCACGGCCGACCGCGCGGGCGTCGCCGTCGTCATGGCCGACATCGTGGACGCCGCCGGGGTGCACGTCTACGGGGCGCAGCACCCAATCGTGTGGTCGGTCGAAGGCCCCGGCCGCCTCGTAGGGCCGGCCGCCTACACTACCGACGCGCACAAAAACGGCGCGATGGAGGGCGTGCATTACATCGATGCGCCCGTCGCCAACGTCGTCCGCTCGACCGCCGCGCCGGGCGTGATCGTCGTGCGCGTGGCGGCGCCGGGGCTGGCGCCCGCCGAGGCGCGCATTCGGAGCGTAGCGCCCCCCGTCGTTGCGGGGCCGGTCGTCGAGCCGCCGCTTGCAGAGGAAGGGCGCCGCCGCACGCGCCGCGACCCGGCGTACCGGCCGCGCCTCGAAGCGCCCACGGCGCCCGGCATCGCGCCGCTCACCGAGCCGCTGCAACTTGCCGCCCCCGACAGCGCCGGGCGGCGCGCCGAGCTGCGGCGGCAGGTGGCCGCCTGGAACCCGGCCGTCGATACGGCGGGCGTGGCCTTCCGGCTGCTGCTGGATCGGCTCACGGCGTCGGCCGCCCGCACCGAGGGGCATTTCATCGAGGACGACTACAACTTCATCGCGGGCAAATACCACGGGGCCGCCGTGCTCGTACGGCTCGCCGAAGAGCTGCCCGTGGCAGGGCCCTTCAAAAAAGCGCTCGCCGAATACTACGCCGTCCAGGTCATCGCCCGCGACGCGCCCATAGACGCAGCGGCGGAAGCGGCGAAGCTCAGCCCGCTGCTCGGTGGGGCCGTCGTCGCCGTGCCCGGGGCGGCGGGGCCGCCTTCGGCCGTCGCCAACCATACCGGCGGCTACCTGGACGTTCAGGCGGCCGACCTCGGCCAGCTTTTCGCCCTCGTCTATCCCGACTGGACGGACCTCTCCGACGCCGAGCGCCGCCGGGTGTTTGCGCTCATCGACGCCCTCAACCCCTACGTCACGCTCTCAGGCGGGCGTTACCTGCTCATGCCCGGCCGCCCCGTAGCCCTGCCGCTGCGCCCTGCGCTCGAAGCGGCGGCCCGAGGCGACCGTTAACCGCACCCCTCCCGATGGAACCTCTGGAACTGCACGAAGACCGCTTCTTCGACCCCAACCCCGCCATTCGCAATATCGCCCGCGAGCTGTACGCCGAAACGCGCGATTTGCCGATTGTGGCCCCGCACGGCCACGTCGATCCGAGCCTGCTGGCTCTCGACGAGCCGTTCCCCGAGCCGGCCTCGCTCATCATCATCCCCGACCACTACATCTTCCGGATGCTCTACTCGCAGGGCATCCCCCTCGAACGCCTGGGCGTGCCTACCCGCGACGGCGCCCCCGTCGAGACGGACGCGCGCAAAATCTGGCAGCTCTTCGGCGAGCATTTCTACCTGTTCGCCGGCACGCCCACCGGGGCCTGGCTGGCGCACGAGCTGTACCACGTCTTCGGGGTGCGCGCCAAGCTGACGGCGGCCTCGGCCATGGCGATCTACGACGAGCTGGACGAGAAGCTGCGCACGCCTGAGTTCCGCCCGCGCGCCCTGTTCGACCGCTTCAACATCGAGGTGCTCACGACGACGGACGCCGCCACCGACACCCTGGAGCATCACCAGGCCATCCGCAACTCGGGTTGGGGCGGCGTCGTCGTGCCGGCCTTCCGTCCGGATGCCGTGCTGGCGCTCGCGGCGCCCGGCTGGCCGGAGCACATCCGCACGCTCGCCGAGCGCTGCGGCTTCGAGATCGGCGGCTACGCGGCCTTCATCCGGGCGCTCGAAGACCGGCGCGCCTTCTTCAAGCAGATGGGCGCCGTCTCGACCGACCACGCCGTGCTGGAGCCCCGCACGCACCGCCTCTCGGAGGCCGAGGCCGAGGCTCTGTTCAGCCGGGCCTTGCGCGGCGAGGCGACCCCGGGCGACGAGGCGGCCTTTCAGGCGCACATGCTCATGGAAATGGCGCGCATGAGCCTGGAGGACGGCCTTGTGATGCAGATTCACCCCGGCTCGTTCCGCAACCACAACAGCGTCATCTTCGAGCGGTTCGGCCTCGACAAAGGCTGCGACATCCCGGTCGCCACCGAGTACACGCGCAACCTGCGCGCGCTGCTCAACGCCTACGGCAACGACCCGCGCTTTACCCTGGTGGTGTTCACGCTCGACGAGACCACCTATGCGCGCGAGCTGGCGCCGCTGGCCGGGCATTACCCGGCGCTCAAGCTGGGGCCGGCCTGGTGGTTCCACGACAGCATCGAGGGGATGACGCGCTACCGCTTGCAACTGACCGAGACGGCGGGCATCTACAACACCGCCGGCTTCAACGACGACACGCGCGCCTTCCCGTCCATCCCCGCCCGGCACGACCTCTCGCGGCGCGTGGACGCCAACTTCCTGGCCTACCTCACGGCGCGCCACGTCATCGACCGGAGCGACGCGCGCACGCTTGCCCGCGCCATGGCCTACGACCTGGTGCGCAAGACGTACCGCCTCGACGGCGTCGAAGCCGCCTGAGCCGCCGCGCCCCCTCCGGCTCGTAACGAACCTGTCGGAGGGGGCGGCCCGTGCGGGGCGGCGGCAGCCTTTTGGCGCGCCGGGCGTTAGCGTAGTAGAAATCGCGGCCGCCGGCCGCACCGCCACGATAACGCCACCGATTATGTCTACGAGTCGATTAAGCCAACTGAAGGGCATCAATGCGCAGGACCAGAAGATGCTCGCGGACATCGAGTCCATGCTGGGCGCGGAGCCCTCGGAACTGGGCTTCGCCAAGAACCTGTTCTGGGGGCGCTTCGAGGAAGCGTCCGTCTTTCCCTATCCGGATGTAAGCGCTTCCGAAAAAGCGCGCTGCGATGCGCTCCTGGCGGAGCTTGGCGAGTACCTGGAGCATGAGCATCCGGCCGTGCTCATCGACCAGGAGCAGTATATTCCCGAATGGTGTATCGACCGCCTATTTGCGATGGGCGTCATGGGCATGACCGTGCCCGAAGCCTACGGCGGCCTCGGCCTGGGCGTCACGAGCTACAACCGCGTCCTGGAGCTGATCGGGCGCTACTGCACCTCCACGTCCGTTGTGGTCTCGGCCCATCAGTCCATCGGGTGCAAGGCCATCATGCTCTTCGGCGCGCCCGAGCAAAAGCAACGCTATCTGCCGATGGTGGCGCGGCAATGCCTCTCGGCGTTCTGCCTCTCCGAGCCCAACGTCGGCTCGGACGCCGGGGCGCAGGAGACCCGCTGCGAGGTGAGCGAGGACGGCGCCTACTACATCCTCAACGGCGAGAAGAAGTGGAGCACGTCGGGCGCCATGAGCGGGCTCTTTACGGTGATGGCGCGGCAGCGGCTCTTGGGCCCCGACGGCAAGCCCCGCGACGCCGTCACGGCGCTCATCTGCACGCCCGACCTCGACGGCATCGAGGTGTTTCAGAAGAACCGGAGCAAAACCGGCATCCGGGGCACCTGGCAGGCGCGCATCCGCTTCACGAACGTGCGCGTGCCGCGCGAGAACCTGCTGCACCAAGAGGGCAAGGGCCTGCACGTGGCCCTGACGTGCCTCAACTACGGCCGGTGCACGCTCTCGGCGGGCATCGCCGGGGGGGCCAAGCGCGCCCTGGAGCAAAGCACGAAGTGGGTGCAGGCGCGCCACCAGTTCGGGCGGCCGCTCGCCGAGTTCGAGCTGGTGCAGCAGAAACTCGCCTTCATGGCGGCCTACGCCTACGCCATCGACGCGATGCTCTACATGACCACGGGCATCCTCGACCGCGGCGACCGCGATATCATGGTCGAAACGGCCATCACGAAGCTGTTCTGCTCGCACTACGGCTGGCAGATCATCGACGAGGCCATGCAGATCATGGGCGGCGAAGGCTACATGACCGAGAACGAGCTGGAACGGCTGTGGCGCGACAACCGCATCCACCGCATCGTGGAGGGCTCGAACGAGGTCATGCAGTCGTTCATCTTCGGGTACGGCGGCAAGCAGCTTGCCGAGCACATGGTGGCCGTCCGCGACGCCTTCGGGTGGGACGCCGAGGCGGGCGCTCCGGCCAACGTGCGGCGCATCGTGCGCAACGCCTTCCGCTGGCCGTTGCTCAAGCGCGCCGTTCCGCTCGGGGCGCAGCTTTTCGCGGGTGTGCTGCCTCCGCTGCCCGAGGCCGCGCCCGTCGAGCCGGCGCTGGCGCCGCACGCGCGCCGCCTGGCCGAGCTGGTGCGGCTGCACGCCTGGTACTTCAAGCAGGTGAGCAAATGGCACCGCGAGGAGATCATCAAGCGGCAGGCGGTGCAGGCCCGCGTGACCGAGGCCGCCGCGCACCTCTACGCCATGACGTGCGCGCTCTCGAAGAGGGACGCCCAGCTCCGCGAGGGCGCCTCGGGAGCGGCCTTCGAGCGCGACCGCGCCGCCTTCGAGCACTTCTTTGATCTGGCCGAGCTGAAGATTCGGGGCTGTTTCCGCGAGCACAAGCACAACGCCGACGCGAGTCTGCACGCCGCCGCCGACGCCGCGCGCCGGTGGGCCGACACGCTCCCGAACGGCGCGTACTACCTGCCTGAGTCCAGCCCCACGGCCGCCGGCGAGGGCAAGCCGCGCCCCACCGAGCACATCGCGCAGTTCCCCGGCGAGCGCGCCGTC
>CBDTTW010000149.1:0-7387 GCA_965363675.1 uncultured Rhodothermaceae bacterium
GCCGCCTTGATCGAAGCGCGCAGCTGCGAGCGCTTCCGTGTGCTGAGCGAGCACCTGGCGGACGGCTACCTGCGCCGCTTCTACCGCGACTTCATGGAAAGTGAGGCCGGGCACTACACGCTGTTCATGGAGCTGGCCCGCCGCTACGATCCGCGCGCAAACGCCGCCCACAGCCGCGTACTCACGGTGCGCGTCGATCCGGTGCTGGCGCGCAGCGCCGCGTGGTACGAGTTCTTCCCGCGCTCGGCCGCCGACGAGCCCGGCCGCCACGGCACGCTCGACGACGCCGCCGCCCGTTTGCCGCGCATCAAGCAGCTCGGCTTCGACATCGTGTACCTGCCGCCCATCCACCCCATCGGCGTCTCGTACCGCAAGGGCAAGGACAACGCCCCCACCGCCGCCGAGGGCGAGCCCGGCAGCCCGTGGGCCATCGGCGGCTTTCTGGAGGACGGCACGCTCGGCGGCCACAAAAGCGTGCATCCCGAACTGGGCGGCATCGAGGCCTTTGACCGGTTCGTGGCGGCCGCCGAAGAGCTGGGCCTGAAGGTCTCCATCGACATCGCCTTCCAGACCTCGCCCGACCATCCTTACGTGCAGGAGCATCCGGAGTGGTTCCGCCGCCGCCCCGACGGCACCATCCGGTACGCCGAGAACCCGCCCAAGAAGTATCAGGACGTCTACCCGTTCGACTTCGAGAGCGAAGCCTGGCCGGCGTTATGGCAGGAGCTTAAAAGCGTCTTCGAGTTCTGGATCGGGCATGGCGTGCGCATCTTCCGCGTGGACAACCCCCACACGAAGCCGTTCGCCTTCTGGGAGTGGTGCCTGGGCGAACTGCGCGGCGAGCACCCCGATCTGATCTTCCTGGCCGAGGCTTTCGCCAAGCCCAAAACCATGCTCACGCTCGCCAAGCTGGGCTTCAACAACTCCTACACCTATTTCACCTGGCGCAACACCAAGCAGGAGTTGGAGTCGTACTGCCGCGAGCTGTTCCACACCGAGATCGGCCAGTACTTCCGGCCCAACTTCTGGCCCAACACCCCCGACATCCTGCACGAGTACCTCGCGCACGGCGGCCGCCCGGCGCACATCGTGCGGCTCGTGCTGGCGGCTACGATGTCGCCGGTCTACGGCCTGTACGGGCCGCCCTACGAGCACGTCGTCCACAACCAGCACCCGCTGCGCGAGGAGTACGCCGACAACGAGAAGTACGAGATCCGGACGTGGAACTGGCACGACCCCCATTCCATTCAGCCGGTCATTCGGCGCGTCAACCGCATCCGCCGTCAAAACCCGGCGCTGCACCACCTGCGCAACATCCGGATCATCGAGACGGACAACCCGCAACTGTTCGCCTACGCCAAGTCGCACGGCGACAACCTGGTGCTCGTGGTGGTCAACCTCGACCCGTACCAGGCGCAAAGCGGCTGGCTGAGCCTGCCCCTCGGCGACCTCGGCCTCGACGAGCGGCAGCCCTACCGCGTGCACGATTTGCTCGGCGGCGAGTGGTTTAGCTGGGCCGGCTGGCACAACTTCGTCCGGCTGGACCCACACATCATGCCGGCGCACGTCTTCCAGATCCACAAGAACATCTAGGGGCCGAGCCGCCGGGCGCGGCGGCTTGCCCCTGCGTAGCTTTTGCCAAGCGACCCATGAACGAAGCTTTTCTGAACGACCCGTCCTGGTACCTCGACGCCGTGATTTACGAGTTGCACGTGCGCTCGTTCTACGACGCCAACAACGACGGCTACGGCGACTTCAAAGGCCTACGCGAGAAGCTGCCCTATCTCGAATCGCTCGGCGTCAACACGCTCTGGCTGCTGCCGTTCCTGAAAAGCCCGCTCAAGGACGACGGCTACGATACGTCGGACTACTACGACATCCTGCCCGTACACGGCTCCATCGAGGAGTTCAAGGCGTTCCTCGGCGAGGCGCACCAGCGCGGCATGCGCGTCATCACGGAACTGGTGCTCAACCACACCTCCGACCAGCACCCGTGGTTTCAGGAAGCCCGCAACCCGGCCTCGCCCAAGCACCACTGGTACGTCTGGAGCGAAACGACCGAGCGCTACAAGGAAGCGCGCATCATCTTCACCGACACCGAGGTCTCGAACTGGACGTGGGACCGCAAGGCAGGCAAATACTACTGGCACCGCTTCTTCAGCCACCAGCCCGACCTGAACTACGACCATCCCGAGGTGCGCCAGGCCATGAAGGAGGCCATGTTCTACTGGCTGGACCTCGGCGTGGACGGCCTGCGCCTCGATGCGGTGCCCTACCTCTACGAGCGCGAAGGCGCCAACTGCGAGAACCTGCCCGAGACCATCCGCTACATCGCCGATCTGCGCGCCGCCGTCGAGGAGCGCTACGGCCCGGGACGCGTGCTCTTGGCCGAGGCCAACCAGTGGCCCGAGGATACCCTGCCCTACTTCGCCGACGGCAAGGGCGTGCAGATGGCCTTCAACTTCCCGATCATGCCGCGCATGTACATGGCGCTGCGCCGCGAAAGCCGTCACCCGCTCGTGAGCATGCTGGAGCTTACCCAGCAGATCCCTGAAGGCTGCCAGTGGGCCATCTTCCTGCGCAACCACGACGAGCTGACGCTGGAGATGGTCACCGACGAGGAGCGCGACTACATGTACTACGAGTACGCGAAAGACCCGCGCTTCCGCATCAACGTAGGCATCCGGCGGCGCCTGGCCCCCCTGCTCGGCGGCGAGCGCCGGCGCATCGAGCTGATGAACGCCCTGCTGCTCTCGCTCAAGGGCAGCCCCGTGCTTTACTACGGCGACGAAATCGGCATGGGCGACGACCCGTTCCTCGGAGACCGCAACGGCGTCCGGACGCCGATGCAGTGGAGCCCCGACAAAAACGGCGGCTTCTCGCGCGCGCCCCACCACCGGCTGTTCATGCCCAGCATCGACCACGGGCCGTACAGCTTCGAGTTCATCAACGTCGAGGACGCCGAGGCGAACCCGCACTCGCTGCTCAACTTCATGAAGCGGCTGCTGCTGGTGCGCCGCCAGCACGGGCGCACGTTCGGGCGCGGCGAGATGCGCGTGCTGCCGGTCGCCAACGACAGCATCCTGGCCTTTACACGCGCCTACGAAGGCGAGACGCTGCTCGTCGTGGCGAACCTCTCGCGCTTCGTGCAGGCGGCGCGCATCGCCTTCCCCGAGGAAATGCAGGGCTGCGTGCCGGTCGAGCTGTTCAGCAAGTCGCCGTTCCCGGCCGTGGGCGCAGAGCCGTATATGTTCAGCCTCGGGCCGCACGGCTTCTACTGGTTCCGGCTGCAAAGCAAGGAATCCATCGCTGCGACGGGCCAGGCTCCGGCCGACGGCGAGGCGGCCGACGAGAGCCTGCCCACGCTCACCGTCCGCGAGGGCCTGCACAACCTGCTCATCCGCACGATGGCCTCCGACCGCGATTTCAACGCCGTCGAGGAGGTGCTGCCGCGCTTCGTGGCGCATCAGCGCTGGTTCGGGCACAAGGACAAGGCCGTGCGCAGCGTCGCCATCGTCGATGCCGTGCGGCTCATGACGACCCCGGCGACCATCTACCTGACGGTGATCGAGGCGCGTTACGAGGGCGGCGCAGACCGCTACCTGCTGCCGCTGATGCTGGCCTACGGCGACGACGCGGGCTTCATCCTCGAAAACCGGCCGCACACGGCCCTGGCGTGGGTGCAGATGCCCGAAGGCAAGGGCCTCCTCTTCGACGCGGCGGCCAGCCCGACGTTCTGGGAGGGCCTGTTCGCCTGGATGCTGCGCGGCGGCAAAGGCCGCTCGCTCCGGGGCACGTACCTGAGCGAGATGCGGGCGGCGCCGGCGCACGAAGTCTGCGAGGCGCGGCTGCTCTCGGGCGAGCAGACCAACTCGGCCGCCATCGTGGACGGGGCGTTTTTCATCAAGCTCTACCGCCATATCGGTTCGGGCTTCAACCCGGAGGCCGAGCTGCTGGAGCACCTCTCGCGTGTGGGCTTCCCCTACATCCCGCAGGTGCGCGGCCAGCTCCTCTTCCGGCGCGCCGAGACGGACGTGACCATCGGCATCGTGCAGGACGCCGTGCGCGTCGAGTCGGACGGGTGGGCCTACGCGCTCGAACTGCTTCGGCGCGCGCTCGACCGGCTGGAGAGCGGCCAAGCCGACGGCGCGCGCCCCGGCGACGCCGCGCCTGAACTATTCGACCTGGCGCGTACGCTCGGCGCCCGCACGGCCGAGATGCACCGCGCCCTCGCGCAGGGCAGCCGCCCCGGCCTGGCCCCCGAGCCCGGCGGCGGCGCCGATGTGCAGCAGCTCGCCGCGCGCGTCCGCGAGGAGATGGCCGCCACACGCCGGATGCTCGGCGACGCCGCGCCTCCCGACGCGCCCGGCGAAGCCGCGTGGGCGCCGGCGCAGGACCTCGTGGAGCGCATCGGGAGCTTCCCTGCGCCCAAGCTTGAACGCATCCGCATCCACGGCGACTACCACCTCGGCCAGACCATCCGCGCCGGCTCCGAGTTCTACATCATCGACTTCGAGGGCGAGCCGGCCCGCAGCATCGAGGAGCGCCGCCGCCCGGACTTCGCCTACCGCGACCTGGCCGGCATGCTCCGCTCGCTCGACTACGCCGTGCAGTCGGCCGTGCGCGAGCGCGCCGCGACGCACCCCGAGATGGAAACCTTCGGGGAAAGCCTGACGGGCCTGTGCGAAACCAGCTTCCTGACGGCCTACTACACGACAGCCGCCGACAACGCATTCGCGCAGCCGCAGTACCCCTCCGACCCGCTGCTCTGGCTGTACCTGCTCGACAAAGCGCTCTACGAGGTGCGCTACGAACTCAGCCACCGCCCGGATTGGGTCTGGCTGCCCCTGAAAGGGCTGCGCCGGCTGCTGGCCGCGCATCCGTAGCCGGGGCGGCCCCTATCTAACCTGCTAACTCCTTGGAATATATGTCCTGGTTAACACAAGAAGACATCGCCCGCTGGGAGCGCGGCAGCCACGTCGAAAGCTTCGAGCGGCTGGGCGCGCACCCCGTCGAGAACGGCTGCTGGTTCGCCGTGTGGGCGCCTGCCGCCGAGAGCGTGGCCGTGCTGGGCGAGTTCAACGGCTGGAACGCCGACGCGCACCGCATGGAGCGCGTCGGGGCAGGCCTCTGGCAGGCGTGGGTCGAGGGCGCCCGCGCAGGGCAGCACTACAAGTTCCGCATCCATAACGGCTACTACGTCGTCGACAAGGCCGACCCCTACGCGCGCGGCATGGAGCCGCCGGACATGGCCGGCAGCGCCTCGGCCGGCATGGCCTCGATCATCACGGCGCTCGACTACACGTGGAACGACGCCGCCTGGATGTCCGGACGGCGCGGCCCCGACACGCTCCGCGACCCGGTCGCCATCTACGAGGTGCACCTGGGCTCGTGGGCGCACAAGACGCACGGCGTCTCGTTCAGCTACCGCGAAATCGCCGAGCCGCTGGCCGACCACGTCGAGAAGATGGGCTTTACGCACGTCGAGCTGATGCCCGTCATGGAGCACCCGTACTACGGCTCGTGGGGCTACCAGGTCGTCGGGTACTACGCGCCTACGTTCCGCTACGGCCACGCGCAGGACCTGATGTACTTCGTAGACTACATGCACCAGCGCGGCATCGGGGTCATCATGGACTGGGTGCCCGCCCACTTCGCCGCCGACCCGCAGGGCCTCGTGTTCTTCGACGGCTCGACGCTGTTCGAGTATGAAGATCACCACATGCGCTTCCACCCGGACTGGGGCACCTACGTGTTCGACTACCACAAGCCGGGCGTCAAGAACTTCCTCGTCTCGAACGCCGTCTACTGGATCGAGAAGTTCCACATCGACGGGCTGCGCTTCGACGCCGTCGCCTCGATGCTCTACCGCGACTACTCGCGCACCCAGTGGACGCCCAACATGTTCGGCGGCCGCGAAAACCTGGAGGCCATCGACCTGCTCAAGCAGGTCAACGAGACCGTCTACAGCCGCAACCCGAGTGTGCTCATGATCGCCGAGGAGTCTACGGCATGGCCGGGCGTCTCGCAGCCGACGTTCAACAACGGCCTGGGCTTCCTCTACAAGTGGAACATGGGCTGGATGCACGATACGCTCTCGTACCTCTCGGAGGACCCGGTCAACCGCAAGTGGCATCACCACGAGCTGACGTTCCCGCTCGTGTATGCGTGGGCCGAGCACTACACCCTCCCGCTCTCGCACGACGAGGTGGTGCACGGCAAGGGCTCGCTCTGGGGCAAGATGCCCGGCGACGCGTGGCAGAAGGCGGCCAACCTGCGCTTGCTCTACGGCCACATGATCGGGCACCCCGGCAAAAAGCTGCTTTTCATGGGCTGCGAGTTCGGGCAGGAAGGCGAGTGGAGCCACGACCGCAGCCTGGACTGGCATTTGCTCAACGACCCGAAGCACCGGGGCGTCATGGCGTGGCTGCGCGACTTGCTGATGCTCTACCGCACGCACCCGGCGCTCTGGAACGACGAGCCGGACGGCTTCCAGTGGATCGACCTCTCGGACAGCGACCAGAGCGTGGTGAGCTACCTGCGCATCGGGGGGGGCCGCACCTTGCTGTTCGTGTTCAACTTTACCCCTGTGCCGCGCTACAGCTACCGCATCGGCGTGCCCGAGGAAGGGCGCTATGCCGAACGTCTCAACTCCGACGGCGTCGACTACGACGGCAGCGGAGTGGGCAACTACGGGGCCGTAGACACCACACCGGTCCCCTACCACTTCCGCATGGCCTCGCTCGTGCTGAACCTGCCGCCGCTCGGGGTGCTCGTGCTGGAGCGCGAAGGCGACGTCTCGGACGACTGAGCGGGCGGGGGCGACCTTTTTACGCGGCGGCCGGGGGCGCCCTCCGGCCGCCGCGCGCTTATTCGGCGAGCACGGTAATCACGATGCGGCGACTGCCGCCGTGGTCGCGGTGCTCGCCCAGGTAGACGCCCTGCCACGTCCCGAGCCGGAGCCTGCCGCCGGAGACCGGGACGACGAGGCCCGCGCCCAGCAGCGACGCCTTGACGTGCGCGGGCATGTCGTCCGGGCCTTCGTCGGTGTGCTCGAAGTAGGGCGCATCCTCCGGGACGGCGCGGTTCAGGTAGCGCTCCAGGTCGGCGCGCACGTCGGGGCTAGCGTTCTCGTTGATCGTGAGCGAGGCCGACGTGTGCAGAATGAACAGGTGCGCCAGGCCGTCGCCGGAGGCGCCCATCGCGCGCAGGGTTTCGTCGATCTCGCGCGTGATGAGGTGGAAGCCCCGGCGGCGGGGCGACAGGCGGATTTCGCGTTGCAAAACCATAAGCGCGCAGGGCTGTCGGGAGGTTACGCCTCGTCCGGGCGGGCGGCCACGCCGAGGGCGCCTTCCAGAGGCGGACCCGGCGGCGGCGGGGCCTCGGC
>CBDTTW010000150.1:0-7367 GCA_965363675.1 uncultured Rhodothermaceae bacterium
CCGGCCGCGGACGGAGCCGACGCCGCCATCGAGGTGGCCGTCGCGCACCGGCCCAAGTACGACGACTGGTCGCTGCCCAAGGGCAAGCTGGACGCGGGGGAACACGCCCTCGTGGCCGCCGTCCGCACGGGCGGTCTCGACCGCTGGAAGATCCGCGCCGCCCTCGCGGCCACCGACGACGCGAGCGCCGCAACCGGCCGCCTGCGCTTCGACGCGCACGGCAACCGCAGGGGCGGCCTCCGCCTGGCGCCCGTGCATCCGGGCGCCCCGGCGGGCGCCCCCGCCAAACCTTCACGCTAAAATTCTCGGAGGATGCCATGCGCGCTTCTGCCGACGCCCCCGCTGCCGCTCAGCCCGCCGCCCCGGCGCTGCGCCGCTTCCGGATTTCCCGCCCTGCCGTGCTCGGGCTTCTCGCCGTCGAGATGCTCACCGGAGCGTTCATCTACGCCACCGCCGTCGAGCGGCCGGGGGCGCTGCTCGTCGTCGTGCACGCGCTGCTCGGCCTCGCCCTCACGGCCCCCGGCCTGGCGCGGCGTTTCCGCAAGGACGCCTCCGCCCCGGCGTGGACGTTTTCGGGCGCGCTCGCGTTCTTCTCGGCGGCGGCCGTCGTGCTCTCCGGACTCGCGCTGGCGTACCAGGCGCTTTTCTCCCCGGCGGTCGCCGGCGGCCTCGACCTGGTGCACCTCGTCTCGGTGTGCCTGCTTCTGGCCGCGACCCTGCCGCGCATGGCCCACGCCGCGCGCCGCCGCCTGATGGCGGCGGCCTAAGGGCGGCGCAATTACTGCGGCGGCAGCAGCGCCGTCTGGAAACGCTCCGTGCCGACGTAGCGCGTGTGGAACTCCCGCCAGTCGGCGGCATGCTCCCGGTACACCGGGTCGTCTTCGAGGCGTGTGGGGGCGCGCTGGTAGGTGTCGCGGTTGTGCGCGGGCAAAGGCAGCACCGTCTTGCTGAACGTGGTGTTGTAATCCCCGTCCTTGACCCACCCATCCCCGATGAACACGTAGTCGCGGCGCCAGCCCTTGGGCGGCTCGGCGGGCGCCTGGAAGCTGAAGACCAGCTCGTCGCCGGCGTTCATGATGACGTAGCGGTCGTCGATCTCGGTCAGCAGCGGGCGCACGTCGCCGAAGCGCGTGTAATAGCCCTCCAGGTCACGCCAGAACTGCGAGCGCCCGTTGAGTTCGGCGTAGATCGGCAGCTCGGGGGCGTTGCGGTCGGCCGTCGCCACCCGCGAGAAGCCGCGGTAGCGCAGCTCGGCCCGGTCGGCGAGCAGCTTTTGGGTGCGCAGCGGCGCCGAGGGCGCCGGCACGGCCCACTCGATATGGTCCCAGTAGATCTCCATGGTCGTGCGCAGGCGCACGCGGCGCGGGGCGCCCTCCGGAAACACATCCGTCAGGTCGATGAGCATCGTCTTGAGCTTGCCTGTGGGCGAGCCCAGGTTTTGGCGCACCGTCCGCCAGCCGCCCTTGCCGTCGGGGGCCTCCACCGAGAGGCTGCGCGGGCCGTCGTGGCGGCCGTGGCTGATGGCGACGTTGATCGAGCTGTCGGTGGGGCGCAGCCACCCGAAGGCCAGCAGCGTCAGCGGCCCCGAGGCGGGGGCATCCTCGCCCAGGTCGATCTCGACGTAGTGATCCTCGGCGATGCCCTGGAAGCGCCCGCGCGGGAAGTCGCCGAGGTACTGCTGGTCGCGCGCCGCGAGCAGATCCGTCACGAGGCGGCCCCGGTCGTCGCGGGCCTCGGCGATGGGGCGCGGCGCCGAGAAGGCGTGCACCTTCAGCTCCGGCGGCGGGAACGCAAAGCGTTCATCGACGAACACTTCCGTGCCCTCGGGGTGGTCCACCACCATGAGCGCTACGTGGTCGAAAAAGTGCGTTTCCCAGAGGTCGGCCGTGATGCGCAGATCGTAGCGGCCGCCGACGGGCCGGAGCTGGTCGCCGCGCACCTTCACCCAGTCTTCGGTCGCCATGATGCCGGCCGTTTCCTGCGCGTTGATGCGCAGCCCGAGCGGCGAGCGCCAGATGGCATCCGTCACGAAGACCATTTCTTCGCCGTTGTTCGTGAAGAGCCAGGGGCACGAGCCTTTGAGGCGCTGGCTTGCCAGGGTCGGCTCGTTCAGGTCCAGGTTGAACTCGGCCTGCACGCTGCCGTTGGGCCAGATGATGCGCGCCACGTCGGCGTTCTTGTGGTCGCCTAGCCCGAAATGCACATAGGGCTCCTGGATGAGCTGTTTCTGGAACAGCAGCCCCGAGCGCACCTCGACCTCGCCGCCGATGCCGAAGGCGTTGATGCGCTGGTCGCCGGAGACCGTCGCGGCGCGGGTGCGGAACGTTTTCCACTGGTAGCCGGCCTGGCTCGCGTTCAGGTGCTGCACGGGCGCGCCTGAGGCGCCGATCCCGAGCAAATCGAGCTTGCCGTCCGCGTTGAGGTCGGCGATGCCGGAGACGGGGGGCAGCGAGGCGTCGAGCGAGACGAGGCGGCGCTGAGGCGTCATGAGCCAGAGCAACGTCTGGTCGGCGCCCGAGGCGAGCGCGTCCAGGCCGCCGTTGTTGTCGAAGTCGGCCACGGCCAGCAGCGCGGCGCCCGGCGCGAATGAAGCCCCGGCGGGGGCGGCCGCGACGGCGGCGCTCTGCCACGGGCGGCCTTCGGCGCCGGTGCGCCAGGCTTCGAGGGCGCCGCCCGCGCCGAGGGCGAGCAGCTCGAAACGCGCGTCGGCGTCGAGGTCGGCTGCGGCGATGGCCGCCACAGAGGCGGCGGGCAGCTCCTGAAGCGTAAAGACGCCGCCGCGCCGGTTGCTGTAGAGGCGGAGCGCGCCCGAAGCTTCCAGCAGGGCCGCATCCGGGTCGCCGTCGGCGTCGAAGTCGGCCCACACGAAGCTCACCGGGCGGCGCGCCTCCGCGAAGATCGGCGCCGGGGTGAACGTGCGGTCGTTGTTGTTGCGCAGCATCAGCGGCGGGCCGGCGCCGCGCGCGAGGAGCAGATCCATGTCGCCTTCCAGGTCGAGGTCGGCGGCCCATAGCCCGGTGTAGGCCCCGCCGAGGATGGCCGGCGGCAGCGCCGAGGCGGCGGTGATGTCGGTGAACGTCGTGTTCGGCCCTTGCTGGTAGATGCGCAGGCCGCGCGGCCCGGCCGCCACGAGGTCCGTCAGAAAGTCGGTGTTGAGGTCCACCCCGACGACGACGCTCGGCGGGGCGCCGGGGGCGTCGGGCAGGGGCAGGCGCAGGTCCGGCTTGAGTTGCAGCCCCGCCGGGCCTATGAGCGCCACCGTCGGTTCGGCCTCGGGCGAGAGGATGAGGCTTTGCGCGCGCGTCCACGGCCCGCCGGGGGCTTGGACGGGCTGCGGCGTAAAGGCCAGCGCCGAGTCGCGCGGGGAAGGCGTGCTGCTCGGCTGCGGCAGGCGGATGAAGCGCGGGATCAGCTCGGCGCCTTCTTCGGCGGGCATGCGCACGGCCAGTTGGTCATGCCGGAACTCGGGCAGCCGCACGAGCATGTTGCGCAGGAAGGCCAGTTGGGTGGCGGCCTGCGCGGCGCCGCTCTGAAGGCTGCTCTGGAGCGCGGCGTACTGCGCGCGCACCTCCTCTGGCCACGCGTCGGCGGCGGGGGCGGCGCGCATCACGGCGGCCTGCATGGCGGCGGCGTCGCCGCGCGCGCCGGCCACGCGCGCCAGGTCCAGGATGACGGCCAGGTTCTCCGGATGCTGCTCCAGCAGGCGCTCGAAGATCTGCTGCACCTCGGCGGCGGCGCCGCCGCTGCGCTCCAGTTCTTCAGTCAGGGCGTAGGCCGCGCGGGCGTTCTCCGGGGCCAGTTGCACGGCCTTGCGCAAACGCGTCCGCGCCGCCTCCGCGTCGCCCTTTTGCGCGGCGAGCCGCCCGAGCAGGAGCTGGATGTCGGCGTTGTCCGGGGCCAGCGTTTCGGCGCGGGCCAAGCGTTCGGCCGCCGCGTCCAGGTCGCCGGCGCGCAGCGCGATGACGCCGAGGTTGGCCCACGCGGCGGGCTCGCCGGCGGCCACCTCGGTCACATGTTCCAGCTTTTCGTCGGCGCCGAGGCCCTCGCCGGCTTGCAGCGCCGTCAGGCCCGCGTAGAAAGAGGAAACGGCTTCGGCATAAGCTTCCGAGCCGGGTTGCGGCAGCTCCTCGCGCGCGCCGGAGCATCCGGCAAGGGCGAGCGTCAGGGCGAGAACGAGCACGGCCCGGCGAGCCGGGCGGCGGCGAAAGAAGGGCATGGCGGAGAGGCGCGTTGGGAAAGGAATCGGGCAAGGCAAGCGGCCCGTTCCGGGCCGTCTGCGCCCAATGTATTCCGGAAACGCAGGCTCGGCAAGGGCATTTCGCCGCCGAAAACCGCCCCGGCGCCGCCTAGCGCGCGCGCGCGGCGACGGGGGCGCGCTCCTGCATGAGCTGCATCCGCAGCGTAAGCAGCACCTTGCCGAGAAGCTGCGAGATGCGCGCCTCGGTAAGCTGGAGCACCTGCCCGATTTCCCGCAGCGTAAGCTCCTCGATGTAGTAGAGCGCCAGGATCGTGCGCTCGCGCTCGGGCAGCCCGGCGATGGACGCTTGCATCGAGGCGATCATCATCTGGCGGTCGGCGTCGTCGTCGTGCTCCCGGCCGGGGCTTGCGAGCGTGTCGAGCAGCGAGTCCTGGCCGTCGTCGCCGACGGGCATCTCCAGTGAGAGGGCGAAGCGGCAGTGCGCCTCGGCCAGGAGGGCGTGGTATTCCGAAAGGGCGATCCCGAGGTAGTCGGCTACGTCCTGGTCTTCAGGCTCGCTGCCGAGGATCTGGCGCAGCTCTTCCATGGCGCGGTACGCCTCGGCCACCTTGCGGCGCTCCGAGCGCGAGAGCGCGTCGATGGAGCGCAGGTAGTCCACCAGCTCGCCCCGGATGCGGCGGTAGGCGTAGGTGATGAACTTGACGCCGCGCGCCGGGTCGTAGGTGTCGAGCGCCTGGAGCAGCCCGATGATGCCCGAGTTTTCGAGGTCCTCGCGCGTGGCGAGCGGATGGTTGGGCATCCCCAGCTTGCCCGCCAGCGAGCGGACCAGGCGCACGCCGCCGAGGATGGCGGCCTGGCGGCGCGCTTCGGTAGGCTCGGCCAGGTACTGCTCAACGAGGCTCTGTAAGTCCGGCGTCATGGGCGTAGGCTGCTAAAAGGGGTCAGGCGGCGGCCGGTTCGGCGGGCGTTTCGGCTTTGGCCTCGGCGGCGGCCCGCGCGGCGGCGGCCCGCAGGGCGCCGAGGGCCCGGTGCGAAGCCGTCAGCACGAGAAAGATGCCCAGCCCGGCGCCGACCGACGTAAGGGCGGCGTGCTCCAGAGCGTGCGATTGCATCGCCTTCGTTACGAAAAGAGACGCCCCGCCGATGATCCCGGCCTGCACCGCCGGAACGGGCGCCCACGCAAAAAGCAGGGATAACGAAAAGAAACGCATCTGCGCAGCCTACCGAATGGTTCTCAGTCCTCACGGGTCGGAGGACCGGCGGCCCTCCCTGCGCCCTCATCAGCTAAAACCGTGCCGGTAAGCGCCTCGGCCAGACGCGCGAAGGCGTCGGAGACCGGGCCCGGGGTGCGAAAGATGGGCTCCTGCCGCGAAACCGAGTGGCGCACGCTCAGGGAGAACGGCGCCCACCCCAGATAGCGGGGCGCCCGGCCGGTAAAGTGCGTCGTGACGGTCCCGAAGCGGTCGGCGGCGCTTTGGGCGGCGGCGGCCGAGTCGGCAAAATTTACGACGAGGTAGAACGGGTAGGCAGGGTCTGCCTGCCACGTCATCTTGACCAGGCGGTAGGCGTCGGCGATGGCCGTAGGCTCGTCCACGACGACGAGGATCGCCGCCTCGGCGCGGTCGAGCGCCCAGGCTACCGCGCCGTCGGCTCCGGCGGGCGTGTCGATGAGGATGAAGTCGTGGCGGGGGCTTAGGGCCTCCAGCGCCGCGTCGAGCGCGCCGAAAACGGCCGTCTCGCGCCCGACGTGCTGCCCGGCTTCTTCGGCGCCCGTCACAAGGGTGACGCCTGCGGCCGTTTCGTGGAACAGCCGCTCGGGGGCCGCCGTGCGGCGCGCCAGGTCGAGCGCCGTGGCCTGCGGCCGTTCGTTGAGCAGCACCGCGCAGGCGCCCTGCCCGAGGTCGGCGTCGACGAGGGCCACGGCGTAATGCTCGGCGGCGAGGGCCTCGGCCAGGTTCACGGCTACGATGCTTTTCCCGACTCCTCCTTTGCCGCTCGTGACGGCGATGATGCGGGCGCGGCGTGTCATCGGTTGCAATGGCTTGAAAGGCTCGGGTAGGGGGTCACAGGTCCATGACTTCTTCGATGAACCACGTGGGCGAGAACACGCCCACGTCGTCGGGGACGCGGGGGCCGAGCGAGAGGAACTGGAGCGGCTTTTTGTAGCGCACGAGCCACTCGGCGATGCGCCCCCAGCTTCGGGTCTCGTCCAGGTGCGTCAGCGCAATGGCATCGGCGGGGAAGGGGCTGCGCGCCAGGGTCTCCAGGTCGAACTCGTCGAGCGAGCAGGTGGCGTTGAGCACGTAGTGCACGCGCAGGGGCATCACCGGCTGCGCCAGGCGCGCCAGGCGCGCCAGCATGCGGCGGGCTTCCGGCTCGGCGGCAGGGATGGGAGGCGTGTCGAGCAGCAAATGCTCGAACTGCTCGGCGCGCGCGAGCGCCTGCTGCATCTCGTCGGCGTCGCCGACGCTTTGCACGGGCAGGCCGTGCTGCTGGTAGAGCGGCGCCGGGTCGTTGTAGTACACCCCGGGCTGCTCCTCGGGGCGCAGGGCGATTACGGCGGGGCGTTTGCGCCCGAGAAAGTGCGGGTGCGTCGCCATCTTGAGCAGCAGCGACGTTTTGCCCGAGGCGCTCGGCCCGATGAAGGCCAGGGCGCCGGCCGTCTGCCGGGGCATCGCGGCGTCGATCTCGCGCCGCAGCTCCTGGGCAAGCGCCCACTTGACCTGCTCGGGCGGCGCGCCCGCGTCGATGCCGCGCTGCGCCACGGCGTCGAAAAGGCGGTGGATGGTGCCGGGGCGCATGCCTTTGCCGAGCAGCGCCGCAAACAGCGGGTGCCCGGCCCACTGCTGCGAGGCCCCGATGACGGCCGCGCTGAAACGCCGCTCCAGCGCGGCCAGGCGCTCGTGCAGCACGCCGAACTGCGCCTCGACGAGCTGTTCGAGCCGCTGCGCGGCCTCCGGGCGCAGAGCCCCCTCCGGGCGCAAAGCCTCGGGGGCGCGGCGCGGCGCGGCGGCCTCGGGCGGCGGAAACAGGCGGCCGCGCGCGGCAGGCGGCTCCGGCGGCGGGGTCTCTGCGGGCGGCGGCAACGCGGCCCGGCCCCGGGCGGCGGGCGGGGCGGCGGCCTCCTCGGCCGGAGGGCGCGCCGCCGGGCGGCCGTAGCCGTAGGGCG
>CBDTTW010000151.1:0-7280 GCA_965363675.1 uncultured Rhodothermaceae bacterium
CGGCGCGGCAGAGCGGGCGCCTGGTGGGCTTCGCGCTGCTCTCGCCGACGCCGGGGCGCAACGGCTGGCTCGTGGAGCAGATCGCGCGCAGCCGGACGGCCCCCAACGGCACAGCCGAACTGCTGCTCGACGGGGCCATGCAGACGCTCACAGCGCGCGGGGCCGCCTGCGTCACCCTGGGGCTGGCGCCGCTGTGCGGGGCGCCCGCCGGCGAGGTGTGGTGGCTGCGCACGGCCCTGGGGCTGCTCAAAACCGCCGGGCGGCCCTACTACGACTTCGAGGGGCTGGAGCGCTTCAAGGCCAAGTTCCGGCCCGCCGTCTGGGAGCCGGTGTACGCGCTCGTGAACACGCCGCGCGTGCGCCCCCGGCTGCTGTGGGCGCTGGCCGAAGCGTTCGCCGGAGGCTCGCCGCTGGGGCTCGTGCGGCGCGCGGCCCACCGGCGGCGCTAAAGCGCGCCGCCCGCCTTGCAGACCGCATCGAGGACCGCGTACAAATCGTCGCGGCGGAAAGGTTTGCTGATATAGCCGGTGAAGCCGGCGTCCAGGAACCGCGCGCGGTCGCCGGGCAGGGCGTAGGCCGTCATGGCGTAGATGGGCGTCGCGGCGGCGCCGTTGCTGCGGAGGGTGCGCATCACGTCCTCGCCGCTCTCGCCGGCGCCGAGGTTGATGTCCATGAGGATAGCGTCGTAGGTGTGGGCATCGGCGCAGGCGAGCGCTTCGCCGGCCGAGGCGGCCACATCGACGCGGCAGCGCTTGCTCAGCAGATGCCGGGCGAGCATCTGGGTATGCGGGTCATCCTCGACGACGAGCACGCGCGCGCCCGCGCCCGGCTGCGCGGCCGGGAAAACGAAAGCGTCCTCGACCTCGGGCGGGGCGCCTTCGGTGCGGGGAAGGCGCACCGTGACGACGGCGCCGCGCCCCTGCTCGCTCTCGACGCAGATCTCGCCGCCCATCAGCTCGACCAGTTGGCGCGTGATGGACATGCCGAGGCCGCTGCCCTCGAAGCCCCGGGAGTGGCCCGTGGACTCCTGCCGGAACTCGTCGAAGATGTGCGGCAGAAACTCGGGGCTGATGCCGATGCCGGTATCGGCCACCTGCAAGACGACGTGCGGTCCTTCAAACCCCACGCCGACGGTGATGCGTCCCTCGCGGGTGAACTTTACGGCGTTGGAGACCAGGTTGTTGAGGATGCGGTCCAGCGCGCGGCCGTCGGCGAGCACTTCGAGCGCCTCGCAGCCGCGCGTGTCCAGGCGCAGCTCGACGCCGCTCTGGGCGGCGCGCCCGGCGAACAGGCGCGCCGCGAGGCGGGCGTGCTCGACGACATCGACGACGTTCTGCTGAAGCTGCATGCCGCCGCTGCGGATTTGCGCCAGGTCGAGCACCGAGTTCAGGGTGTCCATGAGGCGCCGGCCGCTGCTGCGGATGAGGTCCACGAACTCGCGCGCCGGCTCGGGCACTTCCTCTTCGAGCACATCGGTAAAGCCGATGATGGCCGTAAGGGGCGTCCGGATCTCGTGGCTCATGTTCGCCAGGAACGAATCCTTGAGCTGGGCCATTTCCTCGGCGCGCCGGCGGGCCTCGACGAGGGCTTCCTCGTGGGCGCGCTCGGCCGTCACGTCGCGCAGGATGACCTGCAACGCCATGCGGCCTTCGAGCACGGTCGGCACGCCGACTACCTCGACCATGCGCTTTTCGCCGTCGAAGCAGCGGATGCCGTAGGTATGCGGCTCCGTCGAGGTCAGGTCCATCGACCAGAGGTCGCGGTTTCGGACGTAGGCGGCTTCGTAAGCGGGAATGAGGAAGTCCGAAACGGAGCGGCCGATGATCTGCGCCGGGTCGGCGGCGTCCACCAGGCGTGCGGCGGCGGCGTTGGCATAGTGGAGCCGGTCGTCCTGAATGATGATGATCGGCAGCGGGCTATGCTCGACGAGGCGGCGCCAGCGGTCCTTGCTTTCCTGTAGGGCCGCCTCCACCCGGCGCCGCTGCGTCACGTCCATGACGATGCCGGAGAGGCGCAGCGGCGCTCCGTCGGCGGCGCGGTGCACGGCGCCCTTGACCATGAGCCAGACGACGGCGCCGCTGTCGAGCACGGCCCGGAAGTCGAGCGCGAAGTCCTCGCCGGAGGCCAGCAGTTGCTTGATCGTGGCGTGCGAGTTTTCGCGGTCCTGGGGATAGAGACGGTCCAGGAAGGTTTGCAGGCCGCCCGCAAAGGCGCCGGGGGCGAGGCCCAGCAGCGCCTCGGCTTCCTCGGTCAGGTGGAGCCGGTCGGCGAGGCAGTCGTACTCCCACGCGCCCATCTCGGCCGAGGCGCAGGCCAGCGCCAGGCGCTCGCGGGCCAGCAGGGCTTCGCGCTCGACGCGCCGCCGCTCGGTGATGTCGGTGTGCGAGCAGACGTACCCGGCGAGGGCGCCGTCGTCGCCGAGCAGCGGGTTCACGCGCAGCAGTACGAGGATCTCGCGGCCGTCGCGGCGCCTGACTTCTACCTCGCCCTGCCAGGACTCGCGGCGCATGACGGCCCTCTGCAACTCTCCGATGATTTCGGGGGTTTTGAAAATCAGGGCAGGCCCTGCCGCCTCGAGTTCTTCGGCGCTGTAGCCTACCATCTCCAGGAAAGCCGGGTTGAAGTACAGGTGGTTCGTCGCGGCTTCCTGAATGACGAAGCCGTCGCCGGCGCACTCGACGGCGCGCCGGAAGCGGCGCAGCTCGCGCAGCGCCTGCTTTTGCGCCGTCACGTCGCGGATGACCGTGTGCACGAGCGTTTTGCCGACGAGCGACATGCTGACCTCGGCGAGGAACGCCGAGCCGTCCCGGCGCAGGTACTCGCGGACGAAGCGGCGGATTTCGCCGGGGCGGATCTCCTCGAAGAGCAGCGGCGTCTCGTCCAGGGCGTGCGGGGCCACGAGCGCGGCGTAGGGCAGCCCGCCGAGCAGCTCTGCGCGCGTGCGCCCGAACAGTCGGCACGCCTCGTCGCTGACCTCGACGAAGAGCCCGTCGAGGCCGATGACGCAGATGCCGTCGGAGGCTTGCTCGGTCAGGCTTCGGTAGCGCTGCTCGCTGGCGCGGAGGGCATCGAGGGTCTCCTGAGCGGCCGTCACGTCGCGGGCGATGCCTTCGACGGCGAGCGGGCGCCCGGCTTCGTCGCGGATGAAGCGGGCCTGCGTTTCCATCCACAGCAGGCGGCCGTCCTTGTGGCGCCAGCGCTGCGTCATGACATGCTCGGCGCAGCCGGGGTCGGCCAGCATGGCGTTGGAGGCGTGCAGATCGTCGGGGTGGATCAGGTTTTGCGTGAGAAACGGGTTGCCGTAGTGCTCCTCGGTCGAGTAGCCGGTCACGCGTTCGGCCGAGGGGCTGATGTACTCGAAGGCAGGCTCGGGGTGGAAGCGCAGGCGGTAGATGATGTCCTTTGCGCCGTCGGCGAGCAGGCGAAGCTGCTGCGCCTGAGAGGCGAGCGCCTCTTCGGCGCGGCGCATCTCGGTGATGTCCGTGAAGGCGTTCACGGCGCCGATCACCTCGCCCCGCTCGCCGAGCAGGGGGTTGATGTTGACCAGGGCGCTGAAGCGGCCGCCGTCCGGGCGCTCGACGTTCACCTCGACGTTGCGGTAGGCGCGGCCGGTGCGCAGCGTGTCGGCCATGGGGGTGTCGAGGTGCGGCACAGGCTCGCCGGTGGTCCGGTACAGCCGGAACGAGCCGCACATCACGTCGGCGGCGCTGTGGAGCGCAGGCGTCCGGCCCCACATCTCGCGGGCGGCGTGGTTGAAGAAGGTGATGCGGCCCTCGGCGTCTACGGCGTAGACGGCGGCAGGCATGGCCTCGACGACGCGCCGGAGCGTCTCGGCGCTGCGGCGCTCGCTGCGCCCCCGCTCGCGGGCGCTGCCGATGACGCCGGCGGCGGCCTGTAGGAACGCCTGGTCTTCCGCAGACCACCGGCGCGCGGCGCGGCAGGCATCGACGCCCACGAAGCCAAACCACTGCGTCTCGGAGGCGATGGGCGCCACCATGAGCGCCTGGATGTCCTGCGCGGTGAGCATGTCGCGCTCGGCGGGGGGCATCTCCTGCACCAACCCGACGAACACCTCGGAGGCGCCCTGCTGCCCCTGGGCGCGCGCCAGAAAAGGAAAGTCGGCGTAGGGAAACTCCTGGAGGAGCGCGTTGCCGATCTGGGGCGCGATGCCGGGCGCGACCCACTCGTGCTGCTGGCGCGCGTACAACGCGCCGTCGGCGCCGGTGAAGTTGTCGAAGATGTAGGCGCGGTCGGCTCCGAGGGCCTCGCCGATTACGCGGAGCACCCCGGCGAACGCCTCCGGCCCCGTGGAACCGAGCAGGGTTCGGGAAACGGCGGCGATAGCGGCCAGCGCATGGGCGCAATCGGCCGTCGCGCTCACGGCGGGCGCGCTTTCCGGTGCATGCTCGTTCATACCTCGGTCCTCCGCCGGGCTCAGGCTGCGGCCCCTGCACTCCCCCGAAGGGTCGCGCAGCCCGCGCGCCGCCGCCGGGAATAACAAATCTTTTGCAGCGCTTAAGTTACGCATTGCTCATGCTGATAAAGCAGTAAAGCCGAAGAGCCGGGCGAGATAATTTTCTGTTCATACTGAACTTAGCCCGCCGGCCGCAAGCACTTAGCGGAAAGCCCTGGGGCAGGCCACCGGACCCTGCATTCTAGAAGGGTATCGTACCGGCGGAGGCCGACTTAAGCGATCCGTAAACTTCCGGCGGCGGCAAGCGCGATTTTCCGAAGTTCGTTCATTCTTCAACGGTTTGGGGGCTAAACGCTTTTCGTGGATGAACATGGAGAGCGCAGGGGGCCGTATTTTCCCGGTCAAATGCCGAGCCCTATGACGACTTCCTTCCTGCCTGCCGAAACGGCCCCGCCCGAGGAGCTGGCGCAGCAGATCGCGGCCTTCCGCGCGCTGCCGGAGCACATCGTGGCGATGCTCGACACGGCCGGCGATGCGCTCGTGGTGCTCAACGCCGAGCGGCAGATCGTGTGGGCGAACGCGGCGCTGGAAGCCCTTGCCGACGAGCACGAGGGCGGCGGTGTGCTGGGCTTTCGCCCCGGCGAGGTGCTCGGCTGCGTGCGCACGGCGCGCGGCGAAGCCTGCGGCACGACGGACTTTTGCCGCACCTGCGGCGCGGCGCAGGCCATCGTGAGCAGCCAGCAGGGTTCGGCGGACGTGCGCGAGTGCCGGATGCAGCTCAGCGACCCCGGCGAAGCGCTCGACCTTCAGATCAGCACGCGCCCGCTCGTGCTGGACGGGGTGCGCTACACCGTCTTTGCCGTCAAGGACATCAGCCACGAAAAGCGGCGGCGCGTGCTGGAGCGGGTGTTCTTCCACGACGTGATGAACACGGCGGGCAACCTGCGCACCATCACGGACCTCCTGGCGCATGCGCCCGCCCACCGGCAGGACCGCTTCAAGCGGATGCTGGGCGTGGCCGTGGAGCAGCTCATCGACGAGATCGGGCGGCAGCAGGAGCTGGTCGCCGCCGAGGAGGGGCAGTTGCGCGTTCGCCCGGCGGCCATCGACACGTCGGTCGTGCTCGAAGAGGTCATGGACGCCTACCTGCAACTGAGCAACCTGGCGCACTGCCGCCTCCGCCTCGATCCGGCCAGCGAGGTCGTGGAGTTCACGAGCGATCCGTCGCTCGTCAAGCGGGTGCTGGGCAACATGCTCAAAAACGCGCTCGAAGCCAGCCAGACCGGCGAGACGGTGACGCTCGGCGGCGGCCCGGCGCCCGAGGGCGGCGTGCGGTTCTGGGTGCACAACCCCGCGTGCATGCCGAAGGCCGTGCGCAGCCAGGTGTTCCAGCGCTCGTTCTCGACGAAGGAGGCCGGGCGGGGCATCGGCACGTACTCGATGCAACTGCTGACGTGCAAGTACCTTCAGGGAAGCCTCGGGTTCACGAGCACCCCCGAGGACGGCACCACCTTTACGGCCACGTACCCGGCCGCGCTGGGCGCAGCGTGCTGCGGCGAAAGCGCCTAGGCGACCGAGGCGTGCTGCCCTAACGCGGCGCCGGTGCATTGCGGCTGAAAGCCGTCGCCGCCGGCCAGGCGCAGCAGCAGCGTGACCGTGGTGCCCCGAGGCGCAGGCCCGTCCGCCCGGTCGCTCGACTTCAGATCCACCTTGCCGCCGTACTGTTTCATGAAGCGGGCCACGAGCGGCAGCCCGAAGCCGCTGCCGGCTTCGCCCTGGGTGCCGGGACGGCTGCCGTGCTTGCCCCCAAGGAACACCCGTTCGCACAGCTCCGCCGACATGCCGATACCCTGGTCGGCGATGCTCAGGGCCACCTGCGACCCCGCCGCGCGCGCGGTCACCGTAATGGCGCCGCCCTCGGGGGAGAACTTGAGCGCGTTCGAGAGCACGTTGGTCAGCACCGAGTTGGTCAGCGAGCGGCGCTCGGCCCACACGTACAGGTTGTCCGGCGCGTCGGCTACGAGGGTGATCCGCTTGTGCGTGAACTGCGATTCGAGCACCCGGAAGGCATCGTCGAGGGCGCGCTTCACCTGGACGGGCTCCAGGGTGAGCGTGTTGTCCGCGAGGATCTGCATTTCCCGCACGAGGCGAATGGTGTCGGAGCCCTGCCGGGCGATCTGGAGCGCGGTGCGGCTGAACTCGGGGGCCATCTCGGGGGCCTCGGCCATTACTTCGAGGTAGTTCTGAATGGCCCCGATGGGGTTGGCGAGGTCGTGGCAGAGAATCTGGAGCAGCGCCTTGTGGTCGTCGCGTTCGCGCAGCACCTGGGCGTTGAGTTCTTCGAGGCGGCGGTTAGCCTCCTTGCGCAGACGGTTGGCGCGCAGAAGCCATCCGGCCCCGCCGAGCGTGAGCAGCAGCAGCGCCGTGACGGCCGTGAGCAGGGTCCTCTGGCGGGCGGCGCGGCGCTGGAGGGTCTCGCGCTCACGCGCGCTGCGCTCGGAGGCCACCTTCCACTCCATCTCGGCCAGCAGCAACTCGTTGCGCTCGGTGTAGAGGCTGTCGGCGGCGAGCGTGAAGCGGCGGAAGGCATCGAGGGCGGCGGCGGACTTGCCGGAGCGCTCTTCGAGCTGGGCGAGGAAGCGCAGATCCTCCACGATGAGGGCGCGCATGTTCATGCGGCGGGCCATGCGCAGGCTCTGGCCGAGGGCGGCGCGCGCCTCGGCGGGGCGGCCGGACTCGCTGTGCAGGCGGCCGAGCAGCATGAGCGCCCGGGCCTGCAACTCGGCGTGGCCGCCGGAGTCGGCCATGGCGAGCGCGCGCGCGGCGAGCGGCGAGGCGCGCGCGGGGCGGTTCATGTCCCGGTAGA
>CBDTTW010000152.1:0-7251 GCA_965363675.1 uncultured Rhodothermaceae bacterium
GGGCGGCGCCGTATTGCCGTCGCCGCCCGAGCCGGCGCGTTCGGCGCGGCGGCGCACCGCCTCGTCGGTCCAGTGGAGGCTGCGCTTCTCCTCGTTCTTGAGGAAGCGGTTGACGGGCGCCAGCAAGAGGTACGCGATGAGCAGGAAGCCGAAAAGGCCGCCGAGGATGATGAGGTCGGTCGAATCCATAGAAGCCGGAGAGATGCGCGCGGGTAGCGAGGCTGCGGGAAGGCCGCTAAAATAAGCGGCGGGGCGCGCCGCTTCGCCGCACGGCGTTTATTACCTTGAACGGCATGGATCGTTTCGCGGCGGCGCAGGTCCGCGCGCGACGGCCCGCGCTTTTGCCTGCACACCAACCGCAACTGCATTCTGCCATGGCAAACACCCGCATGCTCATCGTCGAGGACGATCCGGAAGTGGGGACAGGGCTGGAGGACTTTTTCTCGCTCAAGGGCTACAGCGTCGAGCGCGCCCTGGAAGGCGACCAGGCGCTCCAGCTCATGACGACCCTGCCGGCCTACGACATCGTGCTGCTGGACGTGATGCTGCCCAAGAAAAACGGCTTCGACGTGCTGCGGGAGGCGCGCCGCGCGGGCGTGGCCTCGCCGGTGCTGGTGCTGACGGTGCGCGGCAAGGAAGAAGACCGGATGCAGGGCTTCGGGCTGGGCGCCGACGACTACCTGACCAAGCCGTTCAGCGCCGAGGAGCTGGCCGCGCGCGTCAAGGCGGTGCTCAAGCGCAGCAGCCGCACGGCGGCCGAGGCGCCGATGGACGTGTACCGCTTTGGCGACGTGACGATCAACTTCACCAACCACACGGCCCACATGGGCGCCGAGGAGGTGGTGTTTACGGCGCTGGAGTTCGCCATCCTGCGCTACTTCATCGAGCACCGGGGCCGCACCGTCAGCCGCAAGCAGCTTCTGCGCGACGTGTGGGGCATCAGCGGCGAGATCACCACGCGCACCATCGACCGGCACGTGGCTTCGCTGCGCAAGAAGATCGAGCCGGACGCGCTCGCGCCGCGCTACCTCGAAACGGTCTACGGCATCGGCTACAAGTTCTCGGGCTGACGCCTGCGCCCTCGCCGAACGCAAAAAAAGGACCTGCCCGGAAAGAGCAGGTCCTTTTTTTGCGTTTGCAGCGCCGGGGCGCTTAGCGCGGGATCGTATCGACGCGGCGGTAGCGCTCGGCGCCCTCCTTCTTCGAGGTCGTCCCGGTGACGCGGCCGCGTCCGACCGTGCGCAGGCGCGTCCGGTCCACGTCGTTCTCCATGTAGAACTCGCGCACGGCGTAGGCGCGGTCGTCGGAGAGCTGCTGCGGGTTGCGCTCGCCGGGGCCGGCGTAGCCTTCGATGGAGACCGTGATGTCGCGGCACTCGCGCAGCAGGTCCAGGTTCTCCTGAAGCGCGGCGCGCCCTTCTTCGGTCAGCACGCTGCTGTTCGTGCCGAAGTACACCGAGTTCATCTCGGTCACGTCGCGGCAGATGGCCGAGGTCGTCGCGTTGACGTTCAGTTCGAGCGTCTGCGTGTCGGAGCCGGCGGGGTTGTTGATCTGGAGCGTGACGGTGTAGTCGCCCGGCTCGTCGTAGGTATGCGAGGGCGTGGCCTGCACCGACGTATTGCCGTCGCCGAAGTCCCAGTTGTACGTGATGGGGGCGTCGCCCTGCACGTTGGCGCTGAAGCGCACCGGCTTGCCCTCGTCCGGGTTCTGCGGGCTGGCCGTCAGGCCGGAGATGCTGGCCGCGACGGGCTTCGGCACGACGGTCACGTTCAGCGTGCCTTCGTCGGAGCCTTTGCGGTTGCTTCCCATGAAGCGCACCGTGTAGGCGCCGGGCTGCGCGTAGGTGTGCGTGGCCGTAAGCCCGTTGCCGTACGAGCCGTCGCCCCAGTCCCAGCGCAGTTCCATGGGCTGCGTGGCGTTCGAGTTGACCGAGGCCGTGAACGTGCCGGGGGCGCCGGCCTCCAGGCGGCTCGGGCCGTTGACGCTCAGCACGTCGAGCGGGACGGCGGCCGACTTGAAGTTGTACTTCAGGCCGAGCCCGAGCGAGTTGAGCAGATCGAAGCTGCCCGAGCCGTTTTCCTCGTTGCCGTCGGCGGCGTCGTCGGGGAAGGCCGGGCGCAGGTTGCCTTCCAGGAAGAACGAGAGCTGATCCGAAAGCAGAAAGTCGAGCCCCACGCCCACGACCGGGCCGAAGGCGGTGCGCGTGCCTTCCTCGTTGGCGGCCTCGTCGATCACGTTGCCGAACGAGGCGTGCAACCCGCCGTGCAGGTACGGCGCCAGAGGCGCGGCGTCGCCGGCGAAGGTGTAGCGGAACAGCAGTTCGAGCGCGCTGCGCGTGGAGCTGTCGCCGTCGGGCATGATGGAGGGGTAGTCGCCCGCGTGGAAGGCCACGCCGATGCTGAACGGGACGGTGTACTGGTAGCCGAACTCCAGGCCGAGGTGGTACGGGAAGGCGCCCTCGAACTTGAAGGCGCTTTTGTTGTTGTCGCCGACGTAACTGGAGATGCCGACCTGCGGGCGCAGGTAGAGCGTGGCGTCGGGCCGGAGGGCCTGGGCGGCGGCGCCGTGCGCGGTGAGCAGCGCGAAGAGCAGCAGCGCCGCCGTCGCAGCGCGGCGTCCGGACAGCAGAGGTAGGTTCATGGATCGGTTGGCGTTGGTTATGAGGAAGTACAGGGGATCTACAAGGCGCAGCCGTATGCGCAGGGCCGGAGGCGCCGCCGGAAGCGGCGTGGGCCTCCCGAAGGTAGGGGTATTCGGGCCGGGGCGCGCATAAACCGCGCAAGATACAGGGCGCGGCGGCGGGATACAGAGCGCGGCGGCGCGCGTGCAGGCGCCCCGCGCGAGTTTTGCCAGATCGTATCAGTCCGGCGCGGCTTGTAACGTTGCCGCCGGGGGGCCGGGGCGCTGGCGCCGCCCGAGGGGCCGAAGCTACTTTCCGGCGCGCCGCCGCACGGGCGGGCGCGCCGAACGGGCGGATGCCTCTGCGGAGAGCTTATGAAGGGACTGTTGCATTATTTCCTGCTGGTGGGCCTGCCGATAGCCGGGCTGCTGGTGGTGCTGCATCTGGGGCAGGGGCTCACGCCGCCGCGCGCGGTCTGGGGCACGTGGGCGCCGGCCTTCGAGGGCGCCGGGGCGTGCCCGGAGCCGCTGCCGGAGCTGCTGGTCATCTCGCAGTCGGGGCGGCGGCTCACGCTCAACGTGCACACCGAAGGCCGCCGCCGGCCGCTCGAAGGGCGCATCGTCCGGGATAGCCTGGAGGCCGACTACACCGCCGGCGACTGCCCCGGCGAGGCGCTGCGGGCCGTCGCCGGGGGGCGGCGCCCTCAGGACCGGCTCAGGGGAGCCCTGGCGCTCACGGCGTGCGGCTGCCGCCCGGCGGCCTTCGAGGCCGTGCGCAAACCGGAGCGGGGGCGCTGACCCATGGAGCACGTATTGCTGACCCTGTTGCCCCAGGTGGGCGTGGTGCTGCTCACGGCGCGCCTGGTGGGCCTGGCGTTCCGGCGGATGAACCAGCCGCAGGTCATCGGCGAGATGGCGGCGGGCATCATGCTCGGGCCGTCGCTGCTGGGGTGGCTGGCCCCCGGCGTCTACGCAGCCTTGTTTCCGCCCGAGAGCATGGGCTACCTCAACGCCCTGGCGCAGATGGGGCTGCTCTTGTTCATGTTCCTCGTAGGGCTGGAGCTGGACCCCGAGATGCTGCGCAACCGGGGGCGGGCGGCCCTCACGACGAGCCACGCCAGCATCACGCAGCCGTTTTTCCTCGGCTCGATCCTGGCGCTCTACCTCTACACGCGCGTAGCCGATAGCGGGGTCGAGTTTACGAGCTTCGCCCTGTTCATGGGGGCCGCCATGAGCGTGACGGCGTTCCCCGTGCTGGCGCGCATCCTGAGCGAACGCGGGCTGCTCGGCACGAAGGTCGGGGTCGTCACGGTGACGTGCGCCGCCGTGGACGACGTGACGGCGTGGTGCATTCTGGCGGTCGTCATCGCCATCGTGCGCTCCACGGGGGCCGGCAGCGTGCTCTTTACGCTCGGCGGCACCGTGCTCTACATCGCGGCCATGATCTTTCTGGTGCGGCCCCTTGCGCGCCGGATCGGCATGCACTACGAGACCCGGGGCCGCCTGACGCAGGACGCGCTCGCGGCGGCGCTGCTCTTGCTGCTCCTCTCAGCCTGGACGACCGAGCACCTGGGCATCCACGCCCTTTTCGGCGCCTTCTTCATCGGCGTCGTGATGCCCAAGGGGCGCGGCTTCGTGCACGACCTGACGGCGCGCCTCGAAGACGTGACCGTGATTCTGCTGCTCCCGCTCTTCTTCGCCTACGCCGGGCTGCGGACCGAGATCGGGCTGCTCAATACGCCGGCGCTCTGGCTGGACTGCCTGCTCATCATCCTGGTGGCCGTGGTGGGCAAGTTCGGCGGCTCGACGGTGGCGGCCAAAATCTCGGGCCTTACATGGCGCGAGGCCGGGGCGCTCGGCATCCTGATGAACACGCGCGGGTTGATGGAACTGGTGATCCTGACGATCGGCCTCGACCTGGGCGTCATCTCGCCGGCGCTCTACGCCATGATGGTCATCATGGCGCTCAGCACGACGTTCATGACGACGCCGATCCTGGAACTGATCTACCCGCTGCGCCTGCTCCGGCGGGACAAGGCCGAGCCGGAGGGTCCGGCCAAGGCGTTCCGGGTGCTGATGCCCGTGGCGATGCCCTCCTCGGGCGCCGAGCTGCTGCGCGTGGCGCGCCTCATGGCTCCCCCCGACAAGCTGAAGATCACGGCGCTGCACCTGATCCGCAACGAGCAGGTGTTCGCCAGCACGTACGTGGACGTGCCCGCCGCCGAGGCGCGCGTGTTGCAGCCCTTGCTGCCGCTCGCCGACGGCCTGAACCTGCGGCCTATCGCGTTCGTGAGCGGCGACCTGGGGGCCGACATTGCGGCCGTGGCGCGCGAGCAGCAGGCCGACCTCGTGCTGATGGGGCGCCATCAGCCGGTGCTCACCAAAAGCATCCTCGGCGGCGTCGTCTACGAGGTGCTGCGGGAGGCCCGCGCCGACGTGGCGGTGTACGTAGGCCGCGCCGCCGAGCCGGGCGGGCGCCTGCTCGTGCCCTACGCCGGCGGCCCGCACGACCGGGGCGCCCTCGAACTGGCCGCGATGCTCGTCGCCGGGCGCGAGGAGGCCCGCGTCACGGTGCTCCAGGTCGTCGAGCCGGGCCGCGCCGCCGAAACGACGCCGCCCGCGCTCCCGGCAGGCGCCAACCCGGACCGGGTGCGCGTCCTCGTCGTCGAGAGCGCCCGCCCGGTCGAAGCGGCCCTGGCCGAGGCCGCCGCCGACTACGACATGATGGTGGTAGGCGCTTCGGCGGCGTGGGGCTTCGAGCCGTCGATGTACAGCACCCGCCAGGAGCGCCTCGTGCAGCAGGCGCCTACGGCGCTGCTGGTGGTGCACAAGCACGATAAAAACGCCGCCTAAACGGCGCGCGCGCGCGGAGCCTTTTCGGCGGGTGCGGCGTTATCTTGAGGCCCTCCCCGAGTCAACGTTTTCGCGCCATGGTGCTCCCTGTTTATCTGTACGGTCAACCCGTCCTCCGCGAAGAGACGGTAGAGGTCACGCCCGATTCCGAAGAGTTGCCGCAGCTCATCGAAGACCTGATCGACACGCTGCACGAAGCCTCCGGCATCGGCCTGGCCGCCCCGCAGATCGGCCGCCGCGAGCGCGTATTCGTAGTAGACCTGACGGCGCTCAAGGACGACCTGGAGGAGGCCCACCTCACCGTGCCGCCGCAGCCGATGGTGTTCATCAACCCGGAGGTCGTGTGGGAGAGCCCGGAGACGGCCGAGTATGAGGAAGGCTGCCTCTCTATCCCCGAGCTGCGCGAGAACGTGGTGCGCCCGGCCAGCGTGCGCATGCAGTTCCTCGACCAGGGGTTCACGCCGCAGGAAATGCAGTTCGACGAGTTCATGGCGCGTGTGGTGCAGCACGAGTTCGACCACCTGGAGGGCGTGCTGTTCATCGACCGGCTCAGTCCGCTCAAGCGCCGCCTGCTTAAGCGCCGCCTGCGCGAAGTGGCGCGCGGCGAAGTCGAGACGGAGTACCCGGTGGCCGCAAACCCCGAGTTCAGCGGCCGTTAACCGCGAGGGATGCGCATGAAACCGATGCGGCGTGCAAGAAGCTTGGCGGCGGCGATCCTCGCGGCCGTAGTGCTTTTTGCCCCTGCGCTGCATCCGCTCGAACACATCCATCTTGGGCGCCTCCCCGCGCCGGCGGACCCGGACTGCACGGCGGCGCACCTGCACACGCCCCGCCCGGCCGCCTCCGAGGGCGGCGTATGCCTGCTTTGCAAGTGGGCGCCGCAGGGCCTCGAACCGCAGCGGCAGGCCGCGCCCGCCGTCCGCCTCATCGCCGGGGTGTTCGTCCCGGCCCCCGTTCGCCTCGTCCGGCCGGCGCCTCCGGCCTATGCGGGCCGCGCTCCACCGGCCCCGGAAGCCGCCGCCTGAACAGGCCGCGCGCTTCTTCCTTCCCTCTTTTCTTTTACTGCGGCGGGTCCCCTCGGGGCGGCGCACGCATATCGGTGGAGCATGTATTTCCATGCGGTTACAGCACATTGCATTGTGGGGAGTATTCCTTGCGGCGGGCCTGATCTGGGCCGGCTGCGACTGGGTGAGCGATGAAGAATCCGAGCACGCCGAGGCGTACGGCCTAGAGGTGACGCAGGGCGCCGAGACCGTGGCGCGCGTGTTCGAAGCGCAAGCCGCCGGCAGCCTGCGCGTGACGGTGGGCGCCGCGCCGACGGCCTTCCGGATCGTGTTTCTGGACCGGCGCGGCGCGCGACTGGCCGAGCAGGACATGGAGCCCGAGCACCGCCTGGAATGGACGGTGACCGGCGCCGCCGAGGCCGTCCGCATCGCTTCGGACCCGCAGCAGCGGTTCGGCTTCACCGTCGAGGGGCGGCAGGCCGGCGGCGCGGCCCTGACGATCCGGCTGATGCACGGCGAGCATGCCGACTTTACCACGCCCGCAGGCGCCGTGCCGATCACGGCGGCGCCATGAGCGCCCCTCGGCGGCGGGGCGCGCTGCGGGCGGCGGCGCTCGTCGCGGCGGCCCTGGCCTTGCCGCTGCTTGCGGCGGCGCAGCGCGCGCCGGGGCGGCTGGAGGGCGTCGTCGTGGACAGCACGGCGGGCGCGCCGCTCGGGTGGGTGGAAGTGCGCCTGCTGGAGGCCGGGCGCGCCGCCGCCTCGGACGAGGCCGGGC
>CBDTTW010000153.1:0-7243 GCA_965363675.1 uncultured Rhodothermaceae bacterium
TAGGGTAGGGCAAAAAAGGGAAAAAGGCCCCGGGCGCTGCGGCGTCCGGGGCCTTTTTGCATGCGGCCGTCTCAGCCGATGCGCAGCACAGCGCCCTCGTTCGGGCGCAGCGCGAGCGGGCCGGCGCCGGGCGCGGCCTCGCGCTCGGGGTGCGTCGAGAGGAGCACCCGGGCGGCTTCCGGCAGGCGTAGGCTTTGCGGCTGGTCGCTGAAGTTGAGCGCCACGATGACCTCCTCGCTTCCGGCCGTGCGCCGGTAGGCGTAGACCTGGGCGGGCGTCTCCGGCAGGGCGGCGTAGCGGCCGGTGCGCAGCGCAGCGCTGCCCTGCCGGAGGGCGATGAGGCGGCGGTAGAGCGTCAACATCGAGGCGGGGTCGGCGCGCTGCGCCTCGACGGAGGGCGTGTGCGCCGGCAGGGGCAGCCACGGCTCGGCGGCCGTCGTAAAGCCCCGGCCGGGGCCGTCCGCCCACGGCATCGGCGCGCGGCAGCGGTCGCGGCTTTTCTCCGGATAGCGCTGCCCGAACGGGTCCTGATGGCGCCCCGGCGGCACGGCGATGTCGGGCATGCCGAGTTCTTCGCCGTAGTAGAGCGTAGGCGTGCCCCGCAGCGTCAGCAGCAGCATGGCCGCCACGCGCGCCTGCGCGGGGCCAAGCCGCGAGGCCACGCGCGCGGTGTCGTGGTTGCCGAGCACGTAGTTGGGCCAGGCGCCCGGCGGGAGGGCGGCTTCGTAGGAGGCTACCAGGTCGCGGAGCACGTCGGCGCGCCAGGGGGCCTTGATGAGTTCGAAGTTGAGCGGCAGGTGGAAGCCGTCGCCGGCGGGGCCGTAGTAGGCCATCCACTCGGCCCACGGCGCCGGAGCCACCTCGCCGACGGCGATGCGCGGGTTGACGGGGTCGTAGGCGTCGAGCAGGCGGCGGATGCGACCGTAGACGCCGTGCACGTCCGGGTGGCGCATGTCGTGAAGGTGAAGCTGGGCGTCGTAGTCCTCGTAGAGTTGCAGCCAGCCCTGTCGCCATACGCCGAGCGGCGGGTTCGGGTTGGGCGGGTTGTCGCGCAGCAGCGGGTCTTTGAGGATGCGGTGCGCCGCGTCGATGCGGAAGCCCGCCACGCCCCGCCCGAGCCAGAAGCGCAGCACGTCCAGCATGGCCGCCTCTACGCCGGGGCAGCGCCAGTTCAGGTCGGGCTGCTCGGCGAGGTACGAATGCAGGTAGTACTGCCCGGTCGCCGGGTCGAGCGTCCAGGCGGGGCCGCCGAAGGCGCTGATCCAGTTGTTGGGCGGGCCGCCCCCGGGGGCCGGCTCGGCCCACACGTACCAGTGGCGGCGGGGGTCGTCGCGGCTGCGGCGCGCCTCGGCAAACCAGGGGTGTTGGATGGAGGTGTGGTTGGGCACGAAGTCGACGAGCACGCGCAGCCCGAGCCGCCCGGCCTCGGCGATGAGGGCGTCGAAGTCGCCGAGCGCGCCGAAAAGCGGGTGGACGTTGCAATAGTCCGAGATGTCGTAGCCGAAGTCGGCCATGGGCGAAGGGTAGAACGGCGAGATCCAGACGGCCCCGACGCCGAGCGTGCGGGCGAGGTATTCGAGGCGGCGGGTGATGCCCGGCAGGTCGCCTACGCCGTCGCCCGAGGCGTCCATGAAGCTGCGGGGGTAGATGTGGTAGAGGATGTCGGTCTGCCACCAGAGGGACGGGTCGGCGGAGGGCTGCATAGGGAGGTCGGGAAGGTTTGCGCCGCAGGCGCGGCCGGGGCTGCGCCGGAGGATGAAGGCCTTTTGCGCCGCAGACGCGTCCCCGGCAGGGCCGAACCTACCGGGGCGCAGGGCGGAGGGTTTGTAGCTTGGGTATGTAGTCCTTGTATTCGCGGCGGCAACGAACGTTCGCCGGTCCCCTCAGGCCCGGCGCGTTCGTTGCCGATTTTTTTGCCCGCAGGCGCAAGCGCTTCCGCCGGGCACCCCTTGCCGGCTCGCGCGTTACCCTCCCAACGAACGAAACCGGGGAGCGGATGCGCGGAGCGGCAAGCAAGGAGAACGGGCGGCCCGAGGAAGCCCTCGTGCGGCTGGAGGGCGTGCGCAAGGTGTACCGCGAGGGCGACCGCGAGCGTGTGGTGCTCGACGGGCTCGACGCGGCGTTCCCCCGGGGCGACCTCGTGGTGCTGCTGGGCCGCAGCGGCTCCGGCAAGAGCACCCTCCTCAACCTCGTCAGCGGCATCGACGCGCCGACGGCCGGGACGGTCACGGTCGGCGGGCATGTGCTGAGCCGCATGGACGAGCGCGCCCGCACCCTGTTTCGGCGCGCGCACATCGGCTTCGTCTTCCAGTCGCTCAACCTCATCCCGACGCTGACGGTCTCGGAGAACGTGTTGCTGCCGCTCGAACTGAGCGGTCGGCTGGACCCGGCCGCGCGCGCGCGCGCCCTGGCGGTGCTCGAACGGGTGGGCATGGCCGACCGCGCCGCGAGCTTTCCGGACCGCCTCTCCGGCGGCGAGCAGCAGCGCGTCGCCATTGCGCGCGCGCTGGCGCACGAGCCGCTGCTCATCCTGGCCGACGAGCCCACCGGCAACCTCGACGCGCACAACGGCCGCGCCGTGATGGAAATGCTCCACGAACTCGTACGCGAGGCCGGCAAGACGGTGCTCGTCGTGACGCACGACCGCGACCTGATCGACGCGGCGGACCAGGTGCTTTACCTGCGCGAGGGCCGCCTGGCGCCGGCCGAGGAGGCGCGCGTATGACGGGGCTGCTGGCGCGCTCCAGCCTGCGCTACCTCGGGCGGCATCCGTGGCTGCTGGCGCTCTCGGTGCTCGGCATCGCGCTCGGCGTGGCCGTCGTGACGGGCATCGACATGGCGAACGCGAGCGCGCGGCTGGGCTTTGAGCTTTCCTCGGAGGCCGTGAGCGGCAAGGCGACGCATGCCGTTGCGGCGGCTTCGGGCGGCGTGCCGGCGGAGGCCTACCGGCGGCTGCGCGTGGAACTGGGCGTGCGTGCGGCGGCCCCCGTCGTAGACGGGTATGCGCGCACCGCCGGGCAGGGCGAGGCCGTCGTGCAGGTGCTGGGCATCGACCCGTTCGCCGAGGGGCCGTTCCGGCCGTACTTCTCGGGCGCGGGCGCCCCCGACCCGAGCGTGTTCCTGACGCAGCCGGGGGCGGCCTTCGTCTCGGAGCGGTGGGCGCAGCGCTGGGGCCTTGCCGAGGGCGACACGGTGGGCGTGCGGGTCGGCGGCGTGCGCCGCGTCGTGTTCGTGGCGGGCTTCCTCCAGGCCGCCGACGCGCGCAGCGCCCGCGCCACCGAGCATCTGTTCGTGATGGACATCGCCGCCGCGCAGGAGCTGCTCGGCGTCGGCGACGCGCTCTCGCGCATCGACCTGGTGCTGCCCGAAGGCCCGGACGGGGCGGCCGAGCAGGCCCGCATCGCGGCGGCGCTGCCTCCGGGCCTGGCCGTGGAGCGCTCGGCGGCGCGCACGGAGACGATGGCGCAGATGACGCGCGCCTTCGAGCTGAACCTGAACGCGCTGAGCATGCTGGCCCTCGTGGTGGGCATGTTCCTGATCTACAACACGATGACGTTTGCCGTGGTGCAGCGCCGCCCGATGCTGGGCCGCCTGCGCGCGCTCGGCGTGACGCGCCGCGAGGTGCTGCGGCTGGTGCTCTTCGAGGCGCTCCTGCTCGGCGTGGCGGGCACGGCGCTGGGCCTTTTGCTGGGCTACGTGCTCGGCAAAGGCATGGTGCGCCTCGTCACGCAGAGCATCAACGACCTGTTCTATGTGCTGACGGTGCGCGAGGCCGTGCTGCCCACGGCGACGCTCGTGAAGGGGGCGCTGCTGGGCGTCGGCGCCACGCTGGCGGCGGCGCTGTGGCCCGCGCGCGAGGCCGCCGGCGCGCCCGTGGGGGTGGTGCTGCGCGCCTCCGAGCCGGAGGGGCGCCTGCGCGCGGCGGCGCCGCGCCTGCTGGGGGCGGGCCTGGCGCTCGGGGCCGCCGGGGCCGGTTTGCTGCGGCTGCCCACGCGCAGCCTGACCGTCAGCTACCTGGCGCTCCTGTGCCTGCTGCTGGCCTTTGCCCTGGCGACGCCGGCGGCGCTGCTGGCCCTGGCGACGGCGGCCCGCCCGCTCATGGGGCGCCTGTTCGGCGTGCTCGGGCGCATGGCGGCGCGCGGTGGCGGCGGCGGCGCTCATGGTGGCCGTGGCGGCGGCCGTCGGCGTGGGCGTCATGGTGACGAGCTTCCGCCAGACCGTCGTGACGTGGCTGACGCACTCGCTCCAGGCCGACATCTACGTGCAGCCGCCGAGCATCATGCAGCGCCGCGTCGAGGCGGTCGTGGCGCCGGACGTGATCGCGGCGTTGCGCACAGCGCCGGGGGTGGCGGGGCTGTACACCGTCCGCAGCCTCCGCGTCCGCACCGCCGACGGCGCCGCCGAGGTCGTCACGTTCGACGTAGGGCCGACGCGTCACCACACGTTTCGCTTCAAGGATGTGGACCCCGCCGAGGCGTGGCGCGCCTTTACCGAGGAGGGGGCGGTGCTCGTCTCGGAGCCGTACAGCTTCCGGCACGGCGTGGGCCTGGGCGACGCCGTGCAGCTCTACACCGACCGCGGCCCGCGCACGTTCCGCGTGGGCGGCGTCTACTACGACTACGCTTCGGATCAGGGCGTCGTCATGATGGCGCGTCCCCTTTTCAACCGCTGGTTCGACGACCGGCAGGCCAACGGCGTAGCGCTCTACGCCGCCCCCGGCGTTGACCTCGACGGGCTCATCGGGGCGTTGCAGCAGCGCGTGCGCGGCCGCCAGGAGGTGATCATCCGCTCGAACCGCGACCTGCGCGAAAGCTCGCTCGAAATCTTCGACCGCACGTTCACCATCACGCACGTGCTGCGGGTGCTGGCCGTGGTAGTGGCCTTCGTAGGGGTGCTGAGCGCGCTCATGGCCTTGCAGCTCGAACGGGCGCGCGAGCTGGCGGTGCTGCGCGCCAACGGCATGACGCCGGGCCAGGTCTGGAAGTACGTGTCGCTGCAAACGGGCTTGCTGGGCCTGTTCGCCGGAGTCCTCGCCGTGCCGCTCGGGCTCGTGCTGGCCCTCGTGCTCGTCTACGTCATCAACAAACGCTCGTTCGGCTGGACGTTGCAGTTCGCCGTTCCTCCGGAAGTGCTCGTGCAGGCGGTGCTGGTGGCGTTCGTCGCCGCCCTTCTGGCCGGGCTGTACCCCGCCTGGAAAATGTCGCGCGCCAACCCGGCCCTGGCGCTGCGGCAGGAGTGACCTGCGTATGAAGCAAGCCGCCGTTTTGCTCGTGCTCGCGCTCGGCGCGGCCCTCGCGGCCGGGGCGTGGTGGCTGCGCGGGGCGCCGCCGCCGGTCGAGGCGCGCCTGGCCGTCGCCGAGGCGCTCGCAGGGGATACGGTCGGCTATGCGCGCGCCGAGGGGCCGCGCGCCTTCGCGTTTCCGGCGGACCATGGGCCGCACCCCGACTTCAAAACCGAGTGGTGGTACTTCACGGGCAACCTCGAAGGCCCCGGCGGCGCGCGGTTCGGCTATCAGCTTACCATCTTTCGCACCGCCGTGGCCCCCGCCGACAGCGCCCTTGCCGGGCGCAGCAGCGCGTGGGCCTCGCGGCAGGTCTACATGGCGCACTTCGCCGTGACGGACGCGGCCGGCAAAGCGTTTGCCGCGCACGAGCGCTTCAGCCGGGGCGCGGCGGGGCTGGCCGGGGCCTCGCCCGCGCGGGTGTGGATCGAGGATTGGGAGATCACGGCCGACTCGGGAGGCTTCCGCGTGCGCGCCTCCGAGGGCGAGGTCGGCATCGATCTGGTGTGCCGCCCGGCGAAGCCCTATGTGCTCCAGGGCGACCGAGGCTACGACCGCAAAGGCGCCGCTCCCGGCGACGCCTCGTACTACTACTCGGCCACGCGCCTGGCCACCGAGGGCCGCGTGACGACGGCGCGCGGCGCCTTCGAGGCGCAGGGCTGGAGCTGGCTCGACCGCGAGTGGAGCACGAGCGCGCTCAGCCCCGACCAGCAGGGCTGGGACTGGTTCGCGCTCCAGCTCTCGGACGGCCGCGAGATGATGTACTACCAGATCCGGCAGAAGGACGGCGGCGTCAGCCCGTTCAGCGACGGCGTGCTCGTGGCTGCGGACGGCCGGACGCGCGCGCTTTCGCGGGAAGACGTGCGCATCGCCGTCGGGGGGCAGTGGCGCAGCCCGAAGACGGGCGCCGCCTACCCGGCTTCCTGGCGCATCGAGGTTCCCTCGGACGGGCTGCGCCTGGAGGCGCAGCCGCTGCTGCCGGGGCAGGAAATGGACCTGACGGTGCGCTACTGGGAGGGCGCGGTGCGCCTGCGCGGCGTGCATCGGGGCCGCCCGGTCTCCGGCTACGGCTACGTCGAAATGACCGGCTACGGCGAGCGCGCCGGCGCGCGCCTGCCCTGATACTGCCATGCGCCCGCTCAACCTGCCTGCCTATCCGCTCCGGATCGCCGGCGTCGCCGAGGAGGCGCGCGTCTTCGACCCGGTGCGCCGCCGGTACGTGGCGCTGACCCCCGAGGAGTGGGTCCGCCAGCACATGCTGCACTACCTGATGACCGTCTGCGGCGCGCCGAAGGGCCTGATTGCCGTCGAGAAGGGGTTCGTGTACAACGGGATGGCCCGCCGCGCCGACATCGTGGTGCACGACCGGACGGGGGCCGCCGCGCTCGTCGTGGAGTGCAAGGCCCCGGAGACGCCGGTCACGCAGGCCGTCTTCGACCAGGCGGCGCGCTACAACACGGTGCTGCGCGCCCGTCACCTCGTCGTGACGAACGGGCTCGTGCACTACTGCGCCCGGATCGACTGGGCGCGGGGAGCGACGGCGTTTCTGCCGGACCTGCCGCCCTTTGAGGCGCTGTAGCGGCGGCCGGGGCTGCCTAAAAACTGCAACGATGCCGTGGCGCGCCCCCTAGGCGCCGCCCGGCGGCCTATTTTACGCCCCGGATATCCCCTCGCCGAGCCTCATGCCGACGCTTTCCTTTCCCGACGTGCTCGCGCCCCTGGCGCCCGCCCTGCGCGCGGCGGCCCGCATGTGCCTCCGGGTGCAGGCGGCCCCCGGCTTCGGCGGCCGCGCCAAGGCCGACCGCAGCCCCGTCACGGTGGCGGATTTTGCCGCCCAGGCGCTTATCTGCCGCGCGCTGGCGGCGCGCCACCCCGGCGAGGCCGTCGTCGCGGAGGAGTCGGCGGCGGCGCTGGCGGCGCTCGACCCGGCCGTGCGCGCCGGCGTGCTCACGGCGGTGCAG
>CBDTTW010000154.1:0-7213 GCA_965363675.1 uncultured Rhodothermaceae bacterium
CCCCGCCGAGGCGGTGCCCTTCTACTTCGGCGCGGCGGATGTGGTGGTGCAACCGTATCTTGCGGCCACCCAAAGC
This sequence comes from uncultured Rhodothermaceae bacterium, assembly GCA_965363675.1. Classification (GTDB taxonomy): domain Bacteria; phylum Bacteroidota; class Rhodothermia; order Rhodothermales; family DASSAV01; genus CBDTTW01. The sequence goes on from CBDTTW010000154.1 coordinate 77, forward strand.
GGCGTGGCGGGCCTGGCCGCGCAGTTCGAGCGGCCCCTCATCGTGACGGACGTGGGGGGGCTCGCCGAAATGGTGGGCGCGGCGGGCCTCGTAGCGCCGCCCGACGACCCGGCCGCGCTCGCGGCGGCCCTGCGCCGCTTCCTCGGCGATCCGGCGTTGCAGGCGCGGCTGGGCGCCGGCGCCCGGGCGCTCAAAGCGTCCCTCTCCTGGGACGCGCTTTGCCTGCGCCTCGAAACGCTCATGGGCTTCGCCGCCGATTCTTCCCACGCTGATCCGTAAGGCGTCATGCAATACGACCCGGTCAAGGACGCGCTCGGGCGCGCCTTTAGCCAGACTCCGCTGCTCCAGAAGCTGTTCTACCGGCTGCTCGACTTTTTCTTCCTCCGCGCCTGGTACGTGCAGCGCGAGCTGAGGCGCCTTTTCGCGGCCTACCCCGCCGGGCGCGCCGTCCGCGTGCTCGACGCCGGCACGGGCTTCGGGCAGTACGCCTACTTTATGGCGCGCTCCTTCCCGAACGCCCACATCCTCGCCGTGGACATCAAGCCCGATTACCTGGAGAACGCCCGCCGTTTCCTCGACCGGACGCCCTACGGCGCGCGCGTGCAAACGGCCATCGAGGACCTGACGCGCCTCGAAGCGCCCGGGCCGTTCGACCTCGTGCTCTCGGTGGACGTGATGGAGCACATCGAGGACGACCGGACGGTGTTTCGCAACTTTGCGCGCGTGCTGGCCCCCGGCGGGCATGTGCTCATCAACACGCCCTCGGACCAGGGCGGCTCGGACGTGCAGGGCGAGGGCCAGGAGAGCTTCATCGGCGAGCACGTCCGCGACGGCTACAACCGCGCGGCGCTCGAAGAAAAGCTGCGCGCGGCGGGCCTGGAGCCGGTGCGCAGCCTGTACACCTACGGCCGCTACGGCTCGGCGGCCTGGCGCCTGATGATCAAGTACCCCATCCTAATGATGAACACCTCGCGGGCGGCCGTGCTGCTCTTGCCGCTGTACTACCTCCCGGTGGCGCCCCTGGGCTACCTGTTGCACCGCGCCGACCTGCGCCGCCCGAACCCGACGGGGACGGGGCTGCTCGTCGTGGCGCGCAAGCCCGCCGCCTGAGCGGGCCTTCGCCGCTCCGTGCGTTATTCGCATTGCCGGAGGGCGGGTTGTCCCTATTTTTCAGCGCCCGGCCCCGCCGCCCGCAGACGGCGCGGGGCGTTCCCTTCCTTCCGGGCTTTTGCGCCGCCGGCGCCGAGGCCGCCAGACCGGATATCCCGCCGTGCAGACCAAGTACATTTTCGTGACCGGAGGCGTAACCTCCTCGCTGGGAAAAGGCATCGTGTGCGCGTCGCTGGGGCGGCTGCTCGAAGCGCGCGGGCTCCGCGTGACCATCCAGAAGCTCGACCCGTACATCAACGTAGACCCGGGCACCATGAACCCCTACGAGCACGGCGAGGTGTACGTGACCATGGACGGCGCCGAGACCGATTTGGACCTCGGGCACTACGAGCGCTTCCTGGGTCGGCCCACCAGCCAGGCCAACAACGTCACGACGGGGCGGGTGTACCTGGAGGTCATCACGAAGGAGCGCGCCGGGGCCTACCTCGGCCGCACCGTGCAGGTGGTGCCCCACATCATCGACGAGATCAAGAACTGGATGCTCAAGCTGGGGGCCACCGGGCAGTACGACGTGGTCATCAGCGAGATCGGCGGCACCGTCGGCGACATCGAGAGCCAGCCTTACCTGGAGGCTATCCGCCAGCTTCGCTACGAAATGGGCTCGCGCAATGCCCTGGACGTGCACCTGACGCTCGTGCCGTACCTGGCCGCCGCCGGGGAGCTCAAGACGAAGCCCACGCAGCACTCGGTCAAGATGCTGCTCTCGCTCGGCTTGCAGCCCGACGTGCTGGTGTGCCGCGCCGAGCACCCCGTGGACAAAGACCTGCGCCGCAAAATCGCCGCCTTCTGCAACGTCGAGCCGCGCGCCGTCATCGAGACGCTCGACGCCGAGTCGATCTACGAGGTGCCGTTCCTGCTCAAGGAAGAGGGGCTCGATGAAATCGTGATCGAGCGTTTGCACCTGGCGCAGGACCTGGACGAAGGCCGGACGCTGACCGAGCCCGACCTCGACGAGTGGGTGCAGTTCCTCCGGCAGCTCAAAAACCCCAAGGGCACCGTCCGGATTGCGCTCGTGGGCAAGTACGTCGAGCACCAGGACGCCTACAAGTCCATCACGGAAAGCTTCATCCTGAGCGGCGCCGCCCACGGCGTGCAGGTCGAGCTGGACTACGTGCTCTCGGACGCCTTGACCGCGCAGAACGTAGCCGAGAAGCTGGGCGATGCGGCCGGCATCCTCGTGGCGCCCGGCTTCGGCGAGCGCGGCATCGAGGGCAAGATCCAGGCGGTGCGCTTCGCGCGCGAGCACGACCTGCCGTTCTTCGGCATTTGCCTGGGCATGCAGGTGGCCGTCGTCGAGTTTGCGCGCCACGTGTGCGGGTGGGAGGACGCCCACTCGACCGAGTTCAACCCGGAGACGACGCATCCGGTCATCGACATCATGGAGGAGCAGAAGCGCATCACGGACAAGGGCGGCACCATGCGCCTGGGGGCCTATGCCTGCATGCTCACCGAGGACACGAAGGCCCGCGCCGCTTACGGCGTGCAGATGACCCGCGAGCGCCACCGCCACCGCTACGAGGTCAACAACGCCCTGCGCTACCGGCTCGCCGAGCACGGCATGAAGTTCAGCGGCATCAACCCCGACCGCGACCTGATCGAGATCGTGGAGCTGCCCGACAAACGGTGGTTCCTCGGGACGCAGTTCCACCCGGAGTACCGGAGTACGGTGGGGCAGCCGCATCCGCTGTTCCTCTCGTTCGTGGGGGCCTGCATCGAGTACGCCAACGAAAAGGGCATCGTCAAGGCGCCGCGCCCCCCGAAGCGGCGCAAGGCGGCCCAACTCGCCACGGCGCGGGTGTACTAGGGACCCTGCGCCGGGGCGCTCCCCACCGGCGGCCCCCTTCCCCGCCGGGCGGCGCCTGCTTACGGCCGCGCCGCTCGGGAAAGGGCGGCGCGCGTTTCCCCACCACGTCCCCACGCGGCAGGCGCGCGGCTCCGGCTTCCCCACGGCCGCGCCTGTTTCCTCCGGCGCGGCCCCGCTCCATGCCCGGCGCGGAGGCGGCCGCCGCCCCACACGCGCCCCCTTTTGCCCGAAGTGGGGGCCGGTGGGGAAGGCGCCGGCCCTGCTGCATTCCCCACCACGGGGCGCAATGCCCTTCATACGTCGATTTGTGGGGGTTATGCGGATCAGGAGACGGATTTTTTGCAGGACCGTCCCTAAATAAGCCCCGCCGATGCGTTACCTTGTGGGGAGAAGTGGGGAGCTATCCCATATCCGAGTCGGGATGTGGGGGGTTTGGCAAAACACGACCGACGCATGGCCGGCTTCAAGGGACGGGCCGAATACTCCGTAGACAACAAAGGCCGGGTAGCCATCCCCGCCAAGATGCGGAGCGCCCTCACGCCGGAAGCGCGCAGCACGTTCATCATCACGCGCGGGTTCGACCAGTGCGTGTACCTGTACCCGCAAGACCGCTGGGAACAGCTCGAAGTAGAGATCCGCAACCTCAATCCGTTTCAGGTGGAAAATCGCAGCTTCATCCGCGGGATGCTCATGTGGGCGGAGGACGTGACGCTCGACGCGCAGGGGCGCATCGGCGTGCCGAAGGAGCTGCTCAGCTTCGGGGGCATCGAGGACAAGACGGTCATCCTCGGCGCGCTCGACCACATCGAGCTGTGGAATCCGGAGCGGTTCAACGAGTACTACGAAGCCCAGGCTTCGGACTATGAGGGCCTGGCCGAGCGGGTCATGAAGGGCGCTCATGGGGCGGGGTAAACACATGCCGCAGGAGGCGCCGGAAGGCTCGGAGCAGGAGGCGCTCCGGTACGCCAGCGCCTACCATGCGCCTGTTCTTTGCAAGGTTGTTGTGCAAACGCTGGTCACGGACCCGCGCGGCGTCTACGCCGACGGCACCCTGGGCGGCGGCGGCCATACGGCGGCGCTGCTGGCGGCGCTGCACCCGGAGGGGCGCGTCATCGGCATCGACCAGGACGCGGACGCGCACCGGGCGGTGCAGCAGCGCCTGGCGCCGGAGATCGAGAAGGGGCGGCTCCGGCTGGTGCGGGCCAACTTCGCCGAACTCGGGCGTTTGCTGCCGGAGCTGGGCGTCGGGCGCCTGGACGGCTTACTGCTCGACCTGGGCGTGTCGTCGCACCAGTTGGACGAGGCGTCGCGAGGGTTCAGCTACGCCGCCGAAGGGGCGCTCGACATGCGCATGGACGACCGGCTGAGCCTGAGCGCCGCCGAGCTGCTCAACGAGTGGTCGGAGGCGGAGCTTCGGCGGCTGTTCTTCCGGTGGGGCGAGGAGCCGCGCGCGGCGGCGGTCGCCCGGGCGCTGGCGGCGGCCCGTCCGCTTGCGACGACGCACGACGTGGCCCGCGTCCTCCGGCGGATCGTCGCCGGGCCGGGAGCCGTCAAGACGCTGGCGCGGGTGTTTCAGGCGGTGCGGATCGCGGTCAACGGCGAGCTCGAAGCGCTCGAACGCACCCTGGGGGCGGCCCCCGAGTGGGTGCGGCCGGGCGGGCGGCTGGTGGTCATCAGCTACCACTCGCTGGAGGACCGGCCGGTAAAGCACTACCTGCGGTTCGGCAACGCGGAGGGGCGGGCCGTCAAGGACCTCTACGGCAACGTGCTCTCGCCGTGGCAGCCGCTGACGCGCAAGCCGGTGACGCCCGAGCCCGATGAGCTGCTGCACAACCCTCGGTCCCGCAGCGCGCGACTGCGCGCGGCGGAGCGGACGACATACCCGGCGCCGCCGGGCTAGGCAGACGTGGAGGAAGGCTGTGGAGTGGGATGCAAAAACCGTCAAGACGTGGGTTAGCCGCTCGGCTCCGGAGCCGGGCCGCCGCCCGGAGCGGCCGCAGCCGCGCCCGGCGCCGGAGGCGCTGCGGCCCGCCCCCCGGCGGCGCCTGAGCACGCTGCGCGTGGCGCTGGTGGTGGCTTTGCTGGCGGCGGCCTTCACCTTCTACATCAAGCATGTGCAGGCTACCGCCGACGTGCTGGCCGAGCTGCAGCAGGCCGAGCGCGACAATTTGCGCCTGCACCTGAAATACAACCGCCTCAAGGGCGAGCGCGACCGGGGCGTCGGCCCCGGCGTCGTGTACCGGCGGGCGAAGGCGCTGGGGCTGGAGGAAGGTTTGCAGTACGGACCCACCGTTGTCGTGGCAGAGTAACCCGGCATGGAACAAGCGGAACGCGACATAAGGCAGGCCATACAGCTTCGGCTGTACGTCGTGGCGGCGCTGCTGGCGCTGTTCCCGCTGGCTATTGCCCTTCAGGTCGTGCGCCTGGCGACCTTCGGCGGGGCGCCGCTGCGCGCCCAGGGCCGCGCCCAGGCCAGCCTCATCGAGACCATCCCGGCCATTCGCGGCTCTATCCTCGACGCCGCCGAGCGCGTGCTGGCCGTGGACGCCGGCCGCTACGCCCTCGGCGTGGACCCCGGCATCGAGGGCTTCGACGAGGCGGCCCCCGACTTCTACAAGCGCCTCGCCAAGCTGACGGGCACGCCCGCCTCCACGTTTCGCCGCCGCGTGAAGCAGCGCGCCAGCCCGCGCTACGCCGAGCTGGTGCGCAACCTCACCGAGACGCAGAAGGAGCAGGTCGAGGCGTGGGACACGCCGGGCGTGGTGCTGGAGGCCCGTTTCGAGCGGCGCTACACCTACCGCACGGCGGCGGCCCACCTGCTCGGCTACGTCGATATCGACGGGCGGGGCGTGAGCGGTCTCGAAAGCCGGTACGATGCGCAGCTTCGCGGGACGCCCGGCCGGCAGGCGCTCAAGCGCGACCGCCTCAACGCGACGAAGGCGTTCGTGGGCGGCCTGGCCGTCGAGCCGCAGCACGGCGAGTCGCTCGTGCTGACCGTAGACCTGGTGCGCCAGACGCTGCTGGAGGAAGAGCTGGCCGCCGGCGTGGCCGAGACGGGCGCGCATTGGGGTGTGGCCGCCGCCATGGACCCCCGCACCGGCGCCGTCCTGGCGATGGCGAGCGCGCCCACCTACGACCCCAACGCGCCGCAGCGCTACAGCCACGACGCCCGCCGCAACCGCGCCGTGACCGACCGCATCGAGCCCGGATCGACGTTCAAGATGGTCACGGCCGTGGCCGCCGTAGACCAGGGGCGCGTAGATCTGCAAACCGTCATCGACACGGGGCCGGGGTGGGCCGTCTTCGGGGGGCGCCCCCTGCGCGACGCGCACACGCACGGCCCGATCACCTTCGCCGAGGCCATCGCGCACTCGTCCAACGTAGCCCTGGCGCAAATCGGCACGAGCCTGCCCAAAGGCGTGCTGTACCAGTACGCCCGCGACCTCGGTTTCGGGCAGCCCACCTACATCGACTTGCCGGGCGAGGTGGCGGGGCTGCTCAAGAAGCCCGAGCGCTGGAGCCGCACCACGCACTCACGCCTGAGCATCGGCTACGAGGTGGACGTGACGCCCATCCAGCTGCTGGCCGCCTACTGCGCGCTCGCCAACGGCGGCATCCTCGTGCGTCCCTACGTGGTGGCCGAGCGCCGCGACGTGACGGGGCGCGCCGTCTGGAAAGCCGCGCCGGACTCGGTGCGCCGCGTCTTCAGCGCGCGCACGGCGGCCCGGCTGCTGCCGGCCTTCGAGCAGGTGGTGCAATCCGGGACGGCCCGGCGGGCGCAGCTCGCGGGGCTGCGCGTGGCCGGCAAAACCGGCACAGCCAACAAGGCTACCGGCGGCGTCTACCGGGGCGCGCACCGCGCCTCGTTCGTCGGCTTCTTCCCGGCCGACGACCCGGCCGTGGCGATGATCGTCGTGCTCGACGAGCCCAACGGCATGGGCGGGGCGGCGGCGGCGCCGGTGTTCCAGCGCATCGCGCAGCGCTGGATCGGGACGCTGCCGCGCGTGGCCGAGCGTGTGGCGCCGGCGCCGCCTTTGCCGCGCCCGCGCATGCAACGCACGCCCGCCGTGGAGGGCTATCCGTACCGCCTGGCCGCCGACCGCCTGCTCGCGGCCGGTCTGGAGCCGCGCGCAGCGGGGCGCGCCCGGCCGTGGCAGCCGGTG
>CBDTTW010000155.1:0-7121 GCA_965363675.1 uncultured Rhodothermaceae bacterium
GCGGCCACGGGCATCGTGGTGGGCCTGGTCGCCATCACCCCGGCCGCCGGCTTCGTCTCGCCGATGTCGTCGCTGCTGCTCGGCGGCATCGCGGCCCTCCCGAGCTACTTCGCCCTGATCCTGCGCGCCCGCACCCGCCTCGACGACTCGCTCGACGTGTTCGCCGCGCACGGCATCGGCGGCATCACGGGCGCGCTGCTGACGGGCGTGTTCGCCGACCAGGCCTGGAACGGCATGGCCGACGGCCTGCTCTACGGCAACCCCGGCCAGCTCGGTGTGCAGGCGCTCTCGGTCATCGCCGTGGCGGCCTACAGCGCCGTCATGACCTTCGGCATCCTGAAGGCCCTGGAACTGGTCATGGGCATCCGCTCGGAGAAGAAGGCCGAGGGGCTGGGCATGGACATCACCAACCACGGCGAGGAAGCCTACACCGAAGGCGAGGGCGCCGTGCTCATCCTCGACGGCGAGTACAAGAAGGCGATGGCTGCGACGGCCGCCGCTGCGCCCAACCGCAACGGCGGGGGCGTCCCGAAGAAAGTGGCGGTGCCCGTATGACCGGCGCGCCGCGCCGCGCCTCTTCCCTGGAAAAACAGCTTTAACCCCACGCAGCAATTCACCATGAAAATCATAAAAGCCATCATCCGGCCGGATAAACTGAACGACGTGCTGAAGTCGCTCTTCCTGGCCGAAGTGCGCGGCCTGACGGTCTCGCGCGTGCAGGGCCACGGCGGCGAGATCGACGCCGTAGAGAACTACCGCGGGATGACCGTCAAGATGGAGCTTCAGGAGAAAGTGATGCTCGACATCGGCGTCACCGAACCGTTCGTCGAGGCGACCGTGCAGGCCATCCTGAGCGCCGCCTGCACCGGCGAGGTCGGCGACGGCAAGATCTTCGTGATCCCCGTCGAGAAGGTCTACCGCATCCGAACGGGCGAGGAGGACAAGGCCGCCGTTACGCCCGTGCCGGCGTAACCTCGGCGCCCCCCGACGGCGACGGGCCGCCCCACACAGAGGGGACGGCCCGTCGTTCGTTGAAGGCCGGCGGCCTTTAGGCCGAGCGCGCCCAGCGCTCACCGATCTGCTCCGGCGTGATGCCGAAGTGCGCCTGCGCCGCGTCGAAGTCGCGGATCCATCCGGCCGGGAGCGCCTGCGTAAGCCGCCGCAGGTGCAGCGCTCCGGCCGGAGCCGCCGGCCAGTCAAACGCCTCGCCGTCGATCTCGTCGGCGTCGGCGGGGGGCGTATAGACCACCGTAAGCTCCACCAGGTCATGCGCGAGCGGCGCCGTGCGCGCCTCCGGCGAGGCCAGCGTGTCGAGGTTGATGCGCCCCCGCTCGCTGAACAGCCCCGGCTCCAGGCGCGCCGCCAGGTGCAGACAGTCGTGCAGCCGGAACATCAGGTCTTCCGCCTTGAAGCGGTACAGCGCATCGAGCGCCCCCGAGCCCATCAGCAGCGCATCCCGCAGCCGCTGGTCGTCCGAGGCCGTGTACAAGTCGCCGCACTCGAAGCCGATGCGGCGCCCGCCGTGCTCCACGACGAAATCGACCCAGAACTGCCCGCCCGGCATCTCGATCCGGTGCTGGTACGCCAGCCCGCACGTCGGGGCAAGGTACTTGACCAGATGCCACGCAAACTCGTCCTCGACCGGCCGCTCGTAAGGCGGCGCGTAGAACAGCGAAGGCTCCAGCAGGTTCGTCTCCGGCTCCGTCCGCTGCATCGTGCTCATGCGCTTCATGGCTTCCTCCTCGTGTTGTCTAATTGCTTGCTTATCAATAAGGTAGAATGCCTAAGTGACACCTGTGTGTCACAGGGTTTCCGGGGTGTAGTATATTCGGTGCAACCGTCTGCCGCCTGTCCCGGCGCGCACGAACGGGGGCGGCGCGCGCGTTTAGCCGCAAGCAGAGCAGGCGCACGAACCGGGAGCATCGAATGCAAAGCAGACGGGCGGCGGGGTGGCGGGTGGGGATGTGGGCGGCGGCGCTCAGCCTGGCGGCTGTAGCCGCGCACGGCCAGGGTTTCAACCTGACGAGCGGGCGCAACCACCCCGAAATCGACTGGCAGACGGCCGAGACGGCGCATTTCCGCATTCGCTACCCCAGGCATCTGGCGGGCATCGAGGCTGAGGCTGCCGCCATCGCCGAAGAGACCTACGGCGTGCTCTCCGCGAATCTCGGCGTGGCCCCACGCGGCAAGCTGCAAATCTTCCTCTCCGACGAGGATGAGATCGTCAACGGCTTTGCCGTCGCCATCGCCGAGGGCTACACCAACATCTGGGTGCACGTCAACGGCGTGGCCGAGACCTGGACCGGGCGCGAGAAGTGGCTGCGCAAGGTAATCGCGCACGAGCTGACGCACCTGTTCCACTACCACGCCATCCGCTCGAACGCCGGCTACCTCGCCTTCATCCTCGCCAACCCGTTCCCGCGCTTCTGGGCCGAGGGCCTGGCGCAGTACCAAACCGAAACCTGGGATGCCTTCCGGGGCGACTTGTGGCTGCGCACCGCCGTCCTCGACGACCGCCTTTCGTACACCGACGCCGGCGACCTGTGGAACGGCCGCCTGCTTTACGCCGTCGGCAACGCCCAGGTGCGCTACTTCGCCGACCGCTACGGCGACTCGACGCTCGCGGCCCTCTTCGCGCACCGCCGCAAGACCCTCTTCGGCCTGGCAAAGGTCCACGACTTCGAGACGGCCTTCGAGGCGACGACCGGCAAGCCCTACCGCGCCTTCTACGACGACTGGCGCCGCCACGTCAACGTGTACTACAACACGCTCGCCGCCGGGCGCGAACCGCTCGACTCGCTGAAGGCCCGCCCTGTGCCGCTCGCCGGGCAGTACTATGCCGACCTGAAACTCAGCCCCGATACGGCATGGGCGGCCCTGCTCGCGCTTACGAGCACCGAGCGCCCCGTGCAGCGCCTCTACCGCATCGACCGCGCGGCGCGGCGCTTCAAGGTCATCGCCGAGGGCGCCCTTCGGGGACCGGTCTCCTGGAGCCCGGACGGGCGCGCCGTCGCCTTCGCCCGGATGGGGCGCGGGCGCTACGGCGCCCTCGTGAGCGACCTCTGGACCGTCGGCCGCGACGGCGGGCGCCCCCGCCGGCTCACGCGCAGCCGCCGCGCTGCAAGCCCCGCCTACGCCCCGCCCGGCCCGCACGCCGGCACGCTGGCCTTTGTCGGCAGCGCCGGAGGGACGGCCAACGTGTTCCTCTACCACCTCGCCGACGGCCGCGAGCAGCCCCTGACGCGCTACACCGGCGACGTACAGCTCTCGTCGGTGCAGTGGGACCCCGCCGGGCGCCGCCTCGCCGTGGCCCGCTTCGCCGCCTCCGGCGTCCGCGACATCCTCGTCCTCGACGCCGCCACGGGCGCCCTCTTGGCCGCCGTCGGCGACCCGGCGCACGACAACCGCCTGCCCGTCTGGAGCCCGGACGGGCTGCGCCTCGGATACACCTCCCTCCGCGACGGCGTGCCCAACGTGTTTGCCTACGACCTGGCGCTCGGCGCGGAGCGCCGCGTCACGGACCTTGCCGCCGGCGCGACGCTTCAGGCGTGGCTTCCCCCGGATTCCGTGTGGGCGCAGGGCAGCATGATCGTCACGTCGAGCGTCTCGAAGGAGCGCGACCGCGCTTTCCGCATCGACGCCTTCCGGACGCCCGCGGTCATGCCCGCCGTGCCCATCCCCGAGCGGTTCGCCCGCTGGACGACCCATCGCCCCCCCCGCGAGGCGCCCCTGCACGTCGCGCCCGCCCCCGAGCTGATCGAAAAGCGCGGACCCTACCGCTCGTGGGCCAACATCCTGCACGCCGCCTCGGTGATCGTGCCCTACTACGACGACCCGCACGACTACGGCCTCATCGGCGTGTCGAGCTGGCTCGAACCCCTCGGCAAGCACGGCCTCTCGTTCGTCGGGGGCGTTTCCTTCGCGCGCACCTGGCAGAACAGCCTGTTCGTGGCCTCGTACCTGAACAACCAGTTCCGCCCGAGCCTCACGGCGAGCGTCTACCGCTTGCCCGGCTCGGCGCGGCTCTACGGCAACGGGCTGCTCGTCGAGGACATGCGCGGCGCCGAGCTGACCGCCGCGCTCCCGCTCGACTGGCGCGCGCGCCCCTACACGCGCACGCACGCCTCGGCGCGGCTGCGCTACGTCGGGGTGGCCCCCTTCGAGTTCGACGAGGCGGCGGTAGGGCCGCCGCTGGCCGCGCCGCGCGCCGGCGAGCTGGCCGACGTGCAAATCGGGCTGGCGCGCGTCCGGCAGCGCCCATACCGGCATAACGCGGTCCATCCGCTCGACGGCAAGGGCGCGCGCCTGCTGGCCGAGGGCAGCGCTCCCGTGCTCGGCGCCGATGCGCGCTACCTCCGCGCCGATGCGGCCGCCTACGCCGTGCTGGCGGCCCCCGGCGAGCACCGCCTGTTCGCCTACGGGCGCGCCCAGGGCCAACTCGGGCGCGCCCTGCCGCAGCAGTACCTCGGCCTCTCGCGCTCCGACGAGGTGCAGATCGCCCTGCCGGGCTTCGTGCCGTTCAGCTTCGGCGAGGTCGAGCGCGTGCGCGGCTACCGCGCCTACGCCGTCGGCGACCGCGTGCTGTTCGGCTCGCTGGAGTACCGCATCCCGCTCGTCAAGGACTTGCAGACGCGCCTGTTCGGCGTCGTGTCGTTCGGCGGGGCGGCCCTCGGCCTGTTCACCGACGCCGCCCTGGTCTGGACCGGCGCCGACCTGGAGGGGGCCGTGCGCCGGGTGGGCGTCGGCGCCGAGGTCAAAAACGCCGTGCGCGTCGGGCCGCTCGAACTCGGCCATGCGCTCGGCGTGGGGCAGCCCGCCGACCGCCTCGGGCCGGACGCGCCGTACGACCTGTACTATCGCATCCGCGCCGCCGTGCCGTTCTAGCCTTTACCAGCGCGCCGCCGTCCCCCGCGTATCGACGTGGATGAACGGCCCGTGCTCCGAATTGGCCGGGTAAATGCCCAGCCCCCCTTCGAGGCGCTTGAAGTCCGGATCGGCCGCCGCCAGCGTCTCCACGAGCTGCGCCAGCGTGCGCGCGTCGTCGGTGTCGATGGCGCCGTCGCCGTTGAGGTCGTCCATATTGTCGTCCCCGTCGGCGTCCACGAACACGTCGGCGGCGTCGCCGTAGAGGTGGCGGCTGTAGCGCGTCTCGTTGCCGATGGACTGGTTGTAGTAGGGCGTCCGGAAGCCGCTCATCACATGGAGCGTCCGCACGGCGATGCCTTGCGCGTTGACGGCTTCGAGAATGCGTTCGAGCTTCACGATGAGCGGCGCCCGTAGGATGAGGTACTTCGGATAGCCGCTCTGCTGCTTGGCGACGAACTGCCCGAGCCGGAAGTGCGGCGAGACGGCGGCGTCCAGCTCCTTTTCCGTAAGCTCCGCAAACCCGCGCGGCCGCAGGTAGGCCGGGTCGCCGCGCAAGGGCTGCGCCATGTACCGCCCGAGCCGGTAGCCGTTGAGCGACTCGCCCCGGTGGTCGAACGGCACGAGCACAAAGGCGTGGATGTACATCTCCTCGCCCGAGCGCTGGTCCTGCACGGTCAGGCGGTGCAGGCCGGGCTCGTAGGGCGCCGTCCACGTCCAGCGGTTGGGGCCGGTGCGCCGCACGAGCCCGGCGCTGGTGCGCAAGGCGCAGGCGCCGGTCGTAGGGCCGGGCAGGGCGCGCACGTGCAGCGTGTCGCCGGGCAGGACGAAGGCGGGCGTAATCCGGTAGGGGCTCAGGGCCGGTCCGGCCGCCACGCGGAAGCCGCCGCGCTCGGGGCGGTACACCGCTTCCGGTCCGGCCGCCTCCACGAGCGGCGCCGTCGGCAGGGGCTCTTCCGGCGGCGGCGCCGGCAGCCGGGGGGTGCGCGCGGGCCAGGCGACGCTGATCGCCGCGAACAGCAGCAGGACGAGCGCCGCAACCGGCGCGACGATTCGCTTCATAGGGCAGGGGGGTGGGGGCGTTTCCCGGATCGTACCGGCAGCCCGGGTCTGCGTTTCCCGCGTTCCCCCGACGGCGCCGGATAGTTGTATTTCGCCGTCGCTAAAAAAGCCGCGCCGCGCCGCCGGAGGTCCTCCGGCGCTTCGTATTATGGCCGCGCTCCTTTTTCAGAAGATTCCAGGATGTCTTCCCACGATATCATCATCATCGGCGGCGGCGTCGTCGGCCTCGCCACGGCATACCACCTCACGCGCCATTACCCGCAGCGCCGGGTGGTGGTGCTCGAAAAAGAAGAGCGCGTAGCCGCCCACCAGACAGGCCGCAACTCGGGCGTCATACACTCCGGCATTTACTACCGCCCCGGCTCGCTCAAGGCCGAAAACTGCCGCGAGGGCAAGCGCGCCCTCGTGGCGTTTTGCGAGCGCGAAGGCGTCGCCTATGATCTGTGCGGCAAGGTCATTACGGCCGTCACCGAGGAGGAAGTCCCGCGCCTGCACGCCATCTACGCGCGCGGTCTGGAAAACCGCATCTCGTGCGAGCGGATCCCCCGCGAACGCCTGCTCGAGCTGGAGCCGCACGCCGCCGGGCGCGAAGCCATTTGGGTGCCCGAAGCCGGCATCGTGGACTACGTCGGCGTTTGCCTGCGCCTGGCCGAGCGCATCCGCGAAGCCGGCGGCGAGGTCGTGACCGGGGCCGAGGTCGTCGGCGTCGTGCGGCGGGGGCGCGCGCTCACGGCGCTCACGCGCGGCGCCGAGTACTCGGGCGGCTACCTCATCAACTGCGCCGGCCTCTACTCCGACCACGTCACGCGGATGACCGGCGAGGACCCGGAGGTGCAGATCTTGCCGTTCCGAGGGGAGTACTACGAGCTGGAGCCGCACGCAAGGCGCCTGTGCCGCAACCTCATCTACCCCGTGCCGGACCCGGCGTTTCCGTTCCTCGGCGTGCACTTCACCCGCATGATCGACGGCTCGGTGGAGTGCGGCCCAAGCGCCATCCTCGCCTTCGCCCGCGAGGGCTACACCTTCGGCGAGGTGAACGTGCGCGAGCTGGCCGAGATGCTGTTCTTCCCCGGGTTCCTGCGCCTGGCGCGTCGGCACTGGCGCACGGGCATCCTGGAGGTGCAGCAGTCGCTCAGCAAAAGCGTGTTCCTGCGCAAGTTGCAGCACCTCATCCCCGAGATCGGCCCGGACGACAT
>CBDTTW010000156.1:0-7081 GCA_965363675.1 uncultured Rhodothermaceae bacterium
GTCGCCCTCGCCGATGCGCTTGTGGTCCTGCGCCGGAGGCAGCAGCGCATACCGCGCCCCGTCGCAGAGAGCGAAGATCGTCGCCTCCTCCCCTTCCATGTACTCTTCGATCACCACGCGGTCAGCGGCCTCGCCGAGCGTGCGCGCGCGCATCATGGCGCCCAGCGCCTCGCGCGCCTCGGCCAGGGTCATGCAGACCACGGCGCCTTTGCCGGCGGCCAGCCCGTCCGCCTTGATGACGATGGGCGCCCCCTGCCGCTGCACGTAAGCCAGCGCGGCATCGTACTCGCCCGCGCCGAACGTGCGGTGCGCGGCCGTCGGGATGCCGTAGCGCTCCATGAACGCCTTAGCAAAGGCTTTGCTGCCCTCCAGGCGCGCCGCCGCCGCCGCCGGACCCACCACGGCCCGCCCGTCCGCCCGGAGCGCATCCACCAAGCCCTTTACGAGCGGCTCCTCCGGACCCACCACCGTCAGGTCGATGCGCTCCTGCCGCACGAACGCCGCCAGGCTGCTCACCTCGCCGGCCGCAATCGGAACGCTCACGGCGAGGCCGCCCGTGCCTCCGTTGCCGGGAGCGGCGTACAACTGCGGGCGACGCGGGCTCCGGCTCAGCGCATGCAGTATCGCATGCTCCCGCCCCCCGCCTCCAACGACCAGAACGCGCATAGTTTATCCTTTGATAGCGTTATCGTTATGGAAAACCGCCGCCCGGCGGCTACGCGGCGCTGCTCGGGACGGAAGCATCATTCTCGCAGCGCGCCCCCGCCTCGAAGCCGTTCCCGACGATCACTTCGAGACGCTTCGGCAGGGCCGTAAAGACGACCGTAGCGGCGTCGGTATGCAGTTCGCCGTCTACGTTGAACCACATGCCCGGCTCCGTCGTGATGCGCACCTGCCGCGCGGGGCGGTAATGCACGAGCTGGCTTTCCAGGTAGTTGCCCGCTACGAAGCGCGCGCCTACGTCGGCCAGCTCGACTACCGTTCCGCGCCGGATGACGACTACGTCCAGCAAACCGTCGTCCATGCAGGCCAGAGGCGCCACGCGCTTGCCCCCGGCCACCGTTTTGCCGTTGGCGACGACGATGTTGAGCGCCTGCACGATCTCATCCTCGCCCTCGTCGTAGCGCATGATGGTGCGGTAGTGCTCCATCTCCGGCAGTGCGCTCGCGGCGCCGATCAGGTAGCTGAACGGCCCCCACCGCGACTTGAGTTCAGGCGTCATCTTCTCATCGACGGCGCCGGAGAACCCCCCGGCGCAGGCGTTGACGCCGTAGCGGCGCGGCAGGCCCGCTGCCTCCACCTGGATCACGTCGATGCGGGCGCGCCGGCCGCAGTCCAGGAGCGCTGCGGCGTCGCGGATGTCGGGCGGCAGCGCAAGGCTGCGCGCCAAGTCGTTGCCGGTGCCCGTCGGGAGGACGCCCAGGCAGGCGTCGGCGCCCGAGGCCATCAGGCCGTTCACCACCTGGTTGATCGTGCCGTCGCCGCCGGCGGCGGCCACCACCTCGAACCCTTCCCGCGCGGCCTGCTCGGCCGTCTGCTGCGCCGAATCGTCCTCTGCCGACGACCGGATGCAATAGTCCGGGTGGCCCGCCACGAGGGCGGCCAGCTCGTCGTGCAGGTGCGCCGAGCCTGCGTTGGGGTTAGTGATGATGCAAACGCGCACGGCGGCCGCCTCCGGTGAAAGGGACGCCGTAATATAGGGGCGCCCCAAATGCCAAACCCTGCCGCCTCGCCTCTAAAAGTTGGCCCCGGCGCGCCTTACGGCTGGTAGAACGGGTTCTTCTCCGGCGTCTCCTTGCCCATGTAGATGGCGCTGTAGTGCACGTAGTTCATAGCGTTGGCCCGGATGCCCTCCACCTCCTCATCCGTCAGGCGGCGCACCACCTTGGCCGGCGCGCCCAGCACCATCGAGCGCGGCGGAATCTTCGAGCCGCCCGTCACGAGCGCCTTGGCCCCCACGATGCTGTCGGCGCCGATCACGACGTGGTCGAGCAGCACCGCGCCCATGCCGATGAGCACGTTGTCCTCGATGGTGCAGCCGTGCACGATGGCGCCGTGCCCCACGGTGACGCAGTCGCCGATAGTCGTCGGAGCCGTGCCGTGCGTCACGTGGACGACGGCGTTATCCTGGATGTTGGAGTTGGCCCCGATGCGGATGCGGTGCACGTCGCCCCGGATCGTCACGTTATACCAGATGCTGGTGTTCTCGCCGAGCGTCACGTCTCCGACCACGTCGGCCGAGGGAGCGATGAAGTTCGACGCGTCGAACGAAGGGTATACCCCGATGAAGTCTCTAATCATGGCAAAGGCGCGCCCCGGCGGAGCGCGCGGCAGGTGGACGTGGAAAGCCCTAAAGAAACGGCAGCCGAGGCCAAAGTTCAATGCGCCCGGATGGAGGCCGCGTTAAGCTTGCGCCCGGCGCCGCTTCCGGCTCACGGAAAGCGCGCGTAGGCCGCCCCGGCGATGACGTTGAGCAAGTCGATGGCGTCGATGAGGTCCGGGCGGTCATTGCCGTCATGGTCCTCGGCGTACTCGCCCTCCTCGCCGCCGGGCCGCGAGCAGTCGGTCACGGTCGCCACGGTCATTTTGCCGTCGGCGTCGGCGAACATCACGAGGCCGCCTTGTCCCCGGCACGACTCCTCCCAGTAGGCATGCGCCGCCTCGGGAGTCCCTCGGACGGACGCCAGCCCATAGGCCGGCACGCGCATGTACGTCAGCGAGTCCATCTGCACCCGCCACGTCGAGGGCGCGCCCTCGCGGTCGTAGTAGACCGTCAGCACGCCGACCCCAGGCGTCGGCTCGGCCGGCGCGAAGATCGCCCACCCCAGCTCCGGCCCGTGCGACTCCACGACCCTCCACGCGGCGGCGTCCTCCAGCTCGAACGGAACTTGCTGTGCATGGACCGCCTGCAAAGCGCATAGCAGCGCGGCAAACAAAAGCAGGAGCGCCCGCGGGGAGGAAACGGCTTGCGGAAGCATTTCAGTCGAACCAGGTATGTGCGCTAGAGCGGAAGACGCCCTCTTGCGAAGGCTAACCTCAAGCTACGGACCGCCTCCGGCCGCACGTAGCGCATTCTGCGGGATGGAGCACCGCCTTTGGCGCATGTGTTGCGCCCCGCCCTCATCCAGAACCTTAGCACCGCGCCTTCTGTTTCAGGTCGGCCAGCAGCATGAGGGCTTCGAGCGGCGTCAGCCGGTCTACGTTGACGCTGCGCAGCGCTTCGAGCGCGGCGGCGGCGCCCGGCGGAAGCTCCAAAGTCGGCGGCGGCGTCTGCAAACGCTCTACCGGCGCCCGGAGGGCGCGCGCGCCGCCTTCGCCGATCGCCAGGTGCTGCTCTTCGAGGCGGCGCAAAATCGCGCGGGCGCGCCCGATGACGGGCTCCGGCAGCCCCGCCATGCGGGCCACCTCGATGCCGTACGAATGGTCGGCGCTGCCCGCGACGAGCTTGCGCAGGAAAATGACCCGTCCGTCGTGCTCCTGCACCTGCACGCAGTAGTTCTTGATGCGCGCGTAGAGCGCCGCCAGCTCGTTCAGCTCGTGGTAGTGCGTGGCGAAAAGGGTGCGGGCCGCCACCGCCGGCGTCTCGTGCAGATATTCGGCGATGGCCCACGCGATCGACATGCCGTCGAAGGTGCTCGTGCCGCGCCCGACCTCGTCGAGCAGGATGAGCGAACGCGACGTGGCGTTGTTGAGGATGTTGGCCGCCTCGTTCATCTCCACGAGGAACGTGCTCTCGCCCTCGGCCAGGTTGTCCGACGCCCCGACGCGCGTAAAGATGCGGTCCACGACGCCCACGTGCGCCTCGGCCGCCGGCACGAACGCCCCCACCTGCGCCAGCAGCACGATCAGGGCCGTCTGCCGCAGGATCACGCTTTTGCCCGCCATGTTGGGGCCTGTGATGATCAGGATCTGATCGCCCTCCGGGTCGAGGTGGATGCTGTTCGGGATGAACGGCTCGCCCGGCGGCAGCAGTCGCTCGACCACCGGGTGCCGCCCGTCCTCGATGCGCAGCACGCGGCCCTCGTCCACCGTCGGCCGCACGTAGCCGTAGCGCGCCGCCGCCTCGGCCAGCGCCCCGAAGCAGTCCAGCATCGCCAGCAGCGCCGCGTTGGACTGCAACACGGCCGTATGCTCCGCCAGCGTCAGCCGCAGCTCCTCGAACAGTTGCTGCTCCAGGCTGACCATCTTCTCTTCGGCCGTCAGGATCTTCTCTTCGTACTCCTTCAGCTCGGGGGTGATGTAGCGCTCCGAGTTCACGAGCGTTTGCTTGCGCTGGTAGTCGGCCGGCACGCGCGCCTTGTGCGCGTTCGTGATCTCGATGTAGTAGCCGAACACCCGGTTGAAGCCGACCTTCAGCGACCCGATGCCCGTCCGTTCGGCTTCTTTCTTCTGGAGGTTCGCCACCCAGTCCTTGCCCGAGCGCGCGAGCGCGCGCAGCGCGTCGAGTTCGGCGTGGTAGCCCGGCCGGATGACGTTGCCGTCGGCGAGGGTCGCCGGCGGATCGTCGGCCAGCGCCCGCTCGATGCGGTCGATGGCATCGGCGCACAGCGCCAGCTTCTCGCCGATGCGCAGCAGCGCCTCGCACGGCTCCCCGCGCAGCAGCATCTTGACGGCCGGGATCTGCCGGAGCGTCAGCTTGAGGTGCACCAGGTCGCGGGGCATGGCGCGCCCGGTGCATACCTTGGCCGCCAGCCGCTCCAGGTCGCCCACCTGCCGCAGCTCGTCGCGCAGCGCCTCCCGCAGGCGGCGCCCCCCGACCAGCGCTTCGACGGCGTCCAGACGTTTGTTGATCATCCCGACGTTGCGCAGAGGCCGCACGAGCCACTTGCGCAGCAGCCGCCCCCCCATGGGCGTGTGCGTCTCGTCGAGGATCTGGACGAGCGTGCCGTCCTGGCTGCCCGAGTGCAGCGAGGCCACCAGCTCCAGGTTGCGCTTCGTCGAGGCGTCGAGCGCGATGAAGTCGTCGCCGGCGAGTTGCGTAATGCGCCGGATCTGCGGCACCCGCCCCTTCTGCGTCTCGCTCAGGTAGTGCAAGGCTGCGCCGGCCGCCCGGATGCCCAGGGTCAGCCCTTCGATGCCGAACCCTTTCAGCGAGTGCGTCTTGAAATGCCGCAGCAGCACCTCATAGGCAAAGTCGTAGCCGAAGGCCCAGTCCTCTTGCGGCGTCACGAGGAACGAAGCGTCGCGGACGCCCTTGAGCTGGTCGCGCTGGCGCTTATCGACCAGCACTTCGGCGGGGGCCATCGCCTGAAGCAAATCGCCCATGCGGTCCTCCGCCGTCTGCGCCGCCATGAACTCGCCCGTCGAGGCGTCGATGAACGCCAGGCCGACCTGCCCCTTGTCGGCGCGCTCGGCGCCCCATACCGCCGCGCACAGGTAGTTCGAGCGCTTCGGGTGGAGCATCTGGTCGTGCAGCGAGACGCCCGGCGTCACGACCTCCACCACATCGCGCTTGACGATGTGGCGGGCGAACTTGGGGTCCTCCAGCTGCTCGCAAATCGCAACGCGGTGGCCGGCGCCCACGAGGCGCGGCAGGTGCGTATCCAGAGCGTGGTACGGGAAGCCGGCCAGGGGCACTTCGGAGGCGCCGCCGCTGGAGCGCTTCGTGAGCGTGATGCCCAGCACCTGGCTCACCGTCTGCGCGTCCTCGCCGAAAGTCTCGTAGAAGTCGCCCATGCGAAAGAGCAGGATGGCCTGCGGGTGCCGGCTCTTTATCTTCTGGTACTGCCGCATGAGCGGCGTCTGCGCTCCGCCGACGTGTTCGATAAGCTCTTGCTGCGTATCTGCCATGTGCTGAACGACTTACGGTTCCTGGACCGGGTGCGGCGCCGGCTCGCCGGAGTGTGAACTGCGCCGGCGCGGCGCGGGTCCGGCTGCGCCGCGCCGGCGCGCCGAATTACCGCCTTTAAGGTATGGATGATTCTACCCGTTTTGCCCTCATGCTGGCGGCCATGCCGGGCGTGGGCCGCGTAACCGCCGCCCGGCTGTTCCGGCGCTTCGACAGCCACCCTACGCTGCTCACCTACGGCCGCGAACAGGTGCTGGTGCGGCTGAAGGGCCTTCCCTCGGCTGAGGCGCTCGTGCAGCGCCTTTACGACGCCGACGTGATGGGCGGGCTTTCCGAGGAGGCGGCGCGCGAGCATGCCATGCTCCTCCGGAGCCGCGTAGCGGTGGTGCACCCGCGCCATCCCCACTGGCCGGCGCGCCTGGAGATGCTGCCCCCCTCGGAGCGCCCCTTTCTCCTGTACGTCTACGGCCGCGCCGACCTCCTCGGCGCCCCGGGGGTGGCCTTTATCGGGGCGGACCAGATCCCGGAGGCCCCCTTCGAGGCCGCCCAGCAAATCCTTCGGGCCGTCGCGCGCAGCCCCGCCGCCGTCCTGACCGGCTTGCAGCACGGCTTCGACGTAGCGGCGTCGCGGCTGGCCGTGGGCGCCGGGCGCGGGCCGCTCATGGTCGCCGGGTGCGGGCTGGCGCGCATCGAGCGGGCCATGCGCCCGGCCGCCTCGGCTGCCGTCGCCGCCGGCGGGGCGCTCGTCTCGTGCTTCCCCATGATGCACGGTCCCTACCCCCACGACGACCGCGAGCGCCTGCATGTGCAGATGGCCCTCGCCGAGGCGTCGGTGTTTGCAGCCCCGCCCCCCGGCGCGCACGCCGCCTCGGCCCTCGAATGGGGCGCCGAGCGCGGCTTCTCGTGCGCGCTCCTGCCCGCGGATCTGCCCTCCGCAGCCGCCTCGGCGGAGCGCGTCATCGCGGACCTCGCCGCGCGCGGACTCGCGGAGGCCCCGGCGTAGCCATGCACGTACTGTTCCTCTTCCTCGACGGCGTCGGCCTCGGCCCGGCAGACCCGGCATCCAACCCGTTCGCCGCGGCCTCCTACCCGTCGCTGCGTGCGCTCGCGGGCGGGGCCGACTGGACCGCCGAGGCGCCTCCGCTCCGCTCCCCGGCCTGCTGACTTCAGTTCTTATATAGCGCGGCGGAGTTGGGCCGCACTATGGCCGGAGGGTTACATCGAGCCCAGCTTTCCAGCCCCTGGCACGACCTCGCCTGACAGGAGCGCGGCCACCGCAACGCTCCGGTAATC
>CBDTTW010000157.1:0-7060 GCA_965363675.1 uncultured Rhodothermaceae bacterium
GCTTCGATGCCGAAGCCGCGGCCGGCCAGCGTTTCTTCGTAGACGCGCGTGTGCAAATCGCGGAAGCCGCCGCTGAACTCGATCTCGTCGCCGTCGACGGTGATCGAGCGGTAGGTGGGCTGTGTGCCTTCCAGGCCGGGAGGCAAATCCTCCCGGTCGACTGAGAGGAACCACTCCACGTCGGCGCGCGCCAACGTCAGCTCGCCCCCTACGCGCAGGCTGTCCGAGACGGTCACAGCGCCGCCGGTCACCTCGCCGAAGAGCCAGATCAGCAAATCAAAGAAGTGGATGCCGATGTTCGTCACGACACCGCCGGACTTGGCCTCGTCGCCCTTCCAGGAGTACTGGTACCACTGCCCTCGTGAGGTGATGTAGCGCAGCCGCACCTGACGCCGACGCTTCGTGTCGGCCAGCAGGCGCTCGCGCAGGGCCACGAGCGCCGGATGCACGCGTAGTTGGAGGATGGTGTAGACGCGGCGGCCGTACTCGCCCTCCAGGGCGGCGAGCTGGTCCAGGTTCCACGGGTTGAGCACCAGGGGCTTCTCGCAGATCGCATCGGCGCCTACGCGCAGCGCCAGGCGCATGTGCGCGTCGTGGAGGTGGTTCGGGGAGCAGATCGTCAGGTACTGCACACGGTCCTCCTCCTGCTCGCGCCGCAGCATTTCGAGGTGCCGGTCGAAGCGTTCGTACTCCGTGAAAAAGGCCGCCTGCGGAAAGTAGGAGTCCAGGATGCCGACGCTGTCGTGGGGGTCCATCGCGGCGACGAGCCGGCCGCCGACCTCGCGGATGGCCTGCAAGTGGCGGGGCGCGATGTAGCCCGCCACGCCGAGAAGCGCAAAGTTAATCATGAGCGTAAGGGGAAGTAAGAACGCGGTGACGAGGCGGCGCTGCCCTCCGGGCGTAAGATACACGCTTCCGCGCGCCTCCGGTAACGACGCGCCGCGCGTTTGCATTCCCCACGCCCCCTGCATTATTCGCCGCGTCCCCGGGCGCGCCTTTTCCGGCGGCAGGACTTTGCTATTTTGAAGGAAGCGTTAATTCCTCTGCCCCTCACCCCTGAAGCTCGCCGCCCTATGACGCCACGCACCCGAGGCCGCCTGCCGGCTATGCTGCTGCTCCTGCTGGGCCTGGCCCCCGCCGCCGCCGCCCAGGGCAGCCGCCTGATCCCCACCGACGACCCGGCGTATACCTGGATAGCGGCCCTCCAACGGCGCGGCCTGCTGCTCTCGCTCAACCCTACCCAACTCCCCTACACCTATGCCGACGTGGCGCGCGCCCTCGCCGAGGCCGAGGGGCTGCACGCCCTCGAGCGGGACTGGACCGCGCGCCTCCGCGCCCGCTTCGCCCCGGCCGACACGCTCGGGGCCGAGGCCGTCGGGATCGCCGTGCGCCCGGACGTGCAAGCCGCCGCTTCCACCCGCCCCGATCCGCTCCGCCCCGACGACGACGCGCCGCACCTCTACCCGGCCCTGGGCCTTCAGGGATGGGGGCTCTGGGGACCGTTCGTCGCCGAGGGCGGCCTGACGCACGCCTGGTTCTACGACCGCGACCCCGACGGCCTCGACGCGGCCCGCCGGCTTTACATCCGCAGCGAAAACGGGTACATCGGCGCGCGAGCGCACCGCGTCAGCGCCTACCTCGGCCGGTTCCATCATCACTGGGCGCCGCCGGGGGCCCCCGGACTCGTCCTGAGCGACAACGCACGCAGCTTCGACAACCTGTACCTGCGCTTCGGCGAGCGTCGCCTGACGCTCTCCGGCCTCCTCGGCGAACTCGACAATGCCGACCCCGACGGCGGCTTCACCGGCGCCACGTTCCGCAACGGCAGCAAGCGGCGCTATGTGGCCGCGCACCGCCTCGATTGGCGGCCCACGCCCCGCTTCACGCTTTCAATCTCCGAAGCCGTCCTCTACGCCGGCGGCGGCAGCGAGCCTTCCATCCGCTTCCTCAACCCGGTCCAGGCATTCCTCTTCGAAGGCGATAACCTGCCCAAAAACGACGACAACAACATCATGATCGGCTTTCAGGCATGGGGCCTCATCGGCCGTACGCGCCTGCACGCGCAACTGCTGCTCGACGACGTTGTCGTAGAAAGCAACTACCCCATGCGCATCGCCTTCGCCGGGGCGGCCGGGCATGCCCGGGGGCGCGCGGATCTCGGAGTGGCCTTCGAGCTGGTCGGGTCGCAGACCTACAATACCCCCGAACCTGAGGCGCGCTACCTCTACCTCAAGCGCGGCTTGGGGACGCAGTTCGTGGACTACGTCCGCGCCGACGCGTTTGCGGAGTACGTCCTGCCCGGGCGGCGCTCGGCGCTCACGGCCCGTCCGTATGCCACGGTGCTGTACCAGGGCGAGCGCACCCCCCTCATGCCGCTCATCAAGCCCGGCCAGGGCGAGGCTACGTGGGTGCTCTACGGCGATGCCGTCCGCACGGTGCGCGGCGCGGTGCTTGTGCGGCTGCAACCCTCCGCCTACTGGAGCTTCGAAGCGGACGCCGGCCTCAACCACTGCGGCGGCGCCCTCGGCGAGGGCTGCGCGCAGACGCTACGCTTCACCGGGCTGGCCCGCCTGCGCATGCACCTGGCAGCCGGCCGCAACCTGCCCTGAAAGCAGTATAGGGCAGGCCGCTAACTTCATCGTAACACATGCGTTTCCGGCCCCACTCAGGGCGCCAGCCTTATTTATTGAGGCCTGGGTTTCCCTCTTATATTACTAAGACAGGAGTCGAAGGGCCCACACAATCATTTACTTCGGCCTTCAGCTAGAACCGCGAAATTAATTTACGATGAACACGGTTTGTTACTTTTTATTTTAGCATACAACCGCTTTCAGACCAGCATTCCCGTGCATTATATTCGTCTTGGCGCCGAAGCAGGCGCCCGCTCATCAATCAGGAGAACCTCTGCATGAAAGGAAGGAGCAACAGCATGACGAGCAACGACTTCGTGCCTGTTGATCTGCACAGCCTCTGCGAAGCCACGCTCATCCGCACCATTGTAGAGTACCGCCAGGCGTTCAACATGCTCAACCGGGTGATCGGCGGTTCCATCACCGACACGCGCGAGCAGATCGGCGAGGCCCTCGCCCTCGTCGAGGCCGAACTTCAGCAGCGCAAGCCCCTGCCGAGCCAACCCCGCGCCTAGGCCCTCTCCGGGCCGCCTCGGCGCCCTTCTGCCGTTCATGCCTGCCGTTTCCTTGCCCTCGGAACCTGCTGCGCCGCCGCGCTGCCGCTGCGGCCACGACCGCACCCACGCCCGCGTGCACGCCGAGCCGCGCTACGGCTTTTGGGCGTGGCTGCTCCTGCTCAATGGCGCTTCCGCCGTGCCCCGGCGCGTCGTATACCGCTGCGGCCGCTGCGGCGAGGCCGTGGAGACCGTAACCGACCCCCGCGAGCTGCGCCGCATCCACTAGCCGCGCCGGTGGATGCGCAGCCGAAAGCGCGCGTCGAAGCGGCCGCAGGCCAGGGCCTTGCAGCAGGCGCCGCACGCCCTGGCCCCCGCCGGCTTGCGCGCAAACCGGTATTCGGCGCTGCACACCGGGCACACCCCGGCGTAGTACGGCTTCGGCGGGCCTGCGTTTACCGGCGCCCCTTCGGCCGTGACCGTGTGCAGGGCGAAGCGCACGTCGTAGGCGCCGCCGCTGTGCAGGCGGCAGCAATCGCCGCAGGCCCGCGCCGCACGCGGGCGCCGGTAGTACGGCGTGCGCTTGCCGCAGGCCGGGCATACCGCGTAGTAAGCCGCCGGCGGCTGATGCACCTCGGCCGCCGAGTAGCACGGCTCCGGGCGCGCGCCTATTT
This sequence comes from uncultured Rhodothermaceae bacterium, assembly GCA_965363675.1. Lineage (GTDB taxonomy): Bacteria > Bacteroidota > Rhodothermia > Rhodothermales > DASSAV01 > CBDTTW01. The sequence continues at coordinate 3,799 of CBDTTW010000157.1, forward strand.
CGGCGGCCAGGCGCCGCCAGCGCGCGCCGTGGCCCGCGTGCGCCCCGGCGAGCGCGTGCGCGATCTCGTGCAGCACCGTATCCCGGCATGCCGCCTCCGCGTTCAGGCGGGCGAGGGGCTCCGACACCGTGATGAGCCGCCGACGGTGACGGCACGCCCCAAAGCGCGTCCGCGCCCGGTCGAAGGCGAACGTCCAGCCCTGCTCGGCCAGGTTAAACCGGGTCAGTTGCTCCTCGGCGAAGCGGCGCAGCGCATCCAGATCCATACGTCGCCAAAAAATGCGCCCCGGGGGACGAAGCCCGGGGCGCAGCAGTTTCCTAGACCGGCGCCGCAGCGCCTCTAGCCCCGGCGCGCCTCAAAGGCGTCCATGAACCCGATGAGCGCGTCCACGGCGGCTTCCGGGCAGGCGTTGTAGATCGAGGCGCGGACGCCCCCAACCGAGCGGTGCCCCTTGAGGGCCAGCAGCCCCTCGGCCTTGGCCTCCGCGAGGAACGTTTTCTCCAGACTTTCATCGGCCAGCCGGAAGCACACGTTCATCCGCGAGCGCGAGTCGGCGTCGGCGGTGCCCCGGTAGAACTCCGTCCGGTCGATGCGCTCGTAGAGGCGGCCGGCCTTGGCCTCGTTCGTCTGCTCGATGGCCTCCACGCCGCCGAGGTTCTCCAGCCAGCGCAACACCTTCTCCACGATGTACACGGCGAACACGGGCGGCGTGTTGAATAGCTCGCCGATGTGCGTGCCGTAGTCGAGCATCGTAGGCAGGCCCGTGTTGCGGCGCTGCAAAAACTCGTCGCGGATCAGCACGAGCGTCACCCCCGCCGGCCCGAGGTTTTTCTGCGCGCCCGCGTAGATGAGCCCGTAGCGGTCTATGTCGATGGGGCGGCTCAGGAAGTCGCTCGACGCGTCGCAGATGAGCGGCGCCTTCGTCTGCGGCTCCGTGCGGAACTGCGTGCCGAAGATGGTATTGTTGGACGTAAAGTGCAGGTACGCCGCCTGCTCGTCGAGCTGGTAGGTCTCCTGCTTCGGGATGTAGCAGAAGTTGCGGTCGTCGCTCGTGGCGGCCACTTTGGGCGCGCCGAGGGTCTTGGCTTCCTTGTACGCCTTCTTGGCCCATGCCCCCGTCAGCAGGTAATCGGCCGAGCCGCCCGGCGGCAGGAAGTTGAGCGGCGCCTGGTAGAACTGCATCGAAGCGCCGCCCTGCAAAAACAGGATATGCCAACCGTCCGAGATGCCGAGCAGCCGCTTGAGCGTGTCCTGCGCCGAGGCCATCACGGCGTCGTACTCCGGCGAGCGGTGGCTGATCTCCAGGATCGACGAGCCGCAGTCGCCGTAGACGGGAAGCTCGCTGCGCACCTCCTCCAGCACCGACTCGGGAAGCACGGCCGGGCCGGCCGAAAAGTTGTGCAGCCTGCGCGCGGCGCCTTCGCCGGCGGGGGTATCGTAGCTAACGCGTTGTTCCATAGCAGTGTGCAGTCAAAGGGTGAGTCGGTCAGAGGGGCAGCACCGAGGCGGCCAGCACGTCGGGGCAGGCGGCGATGCGGGCCGTAACGGCCTCGTCCGGCGCGCCGTCGAACCGTATGCGCGCGCAAGCCGCTTCGGCTCCCGCAAAGATAAGGTTTTCCATCTCCTGCACGTTCCAGTTCGCCTTGCGAACTTCGTCCAGCACCGCCGCGAGCACGCCCACGCGGTCGAGGTGCCGCACCGTCAGCAGGTGCGTGGCGGGCGTGGCCTTTGCCATGTTGACCACGTTCGGGGCCGTGCCCGTATCGGCGTAGGCGTTGATGATGCGCGCCGCGTCGAGCGCCACGGCTTCCTGCGCCTGCTCCGTCGAGGCGCCGATGTGGTGCGTCATATACACCGAGGGATGCCCGGCCAGCGGATGCGCGAAGGCGCCGTCCTTGGCGGCGGGCTCGCCCTCCATCACGTCGAGCGCGGCGCGGATGCCTTTTTGCTCCAGCGCCTCGCGCAGGGCGGCCTCGTCCACGACCGAGCTGCGCGCCGTGTTGATGAAGAGCGCCCCCGGCTTCATCGCCTCGAAGAACGCGCGGTCGGCCAGCCCCTTCGTCTCCGGCGCTCCGGCCACGTGCAGCGTCACGATGTCGGCCTCGCGCGCGACGGCCGCCGGGTCTGCCGCCCGCTCGATGCCCAGTTCGGCGGCTTCCTGGTCCGTCAGGCTGCGGCTCCAGGCCACCACGCGCAGATCCAGCGCCCGCGCCCGCACCGCCACGGCCCGCCCGATGCTTCCCATGCCGACGATGCCGAGCGTGCGCCCCCGGAGGCCGCGCCCCTTCGAGTACTTCGCCTTGTTCCAGACGCCCTGCCGCGAGTCCGCCACGCCCTCGGCGATGTAGCGGTCCAGCGCGATGAGGAGCCCGATGGTCAGCTCGGCTACGGCGGCTGCATTTTTGCCGGGGCAGTTCGCCACGAACACCCCGCGACGGCTGGCCGAGGCCACGTCGATATTATCGTAGCCCGCGCCCGCCCGGACGATCAGCTCCAGGCGCTCCCCGGCCTCGATGACCGCCGCCGGAACCTTCGTCGAGCGCACCACGAGCACCTGCGCCCCTTCCGCGCGCACCGCCTCCACCAGCTCGTCGCCCTTGATGCCGTTGCGCGTCACGACGGTATGCCCGGCGTCTTCCAGAACCTTGTTCGCTGCCGCAGGCAGCTTGTCGGCAATCAGAATCTTCATAACAACCTGACGGGTTATCCGGGAAGCCCGGGATAGACTATAGCGAAGTAAGCGTATCGAGGGGCAGCCCCTCGCCGAAGACGTGCACCAGCAACCCGCTGCGCAGCTTCGGCTCGAACCAGGTAGACTTCGGCGGCATGAGCAGCCCGGCGTCGGAGACGGCCGCCAGCTCGGCAATCGAGGTGGGGTGCATCGAGAAGGCCGCCTCGGCGGCGCCGCTGTCCACGAGGCGCTCCAGTTCGGCCGCGCCCCGGATGCCGCCCACAAAGTCGATGTTCTTGTCGCGCCGCACGTCGGTGATGCCCAGCAGCGGCTCCAGCACGAACTCCGAGAGCCGCGCCACGTCCAGATCGTCGGCCGCGCTGCCCCGCCGCGACGCCGGAAGCTCCAGCATATGCCACTGCCCGCCCAGGTACAGCCCTGCCTCGCCCGGCCGCGCAGGAGCAGCGGCGCCCCGGTCCCGGCGCAGCGGCATCGCGGCGGCGAGGCGCTCCAGCAGCGCCTCGGCCGGCAGCGGCAGGCGGCGGATGACGCGGTTGTACGGCAGAATCCGCATCTGGTCGAAGGGGAACA
>CBDTTW010000158.1:0-7051 GCA_965363675.1 uncultured Rhodothermaceae bacterium
GCCGCCTCTACAAGATGGGCATCGAGCCGTTCCTGATCGCCTACGCCATCAACCTGGTGGTGGCGCAGCGCCTCATCCGGCGCCTCTGCCCGGCCTGCAAGACGCCCGACGAGGACATCGACGAGATCATGCTGCACAAGCTGGGCTTCACCGACGAGGACATCGCCAACCACACCGTCTACACGCAGGGCCACGACCCGCACTGCAAGGTGTGCAAGGGCATGGGCTACAAGGGCCGCCGCGCCGTCAGCGAAGCGCTCTACTTCTCGCGCAACATCCGCCACCTGATCGTCGAGTCGGACAAGATGATCGACGAGGACGCGATCCGCCAGCTTGCCGTCAAAGAGGGCATGCTGACCCTGGGCGACTCGGCGCGCGAGGTGGTCAAGCGCGGCGAGACCTCGATCCTGGAGATGGTGCGCGTCGTGACGACCGACACCTGAGCGCAGCGGCGCGCTCCGAAAGGAAACCTTTTACCTAAAACGGAGGCGCCCCCTCGAAAGGGCGCCTCCGCGCGGTTTTGGGGGCCGGAGCGATTTTTGGCGGGCCGCCGCGAATGCCGGCTAACTCCGCGTAATTAATAAAAGTAATCCGGGCGTTAAGGCTTTACGCAAGTGCGCCGATACTTGCCGAAGAGAGCCGAAAGCCTCGCCCTATGCCCACCCGACCGACTGCCTACCCGTGAATCAGGCCCTTAACGAACTCCTCGCCCGGCACAGCAGCGGCGCCGCCCCGAGCCCGGCGGCGCGCCCGAAGATGCGGCCCGTCTCGGTGCCCCCCATGCCGAGCGTGCTGCGCACGATCCTCGGCACGGTGCCGCACCACATGTCCGGCGAAGACCGCGTGCGATTCCTGGCCGACCAGATCAACGCGCTGCTGGACAAGGACCGCACGGCCATGCGCGAGATCATCGAGGCGTTCGTGCGCCGCATGATCGAGCTGAACGCCTCCGACATCGACACCGGCGGCGCGGGCGGCAACGGCGCCATCTGGTACCGCGTCGACGGCGAGAAGCGCGTCTACGACGACATGGGCAAGTACACCGAGGACGAGCTGGACGCTATTTTCCTGAGCGTGCTCAACCAGAACCAGATGACCGTCCTGTTTCAGGAGTGGTCGCTGGACTTCTCGTACCAGCTTCCCATCGAAGGCGTAGACGGCCGGCGCCGCCGCTTCCGCGCCACGCTCTACTTCGACTACGACCACCTGGCGCTCAACATGCGCGCCATTACGGACCAGGTGCGCTCGATCAAGTCGATCTCGTTCCACCCGGTGATCGAAAAGGGCCTCATGTTCGAGCACGAGCGCGACGGCCTGACCCTGGTCACCGGCGTGACCGGCTCGGGCAAAAGCTCGACGCTCGACGCCGTCATCGACGCCAACAACACGCAGTCGGCGGCGCACATCGTCATCATCGGCAAGCCGATCGAGTACATGCACACCTCGAAGAAGTGCATCGTGCGCCACCGCGAGGTGGGCAAGGATGTGCGCTCCTTCAAGGACGGCATCGTGCAGGCCCTACGCCAGGACCCCGACATCATCGTCATCGGCGAGATGCGCGACCCCTCGACCATGTCGGCGGCGCTCGAAATCACCGACTCGGGGCACAAGGTCTTCTCGACGCTGCACACCAGCTCGGCCATCGAGTCCATCGACCGCGTGGTGGGCGAGTATGCGGCCGAGGAGCAGGACCGCATCCGGCACCGCCTGGCGGACGTGCTGCGCTGCGTGGTCTCGCAGAAGCTGGCCCCGAAGATCGGCGGCGGCCGCATTCTGTGCAAGGAGGTGCTCTGGATGACGCCCTCGGCGAGGGCGGCCATCAAGAACGGCAACACGGGCGAGATCTACCAGATGATGTGGGAGGGCGGGGCCATCGGGCAGACGACGATGGAGCAGGACCTTTACCGCCTGATGCGCCAGCAGATGATCACGCCGGAGACGGCCATGAACTACGCCAACAACAAGCGCCGCATGCAGCAGCTGATGGCCTGACCTGCGGCCCGGCCGCAACAGATACAGGAATGCCATGAAATCGAACCGTTCCAACGAATACGTCCTGGGCGTGATGGTCAGCGGCCGGACCCTGTTCGGCTCGCTGCTCGACCTGAGCGGCGCCGAGCCGCGCGTCGTGATGCACCTCGTCCGGCACCGCATTTCGCGGTCGGTGACGCAGCAGCCGAGCATGATGGGCGCCGGGGCGGACCCGACCGACGCGAGCGGCAACGACTTTACGCTGCAATTCGGCGAAGGCGGCGCCTCGAACCAGGAGCTGTTCCTTCAGTCCGAGTTTGCCGCCGGCGGCGACCGCCGCATGGGCGCCGAGCACGTGGCGCAGACGGCTTCGTTCGAGTTCGAGCTGTCGGAGATGCTGGACGAGTGCGCCCAGGCGGGCTACGCCAAGCCGTCGGTGGTGTTCTGCGCCCAGAATGCCGAGATTTCGCACATCGAGGTGCGGGTGCCGGAGAAGCCGCGCAAGGGCAAGGCAAAGGCGACCACGGCGCGCAAGGTGGCGCCCGAGGAGCTGATGGAGCTGCTGGCGGCGCAGTTCCAGGGCGAGCTCGACAAAGAGCGCGTGGCCTTCGTGCCGATGACGCCCAGCGACGACGGCGAGCAGCGGTTCCTCGGGCTGGCGGCCAAGGTCGCCGAGCCGGTGGCGCGCACGCTCCAGGTGCTGCGGCGGCAGAAGGACGAGCCGATGCCTACGGTGCGCCTGCTCGACGCCGAGACGACGGTATACCTCGGCCTGGCCCGTATGGCCGGGCGCACGGCGGGCGTCGGAGCCGGCGGCGGGCATGTGCTCGTGGTGCGCGCCGGGGCCGAAGATACGCTCGTGATGTTCGTCAAGGGCGAGCAGCTCCGCCACTTCGACAGCATGCGCTCGCTGACGGCCTACGACTCGCCGGAGACCATTTGCAGCCGCGTGCTGCTCCAGCAGGACGAGTACGGCATCGACGACGTGCAGGACATCCTGGTGCTGAGCGAGGGCCGCGAGCTTGATCTGCTCGACAGCCTGCGCATGTTCTTCCCGGACGCGCGCGTCGAGTCGCTCTCGGTGTTTGCGCCCCAGGTCGAGAACACCGACGGCAAGCCCTACGCCGCGCAGCAGGTGGTGGCCGCCGCCGTGGCGATGCGCATGATGCGCGCGCCGAACGTGCGGACGGCCTTCCCCGAGGTGAACCTGCTGCCCAAGCGCTATTTGCGCCGCAAGATCGAGCTGCCGTTCACCATCCCGACGATGGTGCTGGGCGTGCTCATCTTTGCCACGGCGTTTTTCTTCGCGGGCCGCTTCGTGATGATGCAAAGCGAGATCGGCGACTACAGGCAAAAGCTTCAGCAGTACCCCCCGATGCTCGGCGCTTCCGACCCGAAGGTGCTCCAGGCGCGCATCGACAGCTTGCACGCGGCGCACCAGGCCTACACGCACGCGCTCGGGGTCATGGATACGCTGCTCGTCGGCAGCGACCTCTGGAGCCGCGCGCTCGACCAGGTCTCGCGCGAGGCCGCGCGCCTGCCGGGCCTCTGGATCGAGGGCTGGCATCCGACCGAGACCGACGTAGAGGTGACCGGCAACGCGACCTCGCGCGAGCGCGTGATTCAGCTTGCCGAGCGCATGGGCGCCGACGTGCAGGCGCTCACGTTCACCGAGATCCGCGAAGCCTCGCTCTACGCCTTCACGATGCGCCTGCCGCTCCGGTCGGAGTTGCCGCTGGCGGCCGTGTACCTGCGCGAGCAGGCCATGGCCCGGATCACCGCCGAGCGCCAGGCCGCCGCCGAGGCGCGCCCCTAACGTCATCCTTTTTCGCACTTGCCCTAAACGAATACGGCCATGAAGCTGAATTCGACCCGCAACCTGATCGTCCTCATCGCCTTGTGGCTCGTCACGGCCGGCGCAGGTTCCTACGTCACGTTCGTGCAGCAGCCCCAGGAACTCGACCACGTGCAGAAGGCCGAGGAAGTCGCCCGGCTCAAGCAGGGCGAAGTGGGCACGCTCCTGGCCGAGGCGGCCACCTCCGAGAAGGCGGCCATAGAAGTGCTGGGCCAGTGGGACGCGCGGTACAAGATCGTGCCGAGCAGCGTCGCCAGCCCTGAAGTCGTAGGGTACCTCAACCGCCTGACCTCCGAGGGCTTCAAGACGTTCGACGTGAACCTCGTCGGCGTCGAGTCGAAGGGCGACTACAGCTACTACACCTACGAGGCCACGGGCCGCGCCTACTTCAACAGTCTGTACCGCTTCGTGTGGGACGTCGAGAACAACCGTGTGATGTACCGTATCCGGGAGCTGACGATCGACCATACGGACGTGCTCGTGCAGGACGCCAAGGCCAAATCGGAGCGCATGGAGGTGATGGTCTCGTTCACGATGAAGATCGACGCCTTCTTCGGCGGGCTCAACGGCATGAGCGCCGACTCGCTGGGCACCCCGACGTTGCCGGCCGTGACGGCGGCCGACGGGGCGAAGTTGCCGCCGGTTCCGGCCGGCGTGCTGGCCGCCTCGCGGCCCGCGACCAACCCGTTCTTTCCCGTGGTGATGCGCGAGCTGCCGCCGAACACCTACAACCTGCTCGACATCGCCGAGGCGACGCTCGTCGGCATCGTCGGGGGGAAGGCCGTGTTCGAGACGAAGGACGACGGCTACGTGCGCCTCGGCTCGGGCGACCCGGTGTACCTGGGTCAGATTACGCAGATCGACCCCATCAAGGGGCTCGTCACGGCGCGGCTCAACAAGGGCGGCATCGTGGACGAAGTCGAGATGGTGCTCAACACGGAAGATCCGTTCCGGCAGGCGCGCGGCAAGGCGCGGCTGACCCCGGCCGACCGCCAGTAGCGCCGACCGGCGCCGGAGTCGGCCGACCCCGGCGCGCCCTGAAGCAACCCAACAGAAGTGGAGCTATACCCCATGAAAACCCTGAATGCCCCCAGAGGCGCCGGCCGGTTCGCCGCCGTGCTGCTCGTCGTCGCGGCTTCGCTGTGCCTCGGCCTTTCGGCCCACGCGCAGGACCGCCCCACGCAGCGCCAGATGCGCACGTACATCCCGCAAGATCAGCTCGTCTCGTTCCTGCCCTCGACGCCCTTCGACCAGTTCGTCGATTTCCTGAACCCGATCTTCCAGCGGGTGACCGGCAAGCAGATCATCGACGCCGAGACGCGCAAGGACCCCATCGGCGTTTCGATCTCGGGCATGCACTTTTTCGATGCGCTCGAACTGGTGCTCGACTACAACGGCCTCGGCTACCGCGAAACGGACCGCTTTTTCATGGTCGAAGAAGGCCGCCCGGGCGGGCTGACCATCGGCGCCGACGACCGGGGCACGAACAGCCTCGGCGTCTCGCCCACGTCGCCGAACGCGCCCAAGCCGGCGCTCGCCACGCTGGGCACGCGCGAAATCCAGATCAGCGCCGTGCTGTTCGACCTCAACCAGACGCGCGCCCGCGAGCTGGGCATCGACTGGAACGTGTTCTTCGGCAGCGAGCAGGGCGGCAGCCAGAGCGGCGGCGGCTCGGGCGGCGGCTCGGACCCCGGCGAGCAGCAGGACCGCCCGCGCTTCTTCCTGCGCACCGACCGCCTGTTCGAGAACCTCAGCGATTACCTGATCGCCCCGGAGGCCATCGACATCTCGCAGCTCACGCAGCTTTTCCGCCTGCTGGAGTCCAACGGCGTCGGCGAGACCATCGCCAACCCGCAGGTGACCGTGCAGAGCGGCCAGAAGGGCGAAATTCAGATCGGCTCGGACATTCCGGTGCAAACGCGCGACTTCGCGGGCAACACCATCACGCAGTTCTTCTCGACCGGCATCATCGTCAACGTGACGCCGACGCTCATCTCGGAAGCCGCCGACGACTCGGTGGGCGCCGCCAAGACGGACTTCATCCACCTGAACGTGCTCGTCGAGAAATCGAGCAGCCGCCCGTCGCTCTCGGGTCCGATCATCGACAAGAACACGGCCAACACGCAGGTGCTGCTGCTCGACAACGAGCAGACGGTGATCGGCGGGTTGTACTCGACCGAAGAAACGCTCTCGCGGCGCGGCATCCCGATCCTGAAGGATTTGCCGGGCTGGGTGTTCGGGCTGCGCTACATCTTCGGCTACGAGCAGAAGAGCCAGTCGCAGCGCGAGCTGCTGATCGTGCTGCAAGCCAAGATCCTGGAGCCGCTGGAGGCGCGGGCCAACAAGCCGCTGCGCGAGGACCTGGTGCGCCGGCATCAGGAGGACGTGCAGCAGCGCCTGGTCCGGTTCAACCCGAACTCGCCCCTGGTGCGCAAGGGCATCACGCTGGGCGCCGACGGCAAGGCGCCGGAGCCGCAGAAATAACGAAGCGCGTACGCACTTCGGAGGCGGGGCGTTCGTTCGGAGCGCTCCGCCTTCGCTATTTTAGACGGCTGCTCTGCCCCGCCCGTTTCCGGCAGGAGGCGCGCCCCTATCCGCTACGCTGCCGCCCTATGCCCATGCGCCTGCTTTTCGCCCTGCTCGTTTTTGCCGGCGCCGGCTTGCTGGGGGCCTGCGGCGCGTTTCGGGAGCCGGCTGCGCCGCCGCGTCCCACGCCGGCGCAGCCCTACTGGAACGACGCCTTGCTGGCCGAGCATCTGCGGTTTTTCAACGGCGCTTCGGCGGGCGGGCGGGCCACGGGCACGCCGGGCTTCGGGCTGGCGGCCTCGTACGCGGCGGCGCGCCTGGCCGAGTTCGAGTTGCAGCCGGGTCTGGCCGGGGGGTTCCGGACGCCGTTTGCGTTCCGACTGAACCAGGTGCGCCGGGCGTCGCTGCGGGCGGTAGGCCCCGCCGACTCGCTCGTGCTGGCGCCCCTGGCCGACTTCGTGGCCGACGGCCGCAGCGACTCCGGCAGCGTCTCTGCGACGGGGCTGCTCCTGGCGCCCGACGCTCTTTCGGAAGCGCCGCCGGCCGCGTACGACGCCGCGACCCCCGAGCTTGCGCTTTTGCCCGCAGGCGGCCGGCTGCTCGTGCTGCCGGCGCGCGCCGCCTCGACGCAGGCGTTGCAGACGGCCGCCGCTCTGGGCGCGCGCGGCGTGCTCGTGGTGGGCGACCTCTCGCTGGCGC
>CBDTTW010000159.1:0-7017 GCA_965363675.1 uncultured Rhodothermaceae bacterium
AGAAACCGGCGGACGCGCGTGGGTGCAGCGATGTGCGCCTGCCGCTGGAGTTCCGCTACAACCGTTTGCGGCGGCTCGGGGCGTCGGCGCGCTTCGAGGCGGCGCGCGTGGCTCTCCGGGGGCAGGCCGCCGGGCTGGCGCAGTACGAGCTGACCGAGGGGCGCGGCCCCGGCGCCTCGTACCTGTGGGGCGTGTCCGGGCAGTACGCCGTCAACCAGTACGTGCGCGCCTCGCTCTTCTACGACGGCCGCGCGCCGCGCGGCGTCCCGGTCATCCATACGTTCCGGATGCAACTGAGCGCGCAGTTTTAGGGGCGGCTTACGCGCTCATAGTCTGCGGCGTAACCTCGGCGAACTCGTCGTAGGTCTCGCGCCGCACCGCAAGGCCGGCCGCGCACAGCTTGCCCTCCAGGTTCTCGTAGCCCCGGTCGAGGTGGTAGATGCGCTGCACGTGCGTCTCGCCGTCGGCCACCAGGCCCGCCAGCACCAGGGAGACGCTGCCGCGCAAATCGGTGCTCATCACCTGCGCCCCGGAGATGCGCGCGCCGCCGGCCACCACTACTTCGTTGCCCACGACGATGGCGTTGACGCCCATGCGGTGCAGCTCGGGGATGTGCGCGAAGCGGTCGGTGTAGATGTGGTCCGTGACGCGCGCGTTGCCCTTGGCCTGCGTCAGGAGCACCGTCCACTGGGCCTGCAAGTCGGTGGGGAAGCCGGGGTAGACGCCCGTCTCGATGGAGACGGCTTCCAGGGCGTCCGGGGCGACCACGTCTACGAAGTCGGGGCCGAAGCTGAACGGCGCGCCGGTGCGGGCGAAGGCGTCCACGAAGGCATGCCCGAGGTGGGCCGGCTCGGCGTTGGTGATGTGGATGATCTCGCCGGGGGCGCCGGCGATGGCCGCCGCGATCATGAACGTGCCCAGCTCGATGCGGTCCGGGCAGTTGCGGAACGTGACGGGGCGCAGCTCCTCGACGCCTTCCATCTCGATCACGTCGGAGCCCAGGCCCTCGATGCGGGCGCCCATGGCCTCCAGCATCTGCCCGAAGACGACCACGTCCGGCTCCATGGCGGCGTTTTCGAGGCGTGTGCCGCCGGAGGCCGTGGCCGCGCCGAGCATCAGGTTGATCGTCGCCCCGACGCTGGAGGGCTCCATGCGGAAGACGCCGCCGCGCAGGCGGCCGCCGGGGGCCTGCGCGACGACGTAGCCCATGTCCAGGTCGATCTCGGCGCCGAGCGCCTGCATGCCCTCGATGTGCAGGTTCACGGGGCGCGGCCCCCAGGCGCAGCCGCCCGGCAGCGAGACGCGCGCATGCCCGCACCGCCCGAGGAGCGCGCCGAGCATGTAAAACGAGGCGCGCATCTTCTTGACCAGCTCGTACGGCGACTCGGGGAAGCCGATGCGCGAGGCGTCGATCCGCAGCCGGTGCGCCTCGGCGTCGAAGCTCACGTCGGCGCCGGTGATGCGCAGCACATGCGCGAACGTCGTCACGTCCTGCAAGTTGGGGATGTTGTCGATCACCGTGGCGCCGCGCCCGAGCAGCGCCGCCGCCATGAGCGGCAGCGCCGTATTCTTCGAACCGCTGACGGCGATCTCGCCGCGCATTTGGCGCTTGCCTTCTACGACCAGTTTATCCATTGTGCTAAATTGAACTCGGGGAAGCCGTGGCGCCCCGGCGCGCCGGGGTCGGGTATTATAGCTACCCCGGCGGTGTATTAATAGTGTCCACTCGACGGAATAATTACATGCCGCCTCGCCGGCGGCCTTCCGGAGGCTTTCCCGTGATCTACCTCGACCATGCCGCCACGACGCCGCTCGACCCGCGCGTGCAGGTCGCCATGGAGGCCGTCCTGCGCGAGGCGTGGGGCAACCCCTCGTCGCTGCACGCCCTGGGGCGGGCGGCGCGCTTCCGGCTGGAGGACGCGCGCGAGCGCGTGGCGGCCTGCCTCGGGGCCGAACCCGCCGAGATCATTTTCACTTCCGGCGGCACGGAAGCCGACAACCTGGCGCTTCGGGGCGTCGTCGGGGCGACGGGCGGCGGCCTGGCGACCTCGCCGCTGGAGCATGAGGCCGTGCTGCGCACCGCGCATGCCCTCTCCGAAGCGGGCCATGCCGTGGGGTGGGTCGCGCCGGACGCGTGGGGCCGCACGGAGCCCGCCGCGCTGGAGGAGGCGCTGGGGGTGGAGACGGGGCCGGGCGCGCACGGGCCGGCGCTCGTCTCGCTGATGCACGCCAACAACGAAGTCGGGACGCTGAACGACGTAGCCGCGCTGGCGGCGGTGTGCCGCGCGCACGGGGCGCTTCTGCACACCGACGCGGTGCAGACGGCAGGGCTGCTGCCGCTGCGCGTGGACGCGCTGGGCGCGGATCTGCTCACGCTCTCGGGGCACAAGTGCTACGGCCCCAAAGGCGCGGGCGTGCTCTACGCGCGCGGCGGCGCGCCGCTCCGGAGCGCGCTGACGGGCGGCGCGCAGGAGCGCGGGCGCCGGGGCGGCACCGAGAACGTGGCCGCGGCGGTGGGGCTGGCCGTCGCCCTCGAACTGGCGCAGGCCGAGGCCCCCGAGGCCGCCCTTCGCCTCGCCGCCCTGCGCGACTACCTGCGCGCCGCCCTTGAAGCGGCGCTCGGGGAGGGAAGCTTCCGGTGCAACACGCCTCCGGGCGCCGCCGCCGCGCCCCATGTGCTCAGCATTGCGTTTCCGCCGGACGAGCGGGGGCCGCTCGACGGCGAGATGCTGCTGCTGGGGCTGGACCTGGAAGGCGTCTGCGTGTCGGCGGGCTCGGCCTGCACGAGCGGCGCGCTCACGCCGAGCCATGTGCTGCTGGGCCTGGGCCTTCCCCGCGAGACGGCGGCGGCGGCGCTCCGCTTCTCGCTCGGCCGCGCCTCCACCCGCGCCGACCTCGACGCCGCCGTGGAGGCGCTCGCGCGGGTGCTGCGCCGCATGGGGCGGCCCGCGCCGGGGGCGGGCGGGTAGTTTTTTCCGAGGCGCGTATCCGTCTTTGCCGGGCCGGCGGGACGGGCCGCCTGCCCGCTGCGTCCAGGGCGCAGCGGGCGCATGGCATAGCGTTTGTCCGGGCACAGGCATCCCCTTCAGACGGAGGCGCCGCGCCCGACGGGCGGCGCGCGCCTCCACGCACGGCTTCGCATGGTCATGGCTCTCCCGGATACGCTTTCCCGCAACCCCGCCTCGGCGCTGCTCGGCCGGCACGAGATCGGCGCCACCCTCTCCGACATCTCGGAGGTGCTCGCGCACCGGCTGCGCAACCTCGTAGCGGGCATAGAGGGCTACACCGACCTCCTCGCCTTCTCGCTCGAATCGACCGACGAGCGCGACCTGGCGCTGCGCATCATGCACGGCGCCGCCAAAATCAACCGCATCATCGACGATCTGCTGCTGTTCAGCCATGCGCCGGAGCCGTCGCCGCTGCCGATGAACCCCTCGACGCTCGTCGCCGATTTCCTCTACAGCCTCGACGCGGCCGACCTGGCCCGCGTGGACTACCGGATCGACGTGCCCGAGGGCCTCAGCGTCCTGGCCGATCCGCAGCAGATCCGGCAAGCGCTGCTCATCGTCATGCAGAACGCGCTCGAAGCCTCGGGCCGCGAGGGCGCCGTCGGGGTGCGCGTCTACGCGCCTGAGCCCGGCTTCCTCGGCGTGGACGTGCGCAACGCCGGCTGCATGCCGTTCGAGGATGCCGAGACGCTCATCTTCAAGCCCTTCTTTACCACCAAGTCCGAGAATCTGGGCGTGGGCCTCCCGATTGCACGGCGCATTGTGGAAGCGCACGGCGGAACGGTGTATCTTTCCGCGAATACCCCCGAGGCGGGAACGTGCATCACGTTCATGCTGCCCACGGCCGGCGAGGAGAGCGCGCTTTTCTAACCCTCTTTGCGCGGCAGGGCGCCGCCGCCGCTTCGGGATTACGTTTCGCCTGTCGCCTTGAACCGGCTCCGCCGGGTCAGGGCGCTTTTTGGCTTCCGCATGAACGCTCAGCGCCACATCCTGTTCGTCGATGACGAGCAACTGCTGCATGGCCTTTTCGACCGCTTGTTCTCCCGGCACGGCATCAAGGTGACCGGCTGCCTGACGGCCATGCAGGCCGTCGAGGAGCTGAAGAAACAGGCGTTCGACCTGGTCATCACGGATTTCATGATGCCCGACATGGACGGCGTGGAGCTGCTGGCGCACATCCGGCAGGAGTACCCGCAGACGCGCGTCATCATGATCACGGCGCATGCCAACGTGCAGCACGCCGTGCGCACCATGCAAACCGGCGCCATCGACTACATTCCCAAGCCGTTCTCGACGACGGAGCTGGTGGACCGGGTGCAGAACGTGCTGGCGGCCGAGCCTCCGGAAGGCGCCGCTGCGCCCCGGGCGCGCAAGGCCAAGTCCCGCAAGTCCGGCGCGGCCGTGGAGTACATCGGCGAGCACCCGAGCGTGCAGCGGCTCAAGGGGCTGCTCTCGCTGGTGGCCCGCAACAAGGCGCCCGTGTTCATCCAGGGCGAGAGCGGCACGGGCAAGGAGATCCTGGCGCGCCTGATCCACCAGATGAGCGACCGCGCCGAAGGCCCCTACGTCACGCTCAACTGCGCCAACCTGCCGCGCGAACTCGTCGAGAGCCACTTGTTCGGGCACCGCAAGGGGGCCTTCACGGGGGCCATCGAGGACATGACCGGCGCCTTCGAGCGCGCCGACGGCGGCACCTTGCTCCTCGACGAGATCACCGAGATCGAGATGGGCACCCAGGCTAAGCTGCTGCGCGTGCTCCAGGAGCAGGAGTTTCAGAAAGTCGGCTCCTCCGAGGCGCAGAAAGTGGACGTGCGCGTTATCGCCACGTCCAACCGCAACCTGACGGAGGCTATCGCCTCGGGGGTGTTCCGCGAGGATCTCTACCACCGGCTTTCGGTGTTTCCGCTCTCGGCGCCGCCGCTGCGCGAGCGCGTCAGCGACATCCCGCTGCTGGCCGCCCACTTTGTCGGCAAGTACTGCGAACTCTACGGCTTTGCGCCCAAGACGCTCTCGCCCGCGCTCATGGCGCAGCTCGAAAGCTACAACTGGATCGGCAACGTCCGGCAGCTCGAAAACTTGGTGCAGCGGGGCGTGCTGCTCTCGGCCGAGCGCAGCGTGATCGAGGCCGACGACGTGTTCAACACGTTCTTCAGCGACGCCGGGTCCGGGGGTGGGAAGAGCGAGCCGCGCGCTCCCGGGTTGCACGCGCAAACCATCGACGACATGGAGCGCGAGATGATCCTCGAAGCGCTCGCGGCCACCGGCAACAATCAGCAGCTTGCCGCGGACCGGCTCGGCATCAGCGCGCGCACGATTCGCAACAAGCTCAAGAAGTACCGCGACGAAGGGTTTATCGACTGACGCCTTACTCGGGCGGCTCCTCGGCGTAAGCGTCCGGGCTGCACGCCGCCAGCAAATCCGTGACGAAGCGCCGGGCCACCTCCTCCGACACCTCCCACGTCTGGTAGTACCCACTGGAAAGCCGCTCCGGCACGGCGGCCGGCGGGCCGAGCGCCCGCAGGGCTTTGCGGGCCGCCTCGAAGGTTTCCCCGTGCCGCGCAATGGCCTCCTCGACCGGCTGCGACGCGCGCCGGCGCGCGCCGGGCAGAGCAGGTTCGTAGCGCATGTTTTCGTCCATCGGGGGCGAGCAGGGAATGTAGAGTCGCAGCATCCGGGCAGGGGGCGCCGCCGCGTTTACGCGCCGTCGTGCGCCGTCATGGGCGCTGCCGAAGGCGCCCTGGTGGTTGCAGCCGCATCGTTTAACCGTGTATCGGCGCAAAGGAGCCCGCCCTTAAGCCGGGCGCGCGGAATATCGCGCGGGGGCGCTGCTCAGGCCGTGATTTCGAGCGCCTGGGGCCGCAGGATGGCGCGGGCGCGGTCCACGTTGCCCGTGCGGATATAGAGGCCCACCAGGCGGCGGCGCACCAGGGCGCTCTCGGGGTGCTTGAGCGCGGCCATTTCGTACACTTCGAGCGCCTCGGGCAGCCAGCCGCGCTGCAAGATGGCCTGGCTCAGGTCGTCGAGCGTTTGCACGGGCACGCGCGCAGCCAGGAGGCGCGCCGCCGCCGTCGCTTCGGCGGCGTGGTCGAGGTTGAGGCCGAGCCGGAACCAGTCGGGGTGCAACGCGGCCGGGGCGTAAGGCGCCCCCTCGGGGAAGGCGGCGGAAAGGTGCTCGAAGGCGCGGCGCACGTCGCCGCTGCGCAGGCACAGGTTCGCCAGGTACAAGTGGATCTCGGAAGCGGGGACGGGCTCCTCCCACGGCTGCGCGGCGGCCGGCGGCGGGGCGGCCTGCAAGGCGGCGTAGGCGCGGCTGTAGAGGCCCTGCGCGGCGTAGGCTTCCGCCGTGAGGCGGTGCGCCGTCCACTGGCCGGGGGCATGGCCCAGGCTGGCGGCGGCGTGGCGGCGGCAGCCGTCGGCCCCGCCCAGCATCAGCTCGGCGGCGGCGCAGCAGCAGCAGAGGGCGGCGGCGCGCCCGGCCTCGGGGGCGGCGGCGAGCAGCGCGCGCGCCTCCTGCAAGGCGCTGCGGGCCTGCCCCTGCCGCAGGTACGTGTAGAGGGCGGCGCTCTCCGGCCACGACGGGTCGGCGGCGAACCGGAGGGCAGGCAAGGCGGCGCCCAGCAGGGCGGAGTCGGCGTCGAGGGCCTCGGGCGAGTCGATCAGCATGGGAGCGGCGCAAAGATCCGAAAGAGTAGGCGGCCCGCCGCAGGCGCGCGGCAGGGAGGAAGCAGCCTCCTGATCAGCAAACAACCTGCCAACAGGCGCGCCGGCGCCTGCGGCGGCGAAAACGCCTGCGTCCGGAGGGCGGCAAGCGTTATTTTGCCTTCAGACAGGGCAGGAATTACCATCGGCGGCGGAAAACGCATGCAGATCATCAGCCGGGCGCAGGCAGGCTTCTGGGCGCTCTCCGGGGCGTTCCTCGGGGGCGCCTTCGGCTTCATTGCGGAGCAGCAGCAGCCGGGGCTGGGCGGCGTGGTAGGCGTGGGCGTAGGCGCGGCGGTCGTCGGCCTCG
>CBDTTW010000160.1:0-7013 GCA_965363675.1 uncultured Rhodothermaceae bacterium
GTCGTAGGCCATGCCCTCGCGCAGGCGGCCCCACACGCGGAAGTACGAGTGCGGATCGCGCCCGCCGGCGCGCGGGATCTGCGCCAGCCGTGCGGCGGCCTCGGCGTAGCGCCCATAGGCCATGTCGCCGCGCGCGAGGTAGTACAGCGCCTGCTCGGCGGCGGCGGCGTTGTAGCCGCGCCGGCGCTCGCGGCAGGCGCGCAGCACCTCGGCGTAGGCGGCGTTGGCGCGGTCCCAGTAGCCCCAGCGGGCATAGACGCGCGCCTCGAAGGTGTGAAAGAACGGGTTGCGGGGGTACTGGGCGCGCAGCCACTGCGCCTGGCGCAGGCTCTCGCCGAAGTCGTTCTCGAACAGGTAGGCGATCTGGAGCAGGAAGTAGGCGGCCTCGGTGCGCAGGTACAGGCCGTGCGCGGCGGCCTGCCGGATGCGCGCCAGCCCTCCGGCGCGGTCGCCCTCGGGCAGGAACGCCGCGATGGCCCGCGTGAGCGGAAACTTCTCGGGCAGCACGACGGCGTAGTAGTCGTACATGCCTTTGCCGAAGGCATAGTCCGGGTTGCCGGGGTCCCGGCGGGCCACGCGCAGCACATAGCCCATGGCCTGCCGCCCGAAAACGGCCGCCCGGAACCACTCGCCCCGGTTGGAGTGCAGGCGCCCCTTGAACCCGAGCGCCGCGCCTTTGAAAAAGGCCGCGTCGAAATCGTTGCGGTTGCGGAACAGGCGGCGGTCGGCGCGGGCGATCACCTGGTCCATGGCCGCGAAGAAGGCGGCGTCGTGGCCGGCGTCGCCGAGGTCGAGCAGGATGAGCTGCCACACGCCGAGCGCCTTGAGGAACGGGCCAATCGGATGCTCGGGATGCAGGCGGTCCACCTGGTCGAACAGGCGCGCGGCGCCCTCGAACTGCACGTTGTAGAGCAGCGAGAGGCCGCGGTTCACCTGGAACCGGACGACGGGGTCTTCGAGCACCGAGGGCTGCGCCTGCTGCGCCCCCGCCGGGGCCGCGCCGAGGCAGGCGGCCAGGCAGAAGGCCGCCGCAAGGCGGCGCGCCGCCGGGCGGGCGCTCATACGGCGGCGGCCGGGGCCGGCTCCGGCTCGTAGGCCAGCCGCGAGGCCAGCCAGCGTTCCACCTCGGCCGGGGACATGCCCTTGCGGAAGGCGTAGTCCTCGACCTGGTCGCGCCCGATGAGCCCCACGTCGAAGTAGCGGGCCTCGGGGTGCGCGAAATACCATCCGCAGACGGACGCGGCGGGGTGCATCGCCAGGTTCTCGGTCAGGCGGATGCCCGTGCGGGCCTCCACGCCGAGCAGGCTCCAGAGGGTCAGCTTCTCGGTATGCTCCGGGCAGGCCGGGTAGCCGGGCGCCGGGCGGATGCCGCGGTAGCGCTCGGCCACGAGGTCTTCGGCCGAAAGCTGCTCCTCGGGCGCGTAGCCCCACCACTCGCGGCGCACGCGCAGGTGCAGCAGCTCGGCGAGGGCCTCCGCGAGGCGGTCGGCGAGGGCCTTGACCATGATCTTGTTGTAGTCGTCGTGCGCCCGGTCGTAGCGCGCCGCCAGCTCGTCGAGGCCGCGCCCCGCCGTGACGGCGAAGGCGCCCATGTAGTCGGCGCGCCCGGAGGCGAGCGGAGCTACGTAGTCGGCGAGGGAGCGGTTGGGGCGGCCGGGCGTCTTCTCGGCCTGCTGCCGCAGCATGTGCAGCGTCGCGGCCGCGCAGCCGTCGGGGCCGGAGAGCACGATGTCGTCCCCGTCGGCGTGGGCGCCGAAGAGGCCCGCCACGGCCGAGGCGCCGAGCAGCCCGTCGCGCTCGATGCGGTCGAGCATGCGGTTGGCGTCGTCGTAGAGCGTGCGGGCCTCCCGGCCTACCCCCGGCAGGTCGAAGATGCGCGGATACTTGCCCTTCAGCTCCCACGTAATGAAAAACGGCGTCCAGTCGATGTACGGCCGGATTTCGGCCAGGTCGTACGACTCGAAGGCGACGATGCCGGGGCGGACGGGCGGCGTGATGGGGGCCGCGCTCCAGTCGGGGGCGAAGCGGTTGCGGCGCGCTTCCTCCAGGCGGAGGTACGTTTTGCCGGCGCTGCGGCGGGCGTGGTCCCGGCGCACGGCGGCGTAGTCCTCGGCGACGGCGGCGGCGAAGGCGGCGCGCCCCTCGCCGACGAGGCTGCCGGCTACGCCCACGCTCCGCGAGGCGTCGATGACGTGCACGACGGGGCCGCTGTAGAACGGGGCGATCTTGACGGCCGTGTGCACGCGCGAGGTCGTCGCGCCGCCGATGAGCAGCGGCCGGCGGAAGCCCTGGCGTTCCATCTCGCGGGCGACGTGCGCCATCTCGTCGAGCGAGGGCGTAATGAGGCCGCTCAGGCCGATGATGTCGGCGTTTTCCTCGCGGGCGCGCTCCAGGATGCGGTCGGCAGGCGCCATCACACCGAGGTCGATCACGTCGTAGCCGTTGCAGGCGAGCACGACGCCGACGATGTTCTTGCCGATGTCGTGCACGTCGCCCTTGACGGTCGCCAGCAGCACGCGCCCGCGCGACTGCCGGGCGCCGGCGGCTTTTTCCTGTTCGATATAGGGGATCAGGTAAGCTACGGCGCGCTTCATCACGCGGGCGCTCTTGACGACCTGCGGCAGAAACATCTTGCCCATCCCGAAGAGGTCGCCGACGACGTTCATGCCCTCCATGAGCGGCCCTTCGATGACGGCGAGCGCCGAGGGCAGGCTGCGCCGCGCCTCTTCGGTGTCCTCCTCGACGAAGTCGGCGACGCCTTTGACGAGGGCGTGCTTGAGGCGCTCGGCGACGGGCGCGCTGCGCCAGGCGGCGGCTTCCTCGGGGGCGGCCTCGCCCTGCCCGGCGGCCAATTGCCCGGCCAGGCTCACCAAGCGCTCGGTGGCGTCGGGGCGGCGGTTGAGCAGCACATCCTCGACCCGTTCGAGCAGCGCGGGGTCCACGGCCTCGTAGACTTCGAGTTGGCCTGCGTTCACGATGCCCATGTCGAGCCCGGCGCGGACGGCGTGGTACAGGAAGGCGGCGTGCATGGCCTCGCGCACGCGGTCGTTGCCGCGAAACGAGAACGAGATGTTGCTGATGCCGCCCGAGACGCGCGCATAGGGCAGGTTCTCCTTGATCCAGGCCGTGGCGCGGAGGAAGTCCAGGGCGTAGCCGTTGTGCTCCTCGATGCCCGTGGCGACGGCGAACACGTTGGGGTCGAAGATGATGTCTTCCGGCGGGAAGCCTACCTCCAGGGTCAGGAGGTCGTAGGCGCGGCGGCAGATGGCGATGCGCCGCTCGTAGCTGTCGGCTTGGCCCGCCTCGTCGAAGGCCATGACGATGGCGGCGGCGCCGTAGCGACGCACCCGGCGCGCCTGCTCCTTGAAGGCGGCCTCGCCCTCCTTGAGCGAGATCGAGTTGACGATGCTTTTGCCCTGCACGCACTGCAACCCCTCCTCGATCACGTCCCACCGCGACGAGTCGAGCACGATGGGCACGCGCGCGATGTCCGGCTCGGAGGCGACGAGGTGGAGGAACGTCGCCATGGCGGCCTTCGAGTCGAGCAGGCCCTCGTCCATGTTGATGTCGATGAGCTGGGCGCCGCCCTCGACTTGCTGGCGGGCCACCGAGAGGGCTTCGTCGTACTGCTGCTCGCGGATGTGGCGGGCGAACTTGCGCGAGCCGGTCACGTTGGTGCGCTCGCCGATGTTGACGAAGTTGACCTCGTCCCGGAAGACGAGCGGTTCGAGGCCGCTCAGGCGCAGCCGGTGGTCGGGGGCGGGCGCCTGCCGGGGGGCGACGCCTGCCACGGCCTCGGCGATGGCGGCGATGTGCCGGGGCGTAGTGCCGCAGCAGCCGCCGACGAGGTTGAGGAAACCCGCGCGGGCGTACTCGCCGATGTGCTCGGCCATGAACTCGGGGCTCTCGTCGTAGCCGCCGAAGGCGTTGGGCAGCCCCGCATTGGGGTACAGGCTGACGGGCACGGTCGCCACGGCGGCCAGCTCTTCGATGAAGGCGCGCATCTGCGCCGTGCCGAGGGCGCAGTTGAGGCCCACCGAGAGCAGGTGCGGCGCGTGCGCCACCGAAGTCCAGAAGGCTTCGGGGGTCTGCCCCGAGAGGGTGCGCCCGCTCATGTCCACGACGGTGCCGGAGATCATGACCGGCAGGGCCTTGCCGGTGCGCCGGAAGTGCTCCCCGATGGCGTAGAGCGCCGCCTTGCACACGAGCGTATCGAAGACGGTCTCGACGAGCAGCAGGTCCACGCCGCCATCGACGAGGCCCGCCGTCTGCACCGCGTACGCCTCGACCATCTGCCGGAAGCTGACGCTGCGGAACGCCGGGTCGTTGACATCGGGCGAGAGCGAGAGCGTTTTGTTCGTCGGGCCGAGCGCCCCGGCGACGAAGCGCGGGCGTGCGGGGTCGAGGGCCAGGGCGGCGTCGGCGGCGCGGCGGGCGATTTGCGCCGAGGCCAGGTTCAGCTCGTAGGCGCAGGCTTCGAGGCCATAGTCCGCCTGCGAGATGCTCGTGGCGCTGAACGTGTTCGTCTCGATGATGTCGGCGCCGGCCTCCAGGTACGCCCGGTGGATGGCCCCGATCACGTCCGGGCGGGTCAGCGAGAGCAGATCGTTGTTGCCGCGCAGCTCGTGCGGATGGTCGGCAAAGCGGCCGCCGCGAAAGTCCTCCTCCGCGAGGTGGTATTGCTGGATGAGGGTGCCCATGGCGCCGTCGAGCACCAGGATGCGCGAGGCCAGGAGGCGCAGGAAGGGCGTGCGTACAGGATCGTTCAAGGCGTCTAGCGTTGGTGCGGAGGAAGGCCCGTCGGGGCGCAGAATTTGAAAGTTAAGCATTTAGCCGAGCAGAAACGGCAGCGCCTGCCGGGCGAACGCTTCCGGAGCCTCGGCGTGGACCCAGTGGCCCGCCCCGGGGACGGTCGCCAGGACGGCATGAGGAAAGAGCGCGCGCAGGAGCGCTTCGTCGCCGGGCTGCACGTAGGCCGAGCGCTCGCCCCGAAGCACGAGCGTCGGCCCGGCGTAGAGGCGCCCGCCTGCCAGGGCTTCGGCGATCCGGGGGTACTCCTGATCGAGCGCGTCGAGGTTGGGCTGCCAGTAGAACGCGCCGTCGGGGCGCGCGGCGAGGTTCTTGAGCAGAAACCGGCGCACCGCCGCGTCGGGAAGGGAGGGCGCCAGGGCGGCGTCCACGTCGGCGCGGCGGGTGTAGGCGGCAGGGTCCACGGCGCGCAACGCCCCGATCTCGGCGGTGTGCAGCGCCGGGTAGGCGCGCGGGGCAATGTCCACGACGAGCAGGCGCTCGGCGCGCGCGGGCGCGGCCAGGGCCGCCTCCATGGCCACCTTGCCGCCCATCGAGTGCCCGACGAGCGCGGCCTCGTCCAGACCGAGCGTGTCCATCAGGCGCAGCACGTCGGCGGCCATCTCCGGGTAGCCGACGCCCGGAGCGTGCGGCGATCGGCCGTGGTTGCGCAGATCCGGCACGACGACGCGCCGCCGCTCGGAGAGCCGCGCGGCGAACGAATGCCAGTTGCCGCCCGAGCCCAGCAGGCCGTGCAGGATGACGACCGGCGCGCCCGGGTGGGCGTCGCCGTAGGTGCGGTAGTGCAGATCCATTCCGAGGGTGGGGCAGCCGGGGGAAACGCGACGGGGTGCGTTAACCCGAGAAGGCGCCGCCGGGGTTCCGGGCGCGTAAAAAGAACGGCCCGGCCTGCACATGCGCGCGGGCCGGGCCGGAGCAGGAAGCCGCGCCGTTACGGACGGGCGGGCGCCTCGGCGAGGGTAGGGTCGGCCGCGCCTTCCGGGGGGCCGGGCGCCTGAAAGTCGGGCAGCGGCTCGAACGCATAGTCCGGCAGGTAGTCGTCGCGGATGCGCGCCACCGCCTCGTGCATGGCCGACAAGAACTTGCCGAAGTCCTCCTTATAGAGGAAAATCTTGTGCTTCTCGTAGCGCCCTTCGTCGACGCGCTTGCTCTCGGTGATGGTCAGGAAGAAGTCGTCGCCGGCGCGCGTGGTCTTCACGTCGAAAAAGTAGGTGCGTTTGCCTGCGGGCACCCGGCGCGAAAACACCTCGTCGTGGCGGCGCCGCTCGTCGCGGCCGTCCCCGTCGCCGAAGTCGTAGTCATCGGGGTTGATGCGGGCGAAGCTGCGCTCGCCTCGGTACGGGTCCTGACTGGCCTGTTCGTAACTCATCGGTCCACAAGCGTAGGCTGCCCCGTGCGGGGAGGGGGTGGAGAAACCGGGGGCTGTATTCCAGCGGAGATGCGGCCGGAAAACATGCTTGGAATATGCGGGGCGCGGCGTCAAAAAACAACGGCGCCCCGCCCCGAAGCGGTTTCCGCAGGGGCAGGCTCTGCAAAGATTTGGCGGAATCGCAGGTTTAGCGCAGTTCGAGCGGGCGCAGAGCCGCCGGGGGCAGCTCCAGCGGCGGGCGCGGATGCAGCAGCGGGCGGCGCAGCAGTTGCCGGAGCTGCGCGTGCCAGGCGGCGTCGAGCGGGGCCAGCATCAGCAGCAGCTCGGCCGCCTGGTCGGGACGCCCGGCGGCCAGCCGGCAGCGCGCCAGGGCAAACCACGCGGGGGCGAACTCCGGGTCGTGCGCGAGCACGGAGAGCACATGCGGCAGGGCGGCGCGGTAGTCGCGCTCGCTCATGAGGGCGACGGCGGTGCTGTAGGCGGCGGCGTGGCGGTACGGATGCGTCGGGGCCAGGCCCGTGAAGGCCGTGTAGGCGGCCTCGTAGCGCCCGCGCTGCACGTGGTGCAGGCCGAGCAGGTAGGCGGCCGGGAAGAAGCCGGGGTCGGCCTCGACGGAGGCGCGGTACGACGCCTCGGCGTCGGCGGGGGCGCTGAGGTAGTCCATCACGACGCCGCGCATGAACTGGAGGCGGGCGTCGAGCGAGTCGGCGGCGGCGCCTTCTTCGAGGCGGGCGAGCCACCGGCGCATCTCGGCGGCGCGCCCGTACCCCGACCGGAGGTAGGTCGTCAGGCGCAGGGCCAGGGCGCGGGGAGCGGCGGCCACCTCCTGCGCCGC
>CBDTTW010000161.1:0-6883 GCA_965363675.1 uncultured Rhodothermaceae bacterium
CCCGCCGCATCGACTGGAGCCTCTCCGGCTTCCACGTGTCGCGCCTGTTGCCGGATTACAACCGGTATACGTACTTCCGCTACCGCCAGTTCGGGGGCGGCCTCTCGGCCAGCTACCCGCTCGACAAGTTCCGCCGCATCGAGGCCGAGATGAGCCTGCTGGGCGTGAGCCAGTCCGACATCGGCGACCCGACGCTCACGCCCGTCACGCGCTCGCTCGTGCACCCGAGCCTGACCTTCACGCGCGACGTGACGACGCCGGGGATGCTCTATCCGGTGGCGGGGCAGCGCCTGGCCCTGAGCCTCTCGGGCAGCCCCGGCGGCTTCGGGGCGCAGCAATACCGCTTTGCGACGGCCCTGGCCGATGCGCGCTTCTACACGTCGGTGGGGCGGCAGCGCTACACGGCGGCGCTGCGCCTCTCGGCGGGCGCCTCGGTCGGGCCGGAGCCGCAGCTTTTCTACAGCTCGGGCGTGCAGAACTGGGTCAACCGCCGTTTCGACCCGGACAACGGCTTCCCGATCTCGGGCATCTCGGACTTCATCTTCGCCACGCCCGTGCTGCCGCTCCGGGGCGAGGCGCTCAACGCCGTCAACGGCTCGTACTTCGGGCTGCTCAACGGCGAGCTGCGGTTCCCGCTGGCGGCGGCGCTGCTGCCGGGGCCGCTGCCTCTTTTGCCGCTCTACCACATCCAGGGGGCCGCCTTTGTCGATGCCGGCGCCATCTGGGGCGGGCGCGGCGCCGACAAACGCTTTAACCTGCTGGCGCGGGACGCCGAGGGCCGGCGCACGCTCGGCGACGTGCTCGTCGGCTCGGGCTTCGGGCTGCGCAGCCTCGTGCTCGGCTACCCGGTGCGACTCGATTTCGGCTGGCCCTTCGACGGCCGCCGCTTCGGCCCCCGGCGCACCTACCTCTCGATCGGTCTCGACTTCTGAGGCTTAAATCTTCGGGCAGCCGGGGCGGGCGGGGCGGCCGTGTGTATCTTGGGCGCGGCGGAACAGCGGCTCTGGCTGCGCATAAAAGCACGTTCTTGCACTCCGACGGCCTCCTGAGCAGTCCTCCGCCCTGCCGTCGCGGCGCGCGCCGGCCCCCCCTACCCCCGTTCTCCGAAGCTCCAGCCCTACGCCCCTGCCATGCAGACCACCATCGACCAGACCGGCCCCGCCGAATACGAACTCAAGATCGAAGCCGCCCCCGAAGACCTCGCCCCGAGCATCGACAAGGCGCTGCGCACGCAGCGCGGCAAAGCGAACTTCAAGGGCTTCCGCGCCGGCAAGGCGCCGCTTCAGATGGTCAAGAAGCTTTACGGCGAGGCGCTGGCCCACGAGATCGTAGACCGCAAAATCCAGGAGACGTACCAGCAGGAAGTGGTGGACAACGACGCCTACGACGTGATGGGCCTGCCGAGCATCACCGAGTACGACTACCGGCTCGACGGCCCGCTCAAGGCCGTCATTCGTTTCGGGGTGCGCCCCGAGTTCGAGCTGCAAGACCTCTCGGGCGAGACCATCACGCGCGTAGTCTACCACGTCGGGGAGGAGGACGTGGACCGGATGATCGAGCGCCTGCGCCAGACGCAAGCCGAGCCGGCGCCCTCGGAGGAGGCCGCCGCCGAGACCAGCGTGGTCACCTTCGACGTGCAGGCCGTGGACCCGGCCACCGGGGCCGCGCTCATCGGCGAGCGCACCGAAGGCGTCACGTTCGCCCTGGACGACCCGCAGCTTCAGGACGAGTGGCGGGCCGTGCTGCTCGGGCATACGGCGGGCGAGACGTTCCGCGCTGAGATCCATCACGGCCGCAGCCACGACGAGGAGCCGGAGCAGGAGGAGCTTCCGGGCGGCCACCCGCACGCCCCGCACGTGCACCATTACCAGGTGACCGTCACCGAAGTAAAGGAGCGGCGCCTGCCCGCGCTCGACGAGGAGTTCATCCGCCGCGCCACCTCGGGAGCGGCCTCCGACGAGGCGGGGCTGCGCGAGGCCCTGCGGCAACGGCTGGAGAGCACCTGGAGCCAGCAGACGCGGCGCTACCTGCACGAGGAGGTCATCAACAAGATGGTGACCCTGCACGAGATCGCGCCGCCGCAGTCGCTCGTAGACCTGATTTCCGAGTCGTTCGTGAAGGACGTCAAGAGCCGCAACAAGGGGCAGCTTCCGGCGCACTTCGACGAGCAGGCATACCGCGCCGAGATGCGCCCCGAGGCCGAGCGCCAGGCCCGCTGGATGCTCCTGCGCGACAAGGTGGTGGCGCAGCAGGGCATCGAGGTGACGGACGAGGACCGCGAGGGCTACTTTACGCGCTTGGCGGCCTCCGAGTCGGAGCTGAACGTGGAGCAGTACCGCAAGCTCTACGAGATGCTGCCCAACCTTGCGGGCGAGCTGAACCAGACGCTGCTCTCCGAGAAAGCCATCGACTACCTGGTGGGCCAGTTCCAGGTCGTCGAGAAGACCCGTGAGGCGCTCGCCGCCGACGCCGCCGCAGACGAGGACGAGGAGGACGCGACGCCCGCCGACGAAGCAGCGCCTGCGGACGAAGCAGCGCCTGCGGACGAAGCAGCGCCCGCCGACGAAGCGGCGCCTGCGGACGCGGCGACGCCCGAAGCCGAGCCGAAGACCGCCGAGTAGAGGCCCTGCCGGGGCGTTGCGGGCCGGGCGCCGGCGCCGGAACCAACGCCGCGCGTATCCGGTTCGGTACAGCACCCCCTTCACAACGGCAATTCCAGCGGTGGTTATCTATGGTTGACGATTTCATCAAGTTCAGCCGCGGCCTGACGGGCGTCCCGGAAGGCATCTACAGCGGCCCGTTCCGCGAGCAATCCATGGCGGCGCTCGTGCCGATGGTGGTCGAGCAGACGACGCGGGGCGAGCGCGCCTACGACATCTTCAGCCGGCTGCTCAAGGAGCGCATCGTCCTGATCGGCACACCGATCAACGACGCCATCGCCAACCTGGCCGTGGCGCAGCTCCTATTCCTGGCGAGCGAGGATCCGGACCGCGAGATCAACATCTACATCAACTCGCCCGGCGGCGTCGTCTACAGCGGCCTGGCCGTCTACGACACCATGCAATGGGTCTCGTGCCCCGTTGCGACGATTTGCGTGGGCCTGGCCGCTTCGATGGGGTCGGTGCTGCTCACGGCGGGCACCAAGGGGCGGCGCTCGGCGCTGCCCAACTCGCGCATCATGCTGCACCAGCCGCTCGGCGGCGCGCAGGGGCAAGCCTCCGACATCGAGATCCAGGCGCGCGAGATCCTCTGGCTCAAGGAGCGCCTCTACCGCATCCTCGCCCACCACTCGGGCAAGGACCTCAAGCAGCTCGAACGCGACTCCGACCGCGACTACTGGCTCAGCGCCCACGACGCCAAGGAGTACGGACTTATCGACACGGTGCTCGAACCGAAGCGCGGCTTCATCCCGACCACCAACGGCTCGGACACGATCAGCAAGACCGACGGTTAAGGCCCGCCGCTCCGCGAAAAGGCAGCCCCTCGCAAAGGGCTGCCTTTTTCTTTATACGACGCTCACGGATTATTAACGCTTCGGCGTTGGTAATGCCCCGGCGGCTCCCGTTATTTGCACGACGCGGCGCTCCCCGCCCGAGCGCTTTCCTCCACGCCCGCGCAACCGCCATGACCGAGACCCCCCTGGCCGGCAAAACCGTACTGCTGGTGGACAACCACCCGTACGCCCGCGAGGCCATGCACGACCTGCTCGAACTCTACGGCGCCGAGGTCGTCATGGCGTTCGACGGGCTCTCCGGGCTCGAACAGGCGCGCACGCGCCGCCCGGACCTGGTGCTGTGCGATTACATGATGGAGGACATGGACGGCCTCGAAGTGCTGCGCACGCTGCGCGCCGACGCAACCACGGCGGCCATTCCGTTCATCGCCATCACGGTGAGTATGGATCCGGCGATCCGCGAGCGGTTTTTGGAGGCCGGGGCCGACGCATTCCTCATCAAGGTGGACGACGTGTTCCACCTGCAACAGACCATCGAGCGGGTGCTGCGCGGCGAGGCCGGCTAGGCCGTCTACGAGACCGCTTCGCGCAGCACGGGCGCACGCGCCAGCAGGGCCGCCGCCGCAAAGCACAGCGCCGCCGCAATGGCCGCCACGAGCGGGATGCTAAGGACGGCAGGCAGCATTTCGAGGCGCACGCCGAGGCGCGCCAGCTCGCGCAGGGCCAGGGGGTGCAGCGCGTAGACCCCGAGCGTGAGCGGCGCCAGGCGCCCGAGCACGCGCGCCGCGCCCGCCGGGAGCCGGCGCGGCGCTTCGACGCGCAGCCACCACGCCGCCAGAAACGTCGCGCCGACGATGGGCGGGCTGAGCAGCTTCAGGAAGAACAGCCACGCCCCCGGCGCGCCGCCCAGCTCCACGCCATGCAGGGCGTACGACGCGGCGGCGCTGAAAAGCACACACAGGGGCGCCAGCACGGGCGCGCGGCGCGCCCACGCCGCGATGCGCGGCGCCGGCGGCCCGGCCAGCCAGTAGCCGCACAGGTACAGCCCAAGGTACGGCATCCAGAGCGTGAGGAGCGGCGGCGGCGCGGGCAGCCGCCAGAACGTCGCGGCGGCGGCATGCGCCATGCCCGCTGCGACGAGGCCCCCGGCCAGCAGGGCGGCGCGCCGCCCCCCCAGCCGCCTGAGCAGCGCGCGCAGGAACGGCGTGAGCGCGTAGAGCCACGGCAGCATGAACAAATACCACAGGTGGTAGTAGGGCGCGCCCTGCCCGACGAGCCGGAGCGCATGGGGCAAATCGAGCCCGTTGCGCACGTGCTGGTAGCCGAGGTAAAACAGCGTCCATACGACGAGCGGCAGGAGGATGCGGCGGGCGCGGCGGCGCAGAAACACCCACGCGGGGGCGTCCGGCGCACGAGCGTCCAGCAGCAGCGCCCCGCTGACCATCAGGAACACCCCGATGCACCAGCGCCCCCCGGCGTTGTAGAGGATGGCGGCCCACCACCCCGCCGAGCCGAACGCCGCCGGATCGACGACGAGGCGGCCGCTCGCGTGCACCACCACGACGGCCAGGGCCGCCGCCGTGCGCGCCGCGTCGGCCCAGAGCCTCCGCGCCGGGGCGCCCGGAATGGCCCCGTCGGCGGGCGGCGCGCCGGAATCCTTAGCGGCGGCGGCCGGTTTACCCCCCCGGAACGAATCTGCCGCATCCTTGGTCTTGGAATGACACGTTTCTATATGCATATCCTCCGCTGCCTTGCGGCGCTGCTCGTCGCGCTGTGCGCCGCGCAAAATAACGCCGCCCACGCCAAACCCCCCGATGCCATGCCCGATCTGGAAGGCCCCGCCGCCCGCACCGAACTCGCCACCTTCGGCGGCGGCTGCTTCTGGTGCCTCGAACCGCTGTTTGAAGAGCTGAAGGGCGTCCGCGCCGTAGCCCCCGGCTATGCCGGCGGGGCGCGCCCCAACCCCACCTACGAGCAGGTCTGCTCGGGGGCTACCGGCCACGCCGAAGTGGTCCAGGTGACGTTCGACCCGGATGTGATCTCCTACGAGGATCTGCTGCGCGTTTTCTTCGGCATCCACGACCCCACTACGCTCAACCGCCAGGGCGCCGACGTGGGCACGCAGTACCGCTCGGTGATCTTCTACCACTCGGCCGCGCAGAAGGCCGCCGCCGAGCGCATCATGGCCGAGGTGGCGGAGAAAGGCGTCTGGAGCCGGCCCCTCGTGACCGAGGTCGCCCCGTACAAGGCGTTTTACGTGGCTGAGGAGTATCACCACGACTACTACCGCAAGAACCCCGGCGCAGGTTACTGCCGCATCGTGATCGAGCCGAAGGTGCTCAAGTTCCGGAAGGAGCACGCCGCGCGCCTGAAGCAGCGCTAGCAGGAAGCGGCGCTACCGGCGGTTGAAGTAGTAGACGAGGGCGGGGTTGAAGCGGAACGAGGTGGCCTGCAAGGCGCGCAGCGTCTGCCCGTCGAGCGTGGACTGATCCATAGGCCCGGCGGCGAACTTCGCGCCGATGTCGGCGGCGAGGTAGGGGCGCAGGAAGAACACCATGCCGCCGCCGAGGAAGCCGTGCGGCCCGTGCGCATGGAAATCGCGGCCCTGCACGCGGAAGCCGGCGGTGCGGTAGCCGGCGCCCAGCTCGACGTAGTACCGGGACTCGTTGGAGGCTTCGCCCACGTAATAGCGCAGGCCGCCCTCGAAGTGGCGCAAGCTGTAGGCTTTGCCGGTGCGCGGGATGATGGCCGCCGCCGCGCCGTTGACGTAGATGGCGACGGACTGCGTGAGCCCGGCCCCGAACTTGACCCCGCCGCCGATGCCGCTCTCGATGTTGTTGACGAAGTGATCGACCTCCCAGGCCGAGAAGTCGAGGTGGACCGAGAGAAAATTGCCGGCGGTGTTCGAAATGCGGGGCGCGCCCACCCCCTGCGCCGAGGCCGCCTGAAGGCCCGCCGCGAGCACGCTGCAAAGGATGAAGGAGGCCGCCCGCATGTGTGGTCCGTAGAAGATCCGGGGCGGCGACAGGCGCGCCCCTGCTTGCTATGTCAACGGGCGAGGCGGGGCCGGTGTTTCAGGGCGGGCGGGGGGCTAGTTGGCCGTCGTGGCCTGCCCGCAGACGAGCCAGATGCCGCGCGCACGCGCGGAGCAGCCGAAGGGCGCGCCGTGCAGGCAGTAGAGTTCCTCGCTCGTAGCGTCGAGGCTGCGGAGGCTGGCGGCGCCCCGGGCGGCCTCCATCAGCTCGTAGGCCAGCTCTATCGGGTGCAGCTTGCGCACGTCTGCCTTGCGTATCCCTGCCGTGGTCATGTCGTCTGAGGTCTTGCCTGCCGCCGGGCGGAGGGTCGGAAAGGCCGCCCCCTGCCTCTGAAGTTGTACGATATCGTTACAATACAATATTCGTCCGGCGCCTGCAAGAGGGCGCAGCGGGC
>CBDTTW010000162.1:0-6881 GCA_965363675.1 uncultured Rhodothermaceae bacterium
CGGGCGCGCCGACGAAGCGCGCCAGGCCCGCCAGCACGCACGCGGCAGGGGCTGCGGCAAGTCCGTAGCGGCGCCCGGCGGCAAGCGCCGCCGCCGCGACGGCGGCTCCGGCGGTCAGCAAGGGCAGCGCCGAGCTGGCCGGTTGCAGCCACCACAGCGCAAGGGGCGAGACGTAACGCGCGGCGTAGCCCGCGGCGAACGCGGCAGTCGCGGCGGCCGAAGCCGCAAAAGGCAGAAGCCGCACAGGCTCGGTCGGGGTGTCATGGCGAGGGCAGGGAGCGCCCTCATCAACGGCCGAGGGGCCGCCGCAGTTTCCGGCGGCGGCGCGTTCCGGCGGTTACAACACGCGCTGCACGCTGGCGCCCCATGCGAACGCGTCGAGGCCGTGCAGCGCCCCCATCACACGCACGCCGAGGGGCAGCTTCAGGCGCAGCCCGGCGCTCGGCACGCGGCTGTCATGCTCCAGCAGCACGTCGGCGTAGGGCGAGGGCGAGATCTCGATGCCGCCGAAGGGGCCTTTGTACTGGTAGTTCTTGGCGTCGAGCAGCCGGGGCGCCACGCCCGCGTGCAGGCGCGCCGGCCCGAGCGGCCCGAGCCGCCCGAGGCGCTTCGAGGCCACGGCGTAGACGGCGGTAAAGTTGGCAGTCTGGTTTTCGGAGCTGCGCAGGAAGTCATGCGCGCCCACGGCCAGGGCGGGCCGGCGGCGGCCTTCGCGGAGCAGCGTGAAGCGCATCAGGAACATGCGGTCGCCGAGGGCCTCGGGCACGCCGCTGTTGGCCCGCGAGAAGCGGAAGCCGAGTTCGGCGAAGGGCAGAAACGTGATCGAGCCGTAGTAGGTGTAGTACGAGACGGGCGTATCGGAGGGCGTGCCGCCGTACCAGGAATGCTTGCCCCCGACGTAGCCCCCGCCGAGCGCCACCGTGCCGTCGGGCGGCGCCCCGGCGACGGGCGTGAAGATGAGCCCCGAGGCGCCCGTGATGGACTGCGCCCGCGCCATGCCCGCCCCCAGCAGCAGCGCCGCTGCGAGCAAAGCCGCCGGAAGCCGCCTGAGGCAAAGGGGGCCGTGGAAAGAAAGTCGTTTCATAGGGTTAGTGGGCGCTGCGAAGCGCCTGGTAGGTTTGCCATCTGCTGCGGGCAAGGCCGGGTTCGAGGCCCCGCCAGAACGTATCCTGGTCGAAGCCGACTTCGTAGATCTGGCCCTGAAGCGCTCGGCCGTTGTACTGGTAGCCCAACTCCATCGCTTCGGCGGGGCGCACCCGGAACCGGCGCGGGCGCATGTAGCGCGCGCCGGGCAGCGGCACGAGGATGTTGACCCCGGCGTCGGTCTCGCCGCCGGAGCGCAGCCCGAAGAAGGCGATCTCGACTTCCTTGAAGGTGCGCTTGAGCTGCACCTGCATGCCTCGGTCGCCGTGGAGGTAGCGCCCGTAGCCGACCTGGCTGACGAGTTGCAGCCGCTCGCTCACGACGGCTTGGCCGGAGAGGAAGTAGATCGGCGTGTCGAGGCCGCTGTAGAGCCAGCGGCCGCCCGAGTAGCGCAGGTAGCCGGTGCGTCCCAGCCGCGCCTCGGCGGCCACGCGCCCGCCCATGCCGTACTTGCGCACGCGGGCGTCGTAGCCCCAGCGGTTGAGCGCGAAGTAGCCCACCGTAAGCAGTCCGTAGGAGGTCAGGGGCAGGCGCGCGGCCTGGCTCAGCGTCAGAAAGCCCGGCATGAGCTTTTTGTCCTCCACGAAGTCGCTTTGCAGCGGGGCCAGCACCTGGGCGCGGGCCATCATGCCGCGCCACGCGTAGACGCGCAGTTCCGGCGCGAGGGTCACGTAGGAGCGCACCGGGTCCTCGAAGCTGCCGAGGGCGGCGCCCACCTGGGGGGTGACGACGATTTCGACCTTGCCGATGGAGGGGTTGGACTCCGGGCGCCAGGTCACGTCGCGGAGCGCCGGGTCGCCCTGGCGGGGCGTGATGGCGGCGGCAAGCTCGGGGCCGGGCGCGTCCGTCGAAGCCTCGGTTTGCCAGACGACCAGCCCCATCCGCTTGACGACCAGCGTGAAGCTGTCGTAGCCGTGCAGCATCGGCCGGATCAGCTCGACGGCGGTGTTGAGCCCGCGCGTGTCGTAGCGGAAGCGCCGGTTTTCGACGGAGATGTAGACTTTCTCGCGCAGCAGCCCCACCGATACGTTCTCGAACCCGGCTTCGGTCAGGCATGCGGTGATGCGGGCCGGGAGGCTGGCCGAAGCGGCGGCCGGGGCGGGCAGGCAGGCTTCGGGGGCGCCGAGCGGCGGGGCCGCCTCCTGGGCCGCGGCGGCGGCGGACGGGAGCGCCAGCAAAAGGCAAAGAATCGCCTGGAAGGGCCTCATGGTGTGTTCTCTCGTAAAGTGCAGCGGCAATACGTCGTTGAGGGTGGGCCTGCACCGGCAGGGCGCGCCTGCCTACGGGTATCGGCTGCATTGCGCGGGGCTTAACCGAACGCCAAAGCGGCGCGGCCGATATGCTCAGCCCCGCCGCTCTTGCTTGCGCATCCCGTAGACGCTTCGCCCCGAGGGGGCTAGGCGACTAGTTGCACTGGCTCATGCTGCACTTGATCTTGCCCTGCCAGTGGCACGCCTGAAGGTTCGTGAGCAGCTTGGCCTTGGCCTTGTCTACCTTGACGCCGGCGCAGATCTCCGCGAAGTAGATCTTGTAGGCTTCCATCTGGCAGTTCGTCGGCTTGAGGCCGCAGAACTGGACGTAGGCGATGTTCTTGTCCGTGCCGGTGATGTTGGTGTTGTCGAAGCCGCCCGTAAGGCGCCCGTCCATGTGGACCGTCTTGTACTTCCAGCTATAGTTCTCGACGACGACGTACTTGATCGGGTAGAGCGACTCCCACGTGCCCTTGGTAAGGTTGGAGGAAGCGCCGAGCTTGACGATGTCCTTGCCCGATACGCCCTCGATGCTGCCCGTGTCGAAGACGTAGCCCTTGAACTGCTTGTTGACGATCTGCGTCTTGAACTGGGCGAACATGACGTAGCCTTTCTGCTGGCACCAGTTGGGGCACGAAACGGCGGCGTCCTTGCCCAGTTCGACTTCGCCGTCGCCGACGAGGGGCAGGGCGGGGCCGTGCTCGCTCAGCCACACGCCGAACAGGTACGCCTGCACCGGCGAGAGCAGCTTGTCCGAGGTGAACGTGTAGTCGGCTTCCTGGGCGGCGAGCTTCGAGCCTTCGGAGACGACCGAGAGCAACAAAGCGCTCTCCTGAAGGTCCGGCTGCTGCAGCGCGTTCGAGACGGCGTACTTGAACGACTCGACGGCCTCGGCCTCGGTGGCGTTGATGAGGGGGAAGCCGCGGCCGAACATGGTGTTGGCCGCTACGAGCGCGCCTTCCTTCTGCGCCTCGACGAGGTTGTTGAAGATGAAGCCGACCGTCTTGCCGCGCGTACGGTCGCCTTTGTTGAACGCGGTCTGCTCGGCGGCCAGGTGCTCTAGGAGCACGTCTTCGAGCTTGTAGCCGGTATAGGTGGCCTTGGTAAGGCCGGGCTTGTAATCGACCCCGAGACCGGTTTTGTTGAACAGGCGCTGGATGTCCTTCTCGGCCTTGTCCGGCGAGTCGGAGGTGGAGACGGCCGCCACCAGGTTGCCGAGCGAGGCGTCGGCGCCGTCATCGACGGCGGAGAACTCGCAGCCTGAAACGACCAGGGCGGCAAAAAGGAAACAAGCGGCGAAAAGGCGGCCGGCGCGCGCGTTTTGAAGCAGACGGGTCATGACCTTGTGGATCGAGGGGGTAGAAAACATCTAGACCCAAGATCGGCAGGCGCGCGCCCGGCGCCGGTCATCCTTATCCATGCGGCATGGCGGGATATTGGAAGAAACGGGCATGTAACAAAGGCGCAACATACCTAAAATGCGCGTCGCACTTACCTAAAATGCTTTATGGGCGCGCCCGCGCGCCTGCCAGAATCTGGTATGGCTGCACCTGCACGCGCCGCCCGGAAACGGGCGCGGGCGCGCCGGTGAGCACGTCCACGAGGCGCAGGGGCGCTCCGCCCTCGGGGAGGAGGCGCACCGTCTCGGGCTTGTCGCTGAGCGACACGACGGCCAGCACGTCGGCGCGGGGGCCGCTGCGCATGAGGCTGACGACGTTGGGGCAGTCGGACGGCAGGAAGCGCAGGGCGCCGTGGGCGAACTCGGGATGCGCCTGCCGGAAGGCGAAAAGGCGGCGGTAGAACGCGAGCACGTCCGCCTCGGGGTGCGGCGGGTTCTTGGGGTCGCCGGCGAACACCTCGGGGATGCCGACGAAGGCGTGCAGGGCGTCGAGCGCGCGGAAGGCGGGCGTGTAGCCGTTGAAATGGTAGAACCACGAGGTATCGTGGTTGCGCGCGAAGTAGACGCGGTTGGCCCCCTCGGGCAGCAGGGCGCGCACCCGTTCGAGGTGCTTGCGGTAGTCGGCCGCCGTAACCTTGCCCTCGGCCAGCAGTTCGAGGAACTGCTGCGCGGCTTCGGTCTGGTTGTCGTGGCCGAGGTTGTCGGCGGCGAGGAACACCGGCCCGAAGACCTCGCTCAGCAGAACGGCCTCGGGGTTGCGGCGGCGCAGTTCGGTTCGCATCGTGCGCATCAGCGCCGGGGAGGCGGCGCCGCTGCGGTAGGCGGCGTGCGGGCTGCCGGGGTCCCAGTTGGGGCCTTTGTAGGCTGCGGCGTCCACCCGGTAGCCGTCGATGCCGTAGGTCGCGGCGTCGTGCGCCACGAGGCGGGCCATGTAGGCGTGGTAGGTGGGGGCGGCCCAGTCCGTCGAGATGCTGCGCCAGGTAGGGTGGCGGACGGGCGCGCCGTCGGCGCCCCGGATGAACAGCTCCGGGTGCGCCGCCACGACCGGCGAGCGCTCGTTGAAACCGTGGATGACCATGTCGAAAAGCACCCGCATCCCGAGCCGGTGGGCCTCCCCGACCAGATGCTGAAGGTCGGCCTCCGAGCCGTAGGCCGGGTCCACGGCGAACAGGTCGATGGGCGAGTAGCCGCCGAGCCAGTGCGGCATCAGGTAGATCGTGTTGAACCCTGCCTCGCGGTAGCCGGGCAGCCGGGCGGCGATCTCGCGGAAGCCGCCGGGATAGTAGGCCGGGTAGACTTCGAGCAGCACCATCTCGCGCACCCAGGCCGGCGTCGCGGGGGCGAGGGGCAGGGAGGCCCCGACGGAGGCGCGGTACGCGGCCAGGCTCGCCTCCAGGCTGGGCGTCACGGCGACGCGGAAGGTGTCGGAGGGCGCCGCGACGGCGGCAGGCAGGCGGTAGTAGCGGTGGTTGTCGGCCTCGAAGGCGGCGGCGGAGCCCCGGGCGCGCAGGCGGGCGTGGTAATTGGTTTCGCCGGCGGTGTTCATCCAGACGGCGAGCGTGCGGCCCGAAGCCGTGTCCGTGACGGCGGCGAAGCCGAAGCCCGCGTCGGGGGCGCTGTGCAGCGCAAGGGGCCGCTCGGCGAGGGCTTCCACCGGCGCATCGGGGCGGAGGTAAGTGTTCGGAAACCACGGCCCCGGCGCGTTGACGACGTTGGCGCCCGCAGGGCCGGGCTGCGCCCCGCCGAGGCGAAACCGGAAGCCTTCCAGGCGGACGGCGCCGCCCGCTGCGTCGTGCTGCACCGAGGCGGTGCGCCAGAGGGCCGCCGAGTCGGGCAGCAGCCGGTAGGCCGAGGCGAGCGTGAAGCGGCCCTCGGGGCCGGTGCGGTAGCGGAGCACGAGCGTCGCGGAGCCGTCGTAGGGGTCCAGCCGGAGCGTATGCCCGTCGTAGCGCAGCCCGAACGCCTCGCCGAGCCAGAGGCTGTCGGCGCGCACGTCTACGGCGGCCTCAGCGGGGGCGGCTAGGCGCAGCCCTCCGGCGTCTTCGAGGGCGGTCCAGCGGCCCGCGCCGTCGAAGCGCAGGCGCAGGCGGGCGTTGCCGAACTGGAGGGCGCCGTCCGCATCGGCGGCCAGGGTGATGCCGCCGGGCAAGCGGACGGTCTCCTGCGCCGCGGCGGGGTAGGCCGCCAGGCAGGCCAAAAGCAGCCAAACGGCGCGGTTACGGCTGGGCATGGGTTTGCGGGTTATGGGAGGGCGAGAAGCCCTGCCAGAAGGACGAAGTGTCGGCCAGCGCCTCGCGCCGGCGCATCAGCGCAGCGCGGAGCGCGGCCACGCGCCGCGCCTGGTCCGGGCGGGCGGCCAGGTTGGTCCGCTCGGCAGGGTCGTTTTGCAAATCGAACAGTTGCGTAGTGCGCACGCCGCCTGCGTAGTACTCGATCAGCTTGTAGCGGTCGTCGCGGAAGGCGCGCTGCACGTCCCGGAAGGCGAAGTACAGGTTCGGGCGCGGGCGTTGCGTTTCGCCGCGCAGCATGCCCGCGAGGCTGACGCCCTCGACGGTCTCGGGGACGGGAACGCCCGTCAGCGCGCACAGGGTCGGGAAGAGGTCGAGCAGGTAGGCCATGCCGGCGCGCTGCGCGCCGCGCGGGATGCCGGGGCCGCTCAGGATGAGGGGCACGCGCACGCTGTGCTCGTACAGATTCTGCTTGCCGAGCAGGCCGTGGCTGCCGAGGGCAAGCCCGTTGTCGGAGGCGAACACGACGATGGTATCGTCGGCGTGGCCCGCCTCGCGCAGGGCCGCCAGGATGCGCCCGATCTGCGCATCGACGTGCGTGACCATGGCGTAGTATGCCCCGAGCATGGCCGCGACCTCGGCGCGGGTATGCGGGAGCGCGTCGAGCAGTTCGTCGCGCACCTGCATCTCGCCGTTGTCGAAGGGGTGCTCGGGGCGGTAGTTCGGGGGCAGGCGGAGCTTCGCGGCGCCCTCGTAGAGGCGGTGATACGGCTCGGGGGCCGTGCGGGGGTCATGGGGCGAGGTGAAGGCCACGTACATGAAGAACGGCTGCGCGCGGCGGGGACGGCGCAGGAAGGCCAC
>CBDTTW010000163.1:0-6879 GCA_965363675.1 uncultured Rhodothermaceae bacterium
GGGGCATCTCGAAGTCGCCCGCCTCGGGGTCGCGGAACAGCGGGTCGGCGTAGACCGAATGCCGGTCCTTGCCGCGCGCATGCCACTGGGCGGGCGTCTCCTCCCCGAAGCGCACCGCCGCCGAATCGAGCGTGGGGTTGAAGTACAGGTTCCAGTCCATCGTGAAGGTGGCGGTTTCGGCGCGCGTGCCCGAAGCGTTCTTGGGGTGGAAATAGAATGTATATTCCTTGTCCTTCCAGTCGCCCCGCAGCAAGTCGCCCTCTTTCCAGTAGACGATGTTGTTCTCGAAGTACAGGCTCTGGTGCGGCTCTACGCGGCTGCGGCTGAGCTGGTCGATGGCCCCAAGGGCGAAGATGTTGTTGCGCACCGTGATTTCGCGGGCAAAGTGGATGTTGTAGGGCGCATACTTGGTGTGGTGCACGACGTTGTCCTCGATGAGCAGGTGCGTCGAGCCTTCGTCGTTGTAGATGCCCCAACCGCCATAGTGGTTGGCGTCGATGTGGTGGATGAGGTTGCCGCGCAGGACGGTGCCGGGGCTCACGCCGAGCGTGTAGATGCCGCCCATATCCGAGAGCAGCCCTTGCCCGATGTCGTGGATATGATTGTAGGCGATGAGGTTGTCGCGGCTGATGCTGCGCTGGTAGCCCCACTCCCAGCCTACCGAAATGCCCGTGTAGTAGCCGTGGTGGATGTGGTTGTGCGCAACGGTGTTGCCGAAGGTGTGCGTCAGCAGGATGCCGACGGCCGACGGAAACACCTCGCCGTAGTGGTGGATGGTGTTGTCGGCGATGCGGTTGTAGCCGGTCCGGAGCAGGGGAGGGGCGGCCTCGTCGCCGCCGCCGATGCGGAGCGCCCCGGCCGCCAAGTAGGCGAAGGTGTTGGCCGAGAAGTCGAGGTAGGCGCTGCCCTCGCCCACCTCGACGGCGAACGTGCCGAGGTTGCGGAAGGCGCAGCCCTCGAAGCGCACATGCCGGCTGCCGCGCAGCGTGACGGCCGCAGGCACGCCGGCCGACCCCTGGCGGTCGTTGGAGTCGCCGGGCGGCAGATCCCAGTTGGTATACAGGAAGCTCAGTCCCACGAACGCCAGATGCTCGGTGTAGGCCCGGCCCGCCGGGTCGCCCTCGAAGCGCAGGAACTCCGGCAGGGCGGGCGCCACGATCTCGGTCGTCTCCGGGGTTTCGCCCGGCATCGGCAGGTAGTAGAGCACGCCCGCCTTGCGGTCGAGATACCATTCGCCCGGCTCGTTCAGCCCCTCGAACACGTTGTCCACGACGTAGCGCGCCCCCTGGGGGGTGAAGTCGTCGGTGAAGACCTTGCCGGCCTTATGCTTGAACGAGACGATGCGGGCCGCCGTGTCGATGGCGGCGATAGGCAGGTGCGAGTCGGTCCAGAAGTGGTAGACGATCACCTCGGCGTCGTCGAGGTTTTTCCAGCCGGGGTTGATGTCGCCGGGGGCGTACTCGAAGCGGCCGCTGTCGGTGTGGTAGTGCGCCTCGCGCCCGCCGTCGGGGAAGCCGGCGACGCGGTAGAAGCCGGCGTCGGGCAAGCGGCTGCGGCGGCGCCGCACGCCGTCGGCGTAGAGCTGCCGGAACTTCCAGGCCCCCGCCCGGACTTCGGGCAGGTCGGCCGTCCAGAGGCCGCCGGGGCCTGCCTTCCAGCCGGTGATGCGGCGGCCTCCGCTGAAGATGGGCGTCTCGCCGGGGTAGGCTTCGTAGCGCACCGGCGCGGCGGCCGTCCCCGAGTCCTCCGGGCGAAAGACGAGCGGCTCGGCGACCGGGTAGACGCCCCCGCGAAACGCCACGACGACGGCCGCTTCGGGGCGCTCCCGGCGGAGCGCGCGCACGGCCTCCTGGGCGCGCGCGAGGGTGCGCAGCGCGCGGCGGGGGCTCCGGCCGTCGGCGCGGTCGTCGCCGGAGGGCGCTACGTAGAGCCGGACGGTCGGGCCGTCGGCGGCCCGAGCCGGGCCGGGGCTAAAAAGAAGAGCAGCGAGCAGCAGCAGAAGGCTCATAAAGCAGCAGGCGGCGGTTTCAGCGCTGAAAGATAGCGCCGAAACCGCCGCCTGCGCAGAAGGGTCGGCGGTGCGGAAGCGCGGGCGGGCCTAGCGCAAGGCCGTTTGCCTCGGCGACACGGTTTGCGGGGGGGCCTGGCGCCGGACGGGGCCTTGCACGGGCTCGCCGCGCAG
Source organism: uncultured Rhodothermaceae bacterium (assembly GCA_965363675.1). Lineage (GTDB taxonomy): Bacteria > Bacteroidota > Rhodothermia > Rhodothermales > DASSAV01 > CBDTTW01. Next base: position 2,183 of record CBDTTW010000163.1, read on the forward strand.
CGCCGTCTCGCCGAGGCGGGCGTAGTTGATCGCGTTGGCAAGCACGCGCGCAGCCTCCTGGTCGGCGTGGAAGCCCATCGAGTTTTCCGCCTCGATGAAGTCGGTCAAGAACTGAGCCTTGCGCTGGTAGTTGCGGGCCGGCTTCAGGTTTGGGTTGGCGCTGTCGGCCGCTGCGACGCGGGCGATGCCCCGTGTGAGGTCGAGCACGGCGTCGATGGCAAGGTTGCGAAGCTGATAGGTGCGGTCCTGGATCGTGTGCACCCGCGCGACCAGCTCCTGCTCGCTCCAGCGGTGGCACGTCTGGCAGGCTGCGTTGATGTTGAGCAGCGGACTGCGCACCCAGTGGTCGCTGACCTTCATGGCCCCGGTGCGCTTGTACGGCATATGGCAGTCGGCGCAGGCCACGCCCGAGCGCGCATGAATGCCCTGGCTGTATAGTTCGAACTCAGGGTGCTGCGCCTTCAGCACCGGCGCGCCGCTGACCTTGTGGACCCAGTCCTTGTGCCCGTTGTCCTCGTAGTAGGCCAGGATACTGTCGGCCTGAAGGCCGCGCGCCCACGGGTACGTAAGCCGCTTTTCCTTGCCCTTGAAGTAGTATTCGACGTGGCACTGCGCGCAGACGTAGGTGCGCATCTCTTGCCGGGAAGCGTCGCGGTTCACTTCGTAGTCATCGACGCCTTGCGATGCTTTGAGCACCGCGATGCCTTCAAGGAAGCCCGGCCGCGTCACGCGGAGCTGCATCGTGCCGGGGTCGTGGCAGTCGATGCAGGCCACCGGGTGCTCGGCCAGCTTGCGCGCGTCCATGTAGGGCATCTGGTTGAGGCGCTCGAAGCCCTTGATCAGGTCGCCATCGCCGGCCTTCTTGTACGGCACGTATACCGAGGCGTGGCAGTGCAGGCACGTGCCGGGCTGCTTGGCGACCACCTGGCGCTGCGTATACACCTGGTCGCTCAGCATGTAGGCGTGGCCGCGCTCTTCGCGGAAGTCCTCGGCGAAGGCGTAGCCCGACCAGAACTCCCGCAGGCGCGGGTCCTCGACGAGGCGCGAGTGCGCCGTGATGTCGCGCGGGTCGTCGGCCGAAGGCTGGCGGGGCACGCCTTCGCTGCCGCCGTAGCGGGTGCGCACCATGTCCACGGTGCGCTTGTAGTCGTCGTACTGGAGCGGGAAGTTCTTGCCCCAGGTCGCCGGGTTGACCGTGGTGTCGGTCAGCTCGACGACGCGGTAAAACGGGTTGAGGGCCTCCTGCTTATGCTGGAAGATGCTGGTAAGCAGCGCCAGGATGGCGATGGTGGCGAGCGTGACGCCGCCGATGAGGATCGGCCAGGTGTACCGGCGCCAGCCGCGGGCGGGGGTGCGGTCGTTATCCATGAAGCAAGCAGGTTGAGCGTTAACGCACCCAGTGGCCTACAGTGGCGTGGCAGCGGGTGCAGGTCAAGCCTTCGGTGTGGTTGGCCGACGGCGCGGTTTGTCCCGTCCCGGCGATATGCGCCCCCGGCTCGATGGCCTCCACAATCGACTCGTGGCATTTGCGGCAGGCCTTCTCCAGCACGTCCTTGTTGCGGTCCGTGATGCGGATCGGGTCGGGGTACGTGCCGGTCGTGAAGTAGAACGAGTGCCAGAAGCCGTTGCTGGCCTTGGTCATATACTTGGGAATGACGCCGGGGGGCGTATGGCAGTCGTTGCAGACGGCTACGGCATGGTGGCTCGACTTGATCCACGAGTTGAAGTGCTCGTTCATGACGTGGCAGTTGGCGCAGGCCGCCGGGTCGTTGGTCAGGTACGAGTAGCCGCGCGCGTACAGGAACGTGAAGATGCCCAGCCCCAGCGCAAGGCCGGTCGCCACGGAAAAAAAGAGTACGTTCTTGCTCTGCATGGCGGTAGGAAGCGGCGGATGCTCGGGCAGAGGGTGGAAAACCAACTACAGTATACCGGTAGTGCAATGATCATGCAAAGGGCTTTTCAGCGCTCGCGAGTCTTTTTGTGCCGCGTCAGGGCCCCTCGGCGCGCAGGCGGAGACCCGCATACCACATGCGGCCGGGGCCGGGCTCGTAGTAGCGCCCCCCGGCGGCGTTGATGACGACCGAGGTATTGTAGCGCGCCCCGAAGGCGTTGCTCACGCCCAGGCGCGGCAGCGCCTCCAGCCGCCCGAAGCGCAGGCCGCGCCCCGTCAAGCCGAGGTCGGCCAGGAAGTAGGCGGGCGTGCGGGCCGTGTTGGCGTCGTTGACGTAGTAGCGGTGCTGGTACCGCAGCCCGATGTGGCCCTGGACGAACCGCCCGAGCGGATGCAGGGCGTAGCCGTGCGCCTGAAGCGGGGCGATGCCCGGAAGCGCGTTGCCCGCATAATCCGCCGCGCCCACGCGGTAGTCGCGGAAGGCGACGCGCAGCCACGTCACGGCGAGGCGGTAGGCGCGCTCCTCCGACGGGGCGGCCCACACCGACGCCTCGACGCCCCGGCGCTCCACGGCCCCGGCGTTGCGGTAGTACTGCCGCCCAGGCGCCTGCGGAATCTCGAACGGGATGAGGGCGTCCCGGGTGTAGGCGGCAAAAACCGCCGCCTCGGCCCCGCGCGTTTGCCCGCGCGTGCTGCGCACCCCGGCCTCGGCCGAGCGCGTGCGCTGCGGCGCCAGCGTCTGGTTGAAGCCGCCCGCCCCGTCGGGTTGGTTGGCAAGCTCGGTCGTGGTCGGCGTCTCGAAAGCCGTCGAGGCGTTGGCGAAAAGGTTCAGCCTCCGAGGGGCCTCGTACGTAAAGCCGACGGTGGGGCTCCAGGCGGTGAGGGTGCGCCGCCCCGAGTCGTCGGGGTTGCCGGGCCCGACGAGGAAGTCCGCTGCGCGGAAGCGGAAACGGTCCGCGCGCAGGCCGCCGGCCACGTAGGCGCGCCCCCCGAGCCGGGCGCCGAGCCGCGCAAAGGCGCTCTGCACGGCCACGCGCTCTTCCTGGTCCAGCACGAGCGCTCCGCGCACGCCCTGCTGGTTGGCGTAGTTCTCGCGCCGGTCCTGCTGGCCCTCCACCTCCAGGCCCGTCGTGAGGGCGAAGCGCCCGGCCTCCAGGTGGCGCAGCAAGCGCACGCCGCCCGCCCTGCGCGAGAGGTCGATGATGCGCGGTGGGATCGGGTTGTCGATGGCGCGGTGCGTGGCGTAGGCGGCGGCTTCGAGGAAGCCGCGCCCGAGCGTGCGGCGGTAGCCGGCCCCCGCCTGAAGCTGGCGGCCTTCCTCGCCCGTTTGCTGAAGCACGTTGTTGCGGTACGCCTGCCGCCGGTCGGCGCGCAGCAGCGAGTCCGAGAGCGAGCCGGGGTTCTGGGCGTCGTAGCGCGCCGCGTTGAAGACGATCTGCCCCGTGCTGCGGCGGCCGCGGACTCCCACGCGGGCGTTGCCGTAGTAGTTGCGGGCGGCGTTGAAGTCGCGATAGCCGTCGAAGGCAAGGCGCGTGAAGCTTGCGTGGTAGTCGAGCCGGCGCCCCTCGCCCCCGGCGCTCAGGGCGGTGCGCAGCAGCCCGTGCGCCCCGGCAACGGCGCCGGCCTCCTGGCCCCACCGCGCGCCCGGAAACGGGCGCGCGCTCTCCAGGAGCAGCACCCCTCCGGCGGCGTTGCCGTAGAGCGCCGCCGCAGGCCCGCGCAGCACCTCGATACGGGCGAGGCTGCCGGGGTCGATGTTGTTGAGCGTGGACTGCCCGTCCGGCAGCGTCATCGGGATGCCGTCGAGCAGGATGCGCACGCCGCGCACGCCGAACTGCGCGCGCCCTCCGAAGCCGCGCACCGTGACGCGCTCGCCTTGGGCGTAGTTGAAACGGTTGTCGATCTGAAGGCCCGGCACGCCGAAGGCGGCGTCGCTGAGGCTAAGGCCCGTGCGCTCCCGGGCAAGCGGCGTCGGCGCCGCCGTCAGGGCGTAGGGCGCGCGCTCCAGAACGACGGGCGCGCGGAGCGCCGTCACGGTGATCTCGCGCAGCGACACGAGACTGTCCCGGGGGAGGGCGGCGCCTACGGAGTCGGCCGACTGCGCCGAAGCCTCGTGCGCAGCCGGTAGGCCGCACCACACGGCTAGAACAAAAACTGCTTTCAGGGCGGCGATGCGCTTCATCGAGATCATGCTTTGCGAAGAGGACGGTTCGCCGGGAGCAGAGGCCCGGCGGACGCAATGTACGCTCGCCGGGCCGGTTGGGACGGGGCCGAAAGAGACGACGCAATCGCTAAAGTACATGCTGTAACGACTTGGATACTGTTGCCCAAGCCTCGGCCTCGTGAGACAGCAGAAGGGTATAAATGCCCGATTGCCTGTAACACGAATGAACGGAGGTGGATATGGCACGCCAGTATGACCGCGACGAGGATCGCTTCGAGCAACACTGGGGAGACCGCGACGACTACCGGCGCTACCGGCAGAGCGACGCCCCGCGCGAGGACTACGGGCGGCGCGAATACCGCGCCGGCGACTACGAGCGCGCCGGCTACGGACGCGGTTATCCCAACCGGGACGACTACGACCGCACGGACTATGGCTACGCCGACCGAAGCCGCGAGTACGGCCGCGACGATTCCGACCCGCGCCGCGACTACCGCGACCACTACTATAGCAATCGCGAGCAGGGCGGAGGTTTCCGGCCGCGCGCCTACGAGTACGATGACGACCGCTACCGGCGCGGCGCCGACTACGACCGGGGCTACGGGGAGCGCGGGTACGCCGAGCGTGGCTACTCCGACCGCG
>CBDTTW010000164.1:0-6869 GCA_965363675.1 uncultured Rhodothermaceae bacterium
CCGCGCCGCCGATGTGGACGTCTTCCTCGGCGCGCACGCCGACGCGCTGCGCCGCCTCGGCTACGAGCGCGCCGGAGCCCCAAGCCCCGCCGCCGGCTTCCGCCGCTTCACGGTGGCGGGCGGCCTCGAAGCGTGGGTGGGCCGCAACAGCCGCCAGAACGACGAGCTGACCTTCAAGCACGCGCGCCCCTTCGACGTGTGGCTGCACGCGCGCGGCGCGCCCGGCTCGCACGTGGTGCTGCGGCTGGCCGGCCGCGCCGCCACGCCCCCGCGCGAGGCCCTGGAGCAAGCCGCCGCCATCGCCGCCTACTACAGCAAGGCCCGGGGCAGCGCCCTCGTGCCCGTCGTCGCGGCGGCGCGCAAGCATGTGCGCAAGCCGCGCGGCGGCGCCCCCGGCGAAGCTCTCGTCGAACGCGAGCGCGTGCTGCTCGTGGCCCCGGCCCTGCCGGAAGGCGCGTAACTTGCGCCCCCGCCCCCCGTACCACGCCTTGCCTCCGGGCCGCTCCGTTTTCACCGTATCTTTGGAGCGGCCGCCCCTCGCCCCCAGCCTTTTCGCCCGCCGCCATGCGCCTCACCCCCTACGAAAAAAACGTCCAGCGCGAAATCGAGAAGTGGCATCAGGCGCAGGGCAACCTCATCGCCCAGGCCCTGAGCTGGGCCGCCAAGCCCATGGACTGGGTCGTCGAGCGCGTCTCCCCGGAGATCATCGACCAGGCGAGCGACGCCGTCGAGCGCTTCCTGACGCTGCTCAACGACGCCTCCGAGTGGACCTACGACGCCGCCGACGTGCTCGCGGAGGCGCGTCGCCGCGGCCTCCAGGCCGAGCGCATCGAAACCCTCCGCGCCCAGCCGCTCGAAGAACTCGACCCGCTCGCACGGAGCTTCTTCACCCAGAACGCCGTGCTCGCCGCCGTCGAGGGCGGCGGAACCGGGCTCGGCGGCGCCATGCTCATCGCCGCCGACATCCCGCTGCTCTTTACGATCAACTTCCGCCTAATCCAGCAGATCGGGGCCGCCTACGGCTTCAGCCTCAAAGGCGAAGCCTCGCGCCCGCTCGTGCTCGCCATCTTCAACGTGGCCGCCGCCGGCAGCAAGGACGCCCGCAACGACGCCCTCCGCGAGATCAGCGTCGCCGCCGCCGCCTTCGCCCACGAGTCCGGCTACCGCGGCCGCGTCTCCGGCACCCTGCGCGACCAGAACCGCCACATCCCGCGCGAGATCGCCAAAAACATCGTCGGGCGCAAACTCGCCCAGCTCATTCCGCTGGCCGGGGCCGCCGTCGGCGCCGGCATCAACTACTGGTTCACGCTCCAGACCGCCGAAGCCGCCTTCATGCTTTTCCGGGCGCTGCTCCTCGAAACCAAGGAGCGCGTCTAGCCCCAAAACCCCCTGCCATGCCTCTCGTCGCCATCGTCGGCCGCCCCAACGTGGGCAAATCCACGTTCTTCAACCGCCTTACCGAAACCCGCCACGCCATCGTCCACGACGAGCCCGGCGTCACCCGAGACCGCATCTACGGCAGCGCCCTCTGGAACGGCCTGGAGTTCTCCGTCGCCGATACCGGCGGCTTCGTGCCCCGCTCCGACGACCGCTTCGAGGCCGCCATCCGCGAGCAGGTCGCCATCGCCCTCGAAGAAGCCGACGCGATCATCTTCGTCGTGGACGTGACCACCGGGGTCACCGACATCGACCAGGACATGGCGGCCATGCTCCGGCTCTCCAAAAAGCCGGTGTTCGTGCTCGCCAACAAGGCCGACAACGAAATGCGCCGCTACGAGGCGTCGGTGTTCTACCAGCTCGGCCTCGGCGAAGTCTACCCCATCAGCGCCCTCAACGGCTCCGGCACCGGCGAACTCCTCGACGCCGTCGTGGCCGCCCTGCCCGCCGCCGCCGAAGCGCCCGAGGAAGAAAAACGCCTGCACGTCGCCATCATCGGCCGCCCCAACGTCGGCAAATCCTCCCTCACGAACGCCCTGATCGGCGAGGAGCGCTCCATCGTCACCGAGATCAGCGGCACCACGCGCGACTCCATCCACTCGACGGTGCGCTATCACGGCGACGAAATCGTGCTCGTCGATACGGCGGGCTTGCGCCGCCGCGCCAAGGTCACCGAAAACGTCGAGTTCTACTCGATGCTGCGCACCGAGCGCGCCATCCAGGAGTCCGACGTAACGGTGCTCCTGATCGACGCCACCCAAGGCATGGAGGCGCAGGACATCACGGTGCTCAAGCGCGCCGAGGAGCTGAAAAAGGGCCTCGTCATCGCCGTCAACAAGTGGGACCTCGTCGAGAAAGAGTCCAACACCGCCCGCGACTTTGAGCGCGATTTGCACGAGCGCCTCAAAACGCTCGACTACATTCCCGTCGTGTTCATCTCGGCGCTCACGCGGCAGCGCATCCACAAAGTGCTCGACCTGGCCATCGAGGTCGCCCGCCAGCGCCGGGTGCGCATCTCGACCAGCAAGCTCAACGACGTTATGCTGGAGGCCGTCGCGCGGCACACCCCGCCGCCCTACCGCAACCAGCCCGTCCGCATCAAGTACGCGACGCAGGTGCGCGAGGCGCCGCCCGTTTTCGCGTTCTTCTGCAACTACCCGACCGGCGTCAAGGAAGGCTACCGGCGCTACCTGGAAAATACCCTCCGGGAGAAGTTCGGCTTCGCAGGCACGCCGCTCACGCTCGTGTTCAAGGCGAAATCGTAGCGCCGCGCCGGGGGAATTCGGGCCGCCCCCGAACCCGCCTCTGCCTTTGGGTGTATATTCAGCCCGTTCCACCCGCGCCACCAACTCCCGCAGCTTATGCCCGGCACGCCGGTAAACACGCGCAAGCCCGACGAGCGCAAACTGAACTTCTGGGAGCGCTTGTTCTTCCCGGAGATCTTCAAGGGCCTCGGCTACTCGTTCCGGAAGATCGTCAAGGAGCCGATGTACACGCTCCAGTACCCGGACGACCAGTGGACGCCGCCCGACTCGTTCCGAGGCCGCCCGGTGCTGGTCGAGGAGGCGGGCCGCCCGCGCTGCGTCTCGTGCAATTTGTGCGCGCGCGCCTGCCCGCCCATGGCGATTTCGATGCAGTCCACCGAGATTGCCGACCCCGGCAACCCCAAGGAGCGGGAGCCGGCCTGGTTCGAGATCAACATGCTTCGGTGCATCCTGTGCGGCTTCTGCGAAGAAGTCTGCCCGGAAGAAGCCATCGTCATGTCGAAGGAATACGACATGATTTTCCAGAACCGCGCCGAGGCGGTCTTCGGGCTGGAGCGTCTGCTGGTGCCCAAAGCGCTGCTCAAGGACCGGCTCGACTATCTCGCGCAGGTCAAGAATCCGCAGTTCGGCGCCGAGTGGGACTTCCAGGAGCAGAACAACCTGCACAGCCTCCGCGACCGCCATTTCCTGCGCTACCTGCTGGAAGAGGAAGGCGTCACGGAGCTGCTCCGGACGCATTTGCGCCCCGATGCGCCCGTTGGGACGGGCCGCGAGTGGGGCGGCGTGCGCAGCGGCCCCGAGGCGGCGCCCTACGCGGCCCCCACCGACGCGCACCATGCCTGAGGCGCCGCGCGCCCGGCGCCGGTTCGGCTGGGAGGACGCCCTCGACCAACTGGCCCTGCTCGCCGACGAATTCGACGTGCTCGCGCTCCGAAGCGCGCGCCTGCCCACGCCGCTGCTCTCGGAACGCCCTCCCACCGGCGAGGTCTCCATCCTGGAGATCATCGCATCGCTCCACACCGCCGACGCCGGCCCGCGCCGCGCCGCCCTCGGCCTGCCGCCTGCGGCCGCGCCCGCCCCGGAGCCTGCCTCCCCCGCCGAGGCGCTGGCCGCCGCCGCCGCCGCCCGGCGGGCGCTTGTGGCCGGCCTGCGCGAAGCCCCGCCCGCCCCTGAACGCCTCCCCCTGCTCGTCGGGATCGCCGCCGAAGACGCCGCGCGCCTGCGCGAAGTCGCGCGGCGCCTCTACGACAGCGGCGCGCTCGGCGCACGCGGCTAGGGGAACAAAACCCCGCACATAAGCTACAGGCGCACCCCTTCGGCGCTGAAGCTAGTGGGCGTTATAACATATAGTGCTGTAGCTTATCTTTACGCCTGCGAACGCATTTATGCCCCTCGTGGGCTTCTACGGCGTGCTTTTCGCTTTCGCCGCGCGGGATGAACGATTTTTCGGCGGACTTGAAGGTTAACTTTCGAGTTCTTTACGTTCAAACACACGAAAGTCATCAGGCTATCGTTTATACTGAACCCACGGCGGCGGCAGGTTCCCACATGCGCTGCCGTCAATCAAGAGCGGCGAACGACGTGGCGGACAAAAGCGCAACATATGAGGGCCTGGAAGCCGCTTTCCGGAGCGGGGCGTTCCATCCGCTGTATTTTTTCTACGGCGAGGAGCAGCACCCCATCCAGGAACTGGAGCGCCTGCTGGTGAGCCGCGCCCTGGAGCCGCACGAGCGCGACTTCAACCTCGACGTGATCCACGGCCCCGACGCCGACGTGCGGCAGGTCGTGGCGATGTGCCGCAGCTACCCCATGATGGCGCGGCGGCGCGTCGTAGTGGTGCGCAACTTCGAGGAGATGCCTGAAGCCGAGCTGTTCGCCGGGTACGCCGAGCAGCCGAACGACCAGGCCGTGGTGCTCGTCTGGTGCGCGGCGCGCCCGAACCTGAACGCCGGCTTGTATAAAACGCTCAAGGCCAAGGCCGTGTGGGCCGAGTTCAAACCGCTCTATGCCCGCCATATGAACGGCTGGATCCAGAAGCGCGCCCATGCCAAAGGCTACGAAATGGACGGCCGGGCCGTGCAGATGCTCGCCGAGTATGTCGGAGCAGGCATGCGCCAGGCCGACCTGGAACTGGACAAACTGGCCGCCTTCGTCGGAGATCGCACCGTCATCACCCCCGACGACGTGATCTACGCCTCGGGCCAAACGCGCGAGTTCAACGTATTCGAGTTGCAGAAAGTCGTCGGCGAGCGCCGGTACGACGCCGCCGTACGCATCAGCGAGCACCTGATGCAGCAGTCCTCGAACGCGCGCTCCGAGGCCATTGCCATTGTGGCGGTGCTTGCGAGCTACTACACCAAACTATGGAAGCTGCTGGCCCTGGAAGGCCGCGCCGCTTCCGACGACGAAAAAGCGCGGCGCATCGGCGTGCCGCCGTACTTCCTCAAGGAGTACGCGGCGGCGGCCCGGCTGCACGACCGCCCGGCCGTCGAGAGCGCCTTTGCGGCGCTGCTCGCCGCCGACTACGAACTGAAGGGCGGCTCCAACCGCAGCGAACGGCTCGTCGTGACGCTGCTGCTGAACCGCTTGCTGCGCGCTTCCCGGCAGGCGCCGGCGAGCTTCGCCTGACCCGGTGAAAAAACAACCACGGGGCCTCGGCCCTATAGATCGAGAGAACGCCTTATGAGCACCCCCACCATCGCCCTCAAGCGAAACCCGAGCAGCTCGAACCCCGCCGGCCGCGGCTACGAAGCGCTTCTGCCGATGAGCGACGAGGATCTCATGTCCGAGTTCCAGGCAGGCAAAGTCGAGGCGTTCGACATTCTCGTGAGCCGCTACAAAGACCCGCTCACGAACTACATCTACCGCTTCCTGGGGGACATGAAGGAGTGTGAAGATTTGTTGCAGGAAACCTTTCTTCGGGTATACCGCAACCGCCACTCCTACCGCAGAATTGCGAAATATTCCACGTGGTTATACACCATCGCCGGGAACCTGGCCCGCTCGGAGTACCGCAAGCGCAAGCGGCGGCGGCTTTACTCGCTCCAGTCGATCAACCGCGACGACGAAGAGTACGAGGTCGAGATTCCGGATGAAACATTCTTGCCGGACAAGCATACCGAAAGCAAGATACAGGATCATTACATTCAGGAGGCCCTGAAGCTTATCCCCGAGGAGTTCCGCGAAGTGGTGGTGCTGCGCGACGTGCAGCAGCTCGCTTACGAAGAGATCGCGGAGATCACGGGGCTCCCGATGGGGACGGTCAAGAGCCGGATCAACCGGGGGCGCACCAAGCTTCAGTCGCTGCTCAAGGAAGTATATCCGGCGCCGGATCAGGAGGCGTAGACGCCGCCAGGCCAGACCGAAGAGGGGCCGGTGGGATCTGCATCCTGCCGGCCCCTCTTTGCGGACCGGGCAGCCTTTCCTGGATGGTGGTCTTCCTTTCGAAGCACTCGAAGCCTATCCGGGCCTATGTGTGAAGGATACTGTTCCGGCCGAGACGACGCGGGCTCGTTCGCCGACCTCGACGAGTACCTCTGCGAGTACGTAGACGGCACGATGGACCGCACCGTGCGCGAGGTGTTCGAGGAGTACGTCCGCGCGACCCCTGCGCTCGCCGAGCACATCGAGCAGCTCCGCGCCACGCGCGCCGTGCTGTGCGCCTACGCCGACCATATCCACGCGCCGGCGGATTTGCAGCGCCGCCTCCAGAGCCGCCTTCGCTGCGAGTGCGAGGCGGGCGCCCTCGGCGCGTTCCCGCTTGCCGCGGCCGCCGAGCGCAAGCTGCGCCGCGCCGCCGCCGTCTCGTCGCTGGCCGTGGCGCTGCTCTTTGCAGGGCTCGTGGCCGGGCGCGTCGAGCTGCTCGAAGACGAAGCGGCGCACCGCGCCTCCGTGGCCGCGCGCGCCGAGGCCCGCCCTCCCGGCGCCGTGGTGTTGCAGGGCGGCTTCGGCCCCTCCTTCGGCCCCTACGCCTTTCCCGAGGCGTGGACCCGCGCCGCCGCCGACACGACCGGCCGCCCAAACTTCGACTTTGTTTCACACGCGCTCGGCGTGCTGCCTTGACTTTTGCCGCTTGCGGTGGTACTATCGAAGTCCTTTCCCGCAGGGCACGCGGGCTCTTAGCTCAGCGGTTCAGAGCGCTCGCCTCACACGCGAGAGGTCACTGGT
>CBDTTW010000165.1:0-6865 GCA_965363675.1 uncultured Rhodothermaceae bacterium
TGGTGATACCAGAAGTAGCGCCCGCCCTCGACCGATAGGCCCATGCCCGGCACGCCCGCCTGCATGATCGGGCCGATGTCGGCGCCGCCGCCGCCGCTCGTGATGCGGTCGGCGCCGAGCGGCGCCAGCAGCGCGCCGATCTCCTGCATGATCGCCAGGGCCTCGGGCGTGCCGCTGAAGCCGAAGCCGGTGGGCGCGAACACGCCGCTATCCGTCTCGATGGCAAGTACATGCTGGTCGAGTTCGGCCCGGTGGGCGTCGCGGTAGGCCGTGGCGCCGCGCAGGCCGTTCTCCTCGTTGGCCCACAGCACCACGCGCACCGTTCGGCGGGGGCGCAGGCCGATCTGCTGGAGTAGGCGCACGGCCTGCCAGGCGGCCACCGAGCCGCCCGCGTCGTCCATGGCGCCCGTGCCCACGTCCCACGAGTCGATGTGCCCGCCGAGCACCACGATCTCCTCGGGGCGCTCGCGGCCGCGCACCTCGGCGACGACGTTGCGGGAGCGCACGTCCGGCAGGCTCTGGGCGCCGAGCGTCAGCCGCAGCCGGACGCGCTGCCCTCGCGCCTGCATGCGGCGCAGCATCGCGGCGTCCTCGACGGTGATGGCCGCCGTCGGAATCTGCGGGACGCCTTCGGCATAGCGCATCATGCCGGTGTGGGGCGTTTGCAGCGAGTGCGGCGTCACGGAGCGCACGAGGGCCGCCGCCGCCCCCGCCTCGGCGGCGCGGACGGCGCCGTAGGTGCGGTACTGCACCGTCTCGGAGTACGTGGTAAAGGGAACGTCGTAGACGACGATTTTGCCGCGCGCCTCGGCGGCCCGGGCGGCCAACTCGTCGAAGGAGCCGACCACGAGCGCCTCGGCCTCGATGCCCTCGGGGGGCGTGCCGACCGTGCCGCCCAGGCCGAGCAGCCGCATCTCGGCCGCGCGCGGCGCCACGAGCCGCAGCGACTCGGCCCCGCGCCGCCAGTGCGGAACCATGACCGGCTCGCCGCGCACCGCTTCGAGCCCGTCCTGCTGCATGGCGGCCAGCGTCCAGTCGATGGCTTGTTCGAGGCCCGCCGAGCCGCTCAGACGGGGGCCGAACGTGTCGGTGAGGTAGGCGATGCGCTCCCACGCCGATGAGTCCGCGAGGGCGGCGGCCGTGATGCGCGCGGCGGCCTCGCGGTAGCGCGCGTCGAGGCGGAAGGCCGGGGCCGGGGAGGGGGTCGGTTGCGCCCGGGCGGCGCAGGAACAGGCGACGGCAAGGGCAAGGCAAAGCAAAAGGCGCGGGCGCATGGCAAACGGCGGCTGGCGTAGGAGAAAGCGGAAGCTACGGAATCGGGGAGGCGCCCGAAAGGCCCCTAGAACGGCACGTCGGCTATAGGCGCGGCTTCGCGCACTTCCTTGCGCACGCGGATGCCTTCGGCCGAGAAGCCGAACATGTCCGGCATCGAGAAGATCATGCGGAAGTCGTGCGGCGCGAAAAACGGCTCGAACTTGGCCGTCACTTCGTCCAGGCGCTTGAGGTAGTAGGCCGTGTTCTCGTCGGGGCGCCGGGGGTCCCAGGCGTCGGCTTCGCGGCACGCCTCGGAGGCCGTCACGCCGGCGCCGGCCCCGGCGATATAGTAGGACATGCGGTCGCCGACGCCGGGGGCGGGCAAGCCGCGCGCGCGCCGGGCCAGGGCCAGCTCGTAGGCCGCCGCGCGCGTGCGCCTGCCGGCGGCCACGTCGGCCTGGTACGCGGCGAGGCTCGTCTTGAGGGTCTCGGTGCGCGAAAAGTCGTCGGCGCTTTGCCAAGCGTGCGCCGTGATGCGCTCGCGGGCGGCGACGTACAGGGCATGCAGGCCGGCCACGTCCTCGGCCAGGAGCAGCCGGATGCCCTCGCGCACGAACTGCCGCCCGAAGCGCTCGACGGAGCGCGAGACGAGCGAGGAGCCCTTGAACTTGATCTCGCCGGTGTAGGTCAGCAGGGCGTAGTTTTTCTTTTTGTACGAAAGCATCCGCTGGAAGCGCCCTTCGTAGCCGATGCGGATGCCGGGGGGCATCTCCGCGTTGAGGCGCTCGACGAGCCGCCGTTCGTCGGCCTCGCTCGCGCACGCCGGGGGCGGCACGAACAGCACCCCATCCGTATCGACTTCGATGACCTCGCCCCCGAAGCGGCGGAGGTGCTCGATCATGGAGCGCAGCAGCTCCTGGCCGATGGAAGCCACGCGGTCGGCCTCGCGGAAGTCGTTGAACAACGCTTGGCTGAAGCCGAGCGAGCCGTAAAAGGCGTTGATGAGGATTTTATACGACCCCTGGCGCGCCTCCATCTCGCCGTCGTCCTGCATCCGGCGTTTGGCGTCGAGGCGCAACGCCGTCAGGCGGCGCAGCAAATCCGGGAACAGCCCGAGCGCGTCGGTGCGCGGGCGCACGTCGTAGTTCAGCATGATCGACGGGTACAGGCTCTCCACGTCGGCGTAGACAATCGGCCCGACGACGCCGGTCACGAACACGTCGGTGTAGCCGCCGAGGGCCTGCGTGCCGACCTCGCCGGCCGGCAGGGAGTGGCGCCGCCGCAAGTACTCGCGGACGAAGAGGGACTCGATTTTGCCGGCCGGCCCCGTGCGCGCAATCTGGCCGTAGGGCATGGGGGTCATCTGCGCGAGGTAGAACGAAGCGCCCGAGAGGCGCCGGGCGAGCGCCTCGGTCTCGGCAAGGTCGTGTTCGAGGTAGCGTTCGAGCCGGGCGGGTTCCTCGCGCCACACGCGGGCGATGTCGGCGCCGTCGATGTAAACGCGGTCGGGCGGGGCGATGCCGAAGTAGCGCGCGGCCGCCTTGAGGCTGTAGCCCGGCAGGTTGCGCTTGACCACGTCGAACGACATGACCTGAAAGTAGGTGTCCACGATGTGGCGGCCCACTACGTCGAGGGCCTGGAACTCGACGGAGCGCTCGGCGAAGCGCATGCTCGACGGGAACGTGCGCGGCGCCGACCCGTCGCGGCCGATGCCGAAGGGGATGCCGTAGCGCTCGCAGCGCTGCATGAGGTAGGGCAGGTCGAAGCCGTAGAGGTTGTGCCCCTCGATCACGTCGGGGTCGCGCGCACGGATGAGGGCGATCATCTCGGCGAGCATCTGCGGCTCGGGGGCGCGGAGGATCCGGCGCCAGCCCCGGTTGTCCGAGAGGCCGACGAGGATCACGGCGTCCTCGGGGCGCGCGGCGTCGGGAAAGCCGCTCTCCGAGTACACCTCGATGTCGATCTGCATCCGGTGCAAATCCTCGAAGCGCATGCCCTTGAACAGGGTGCGCCCGGACTGCATGAGGTACTGCTGCGCCGGGTTGGGCACGCGGTAGACGCCGCCGTCGGCGCGCTCGGCGCGGCGCAGGCCGTCCCAGTAGTCGGCCATAGCGCGGAAGGCCGCGACGTAGCGGTACGGGTTTTCGCCCTGAAGGCGCGAGCAGCGCACGCGGCTGCGGGGCATGCCGCGCAGCGGGGCGCTGTCCTTCAGGAAGAAGAAGGGGTAGAAGGGCGCGTCCTCCGCCTCGACGGCGGCGCCGTCCTCGGTGCGCCGGTAGATGCGCACGCGCGCCGGGCCGGGGTCGCCGGGGGCGCCCAGCGCTTGCACGTCCACGATGCGCGGGGTCGGGTCCTTGCCGTAGAGCGTGATGGCCTCGTCGGCGGGCGCCGGCGCGTCGGGAGGGGGCATGCGGGGGTGTATAAGCTCCTTCAGGTACAGGCGGTTATACACCCCGCCGCCTGCCGGGTTCGCCGGGGCTACAACTCCACGAAGCGCGCCTTCCGGCGCACGTCCTCGGGCGTAAGGTGGTACAGGGCGTCGAAAAGGGCAAGGTGGAAGCTGGCCGGGCCGGGCGGGTCGCCTGCGGCCGCCGCCTCCGCCGCCACGCCGTAGGCGGCCAGCGCCGAGGCTGCCGCGACGACGTAATCCTTCTCGACGGCGGCGAACGCCCCCGTGATGGCCGTCGAGACGCAGCCGGTGCCGGTGCGCGTCTGGAGCCAGGCGTCGCCGTTGTCTACGCCGATGGCGCGCTCGCCGTCGGTGATGATGTCGCGCTTGCCGGTCATCGCCACGACGCCGCCCCAGGCGCGGGCGGCGCGGCGGGCGGCCTCCACCGGGTCGCCCTCCGTGCCCAGGCTGTCGACGCCTTTGACTTTGCCGCCCGCCCCGGCCAGGGCTGCGATCTCGCCTGCGTTGCCGCGCACGATGGAAATGTTGAGTTCTTCGAGCAGCAAGTGGCCCGTCTCGGTGCGCAACCTCGTCGCGCCCGCCCCGACGGGGTCGAGGACGATGGGCACGCCGAGGCGGTTCGCCGCGCGCCCGGCCAGCAGCATCGCCTCGATCCACGGGCCGGAGAGCGTGCCGTAGTTGAGCACGAGCGCCCCGGCGTACTGCACCATCTCGGCCACTTCCTCGGCGGCGTGCGCCATGACGGGCGACGCGCCGATGTGGAGCGTGGCGTTGGCGGTGTCGTTCATCACGACGTAGTTCGTGATCTGGTGGATAAGCGGGCGCTCGGCGCGCAGCCGGGTCAGCGCGGCGGCGGCCGCTTCGTTGAGGGCATTCATAGGCTTTGTCGGGTGTGTTCGATGAGGGTTTTGAGGGCGCGCGTGGCGGCCTCAGGATGCGGCGCGCCGAAAACGGCCGAGATGACGGCCACGCCGGCCGCCCCCGTCCTGATGACGGCAGGCGTGTTCTGCGCCGTGATGCCGCCGATGGCGACCACGGGCACGGGCGAGGCCCGGACGATGCGGCGCAGCAAATCCAGGCCCATCGGCGGGCAGGCGTCGTCCTTGCTGCGCGTGCCGAAGATGTCGCCCGCGCCAAGGTAATCGGCGCCGTCGCGGAGGGCGGCTTCGGTTTCCTCTAGGTTCGTCACCGAGACGCCGAGGATGCGGTCGGGGCCGATGAGCTTGCGCGCTTCCGCCGCCGGCAGATCGGCCTGCCCGACGTGCACGCCCTCGGCGCCGAGCAGCAGCGCCACGTCTACGCGGTCGTTGACGATGAGCGGGATGCCCGCCGGGCGCGTGAGCGTGAGCAGGGCGCGCCCGAGCGCCAGCACGTCGCGGAGCGGGCCCGCCTTCTCGCGGAGCTGCACGGCGCCCGCGCCGCCGCGAATGGCGGCCTGGGCCACGCTCAGCACGGTGTGGCCGGGCAGGGTGCGCCGGTCGGAGACGAGGTATACCGAGTAGTCGGGGAGGGCGGAAGGCATAGGCGGGCCAAAAGGAAGCCGGCGCACCCGTGCGGGCATGCCGGCTTCAGCAAGCGCGGAGAGTAGGGCCTTGCGGCGGCGCCGTTACATGCTGTGACCGGCGGCGCTGCTGTCGGCGGCCATGCCGGCCGCCATGCCGGGGATGACGCCGCACGCCTGGCGCGCGCCCGAGTTGCCCGAGGGGTCCGTCTTGAGGTCGTCGGCGGAGGCGTGCACGACGATGGCGCGCCCGGCCACCGCGTTGGCGCCGCTCAGGGTCAGGCCGGGGAACATCTTGTCCACGGCGGCGGCGCCCGAGGCGTCGGCGGTGATGTTGCCCAGGTCGCCGGCGTGGCGCTGGTCCACCGGCGTATCCGGACCGGCGTGTGTGGCGCCGGCGGGGTTGTAGTGGTCGCCGGCGGACTTGGCGTCCGGAGCGCTGCAATCGCCGAACTCGTGGATGTGGATGCCGTGCTCGCCGGGGGTCAGGCCGGTGAGCGTGCCGCTCAGGTGCAGGGCGTCGCCGTGGTCCATCACGGTGAGCGTGCCCTGGACGGTGTTGCCTTCGGTGGGGCTCATCGTGACCGTCTCGGAGGGCACGGCCATCGCCGTGTCGGCGGCGGCCAGCGAGTCGGCGTTCATGCCGTCGTTATCGGCGGCGCGGTTGCAGCCCGTCGTGACGACGAACATCCCGAGCAGCAGGGCGCCGAGCAGCGTGCGAAGCGTGGTGTGCATTTTCATACGGTTTGCGCAGATAGAAGGGCGGCGGCGCTGCCGGGAGGGCGCGGCGCGCTACGCCGGACCTCGGGCAAGGTGAGTGCGCTCGCCGAGAGCGCTTTATGATAACCGGAAGCGACCCGCCATCCAAGAATGCGCGGCTTCACATCTGCAATGATCTTGTCTCTATGGGGGGCGTATCTTGCCTTCTCCGCACGCACCCGCCCGCCCGTATGCCCCGACTCGTCGCTGACCAGCTTTCCCGCGCGTACGGCCGCCGCGTGCTGTTCCGGGGCCTCTCGTTCGAGCTCTCGGGCGGCGAGGTGCTTGGGGTGACCGGGCCGAACGGCGCGGGCAAGTCCACGCTGCTGCGCATCCTGGCGGGCGTGCTGCGCCCGACGCGTGGGGCGGTGCGCCTGGAACTGGGCGGCGGGCAGATTGCCGCGCCGGAGGATCACATGCTGCACGTCGGCATGGCGGCGCCTTACCTGAATCTCTACGACGGCCTCACCCTGCGCGAGAACCTGCTGTTCATCGCCCGGGTGCGCGGCATGGCGCGTGCCGCGGCGCAGGTGGAAGCCGTGGCGCGGCAGGTGGGCCTGGAGAAGCGCGCCGACGAGCCGCTGCGGGCGTTCTCCTCGGGAATGCGGCAGCGGGCGCGCTTCGCGGCGGCGCTCCTGCCCGAGCCGCCGCTGCTGCTGCTCGACGAGCCGGGGGCGAACCTGGACGAGGCGGGTCTGGAAACGGTCTCCGAGGTGGTGCAGGCCGCCGCCGCGCGCGGCGCGCTCGTGGTGGTGGCGACCAACGATGTGCGCGACCTGGCGCACGCCGGGCGCAGGCTCTGCCTGAGCGATTACCTGCCGGGCGCGCCCGTGGCGGCGGCGTAGGCGAGCGCCGCCAGCCCCACCCATGCCGCGCCCGCTTCCTTGAGCGCCGTCGCGGCGGCCGTGGCGGTGGCCCCCGTCGTGAACACGTCGTCCACG
>CBDTTW010000166.1:0-6864 GCA_965363675.1 uncultured Rhodothermaceae bacterium
CGCCCGCGCCCTCCTGGCCCACCGTCCCGACTACTCGGCCCGCCAGATCGTGGAAGCCGGGCTGCACATCGCGGCGGACATTTGCATCTATACGAATCATCAACTGACCGTTCTGGATATCGAAGCGGCCGCCCCATGACTTCGGCGCGCCGCACGCCCCTATATTGATTTATGCGAACCCACCCTACCGACGCCGCCCCTCGCGCGGCCCAGGCGCCGCAAGCGGCCGCCTTCATCGACTTTGAAAACCTCTACCGGGCGCTGCATGCCCGCCACGCGGACGCCGACGAAGCCGAGGAAGCCCTGACGGAGATCCTGCACGGCCTCAAGCGTTTCCTGGCCGAGGAGCTTCCCGGCGGCGGCCCCGCGCGCGCCTACGCCGACTTCAACGACCTGGCCGAGCACGGCGCCTTCCTCCAGCGCGCCCTGTTCGACCTCGGCTTCGAGCCGCGCTACGTCAGCGCCGAGCACCAGGCCGCCGCCGCCGCCGAGCAGCTCTGCATCGAAGCGGCGGCGCTCTCCGCCGGCCCCCACCCGCCCGGCGCCTTCGTCATCGTCACCGGCGACCGGCTCTACGTGCCGCTGCAAGCGTGGCTGCGGCAATGCGGGCGGCGCGTGGTCACCTTCAGCGCCGCGCCCCGGCGCGTGGCCGCCGCCGCGCCCTTCCTCGACACGCGCGATGCGCTCGACCTGGGCGCGCTCGTCGGCAAAGGGGGCCGGAGCGCCCCGGCGCGCCCCCCCGCCGCCGGCGACGGCAGCGCCGAGAAGCCGCCCGCCGCGCCCCGCCGCCTCGAAGACCCTGCCGCCCGGCGCGCCCTCGAAATCATCGAGGAGCACTTCGGGCAGTACGACGAGGTATTCCTGACGCCCCTGCTGCGCAAGTTCTCCGACGAGTTCGACGACGCGTGCGACCCCAAGGCCATCGTGGCGCTGCTGGAAGAAGCCGGGGCCGCCTGGCTCGAAAAACGCGAAGGCTTTCCCTACGCCTACACCGTGCTGCTCGTCGATGCGGCGCACCCCGACGTGCAGGCCGTGCGCGCCGCCTACGGCCGCGCCGACGCCCTTCCCTCCGACTTCACCCTTTGAGCGGCGCGCCGGCTCCCGGCGCGGCCGCCTTACCTGGTATGGAACGAGAACTCACCCCGCGTGAAATCGTCGAGCAGCTCGACACCTACATCATCGGCCAGACCGACGCCAAGAAGAGCGTCGCGATTGCGCTGCGCAACCGCTGGCGCCGCCGGCAGGCGTCCGAGGACATGCGCAACGAGATCATGCCCAACAACATCATCATGATCGGCCCGACGGGCGTCGGCAAAACCGAGATCGCCCGCCGCCTGGCGCGCCTGGCCGGAGCGCCGTTCATCAAGGTCGAGGCCACCAAATTCACCGAAGTCGGGTACGTAGGCCGCGACGTGGACAGCATCATCCGCGACCTGATGGACATCGCCGTCAACATGGTGCGCGAGGAGCATACCGCCGGCGTCGGGGACCGGGCGCGCGAGGCCGCCGAGGACCGCATCCTCGACATCCTGATCCCGCCCGCCGGGCGCGCCGCCGACGAGGCCGCCCCCGGCCCCGGCTTCCTCATCGGCCCGTCGTCGGCCGCCGAACCTGCCGGCGAGGCGGACGTGCGCGAGCGCACCCGCGCCAAGTTCCGCGAGAAGCTGGTCCGAGGCGACCTCGACGCGCGCGAGGTAGAGCTGGAGGTCAGCGGCGACGGCTCGCCCACGCTCCAGATCTTCGGCCCGATGGGCATGGAGGAAATGGGCATGAACATCCAGGAGCTTTTCGGCAACCTCGGCGGCAAGAAAAAGAAAAAGCGCCGCATGCCGGTCTCCGAAGCCCGGACGATCCTGGCGCAGGAGGAAGCGCAAAAGCTCATCGACATGGACAAGGTCTCGCGCGAGGCCCTGGAGCGGGTGCAGCAAATGGGCATCGTGTTCATCGACGAGATCGACAAGGTGGCCGCGCGCGGCGGCAATAAGGCCGGCGGCCCCGACGTATCGCGCGAGGGCGTGCAGCGCGACCTGCTGCCCATCGTCGAGGGCAGCAACGTGATGACCAAGTACGGCATGGTCAAGACGGACCACATTCTGTTCATCGCCTCGGGCGCGTTCCACGTCGCAAAGCCGAGCGACCTCATCCCGGAGCTTCAGGGCCGCTTCCCGATTCGCGTGGAGCTGAGCAGCCTGACCGAGAGCGACTTCTACAGCATCCTGACGAAGCCGCGCAACGCCCTGCTCAAACAGTACGCGGCGCTGCTGGCCTCGGAGGGCGTCGAGATCACCTTCGAGGAGGATGCCGTGCGCGAGGTGGCGCGCGTGGCGGCCCAGGTCAACGCCGAGGTCGAGAACATCGGCGCGCGCCGCCTGCACACTATCCTGACGACGCTGCTCGAAGAGATTCTGTACAAGGTGCCCGATAGCATGGAGGAAACCGCGCTTACGATCACGGCGGCGATGGTGCGCGAGCGCCTTTCGGCCATCGTGCAGAACCGGGACCTGAGCCAGTACATCCTTTAGGCCGCCCATGCCCGCGCGCCCCGCATGACGCCTCCTTCCGCCCCCGACGCCGACGCCGTGCGGCGGCGCTTCGGCGCGAGCCCGCGCTACACGCCGTACTCGGATCCGGCGTATGCGGCATGCCTTCGGGAGGCGCTCGGGGTAGGGTGGCGCCTGTTCACGGCGCGCGCGGCCTCGCACGAGGCGTTCGCGCTCGTCTACGAGCGGCGCGCCCTGACGGGCCGGCGCGCCGTCGTGCCGCCGCTGACGGCCTACACGCCCATCGTAGCCGACCCGCCCCCACGCCCCCACGAAATCGCCGCGCGCGCCGCCGCGACGGAAGCCCTCGCCGCGCAGCTCGAAGACCGCTACCGCTACGCGGCGCTGCATTTGCACCCCGCCGACGCCGACGTGCGCGCCCTGACGTGGCGCGGCTGGAAAGCGCAGCCGCTCTACACGTACCTGTTGCCCCTGGGCGCGGACGACGCGCAGGCCCGGTGGTCGGCGGCGACGCGGCGCACCTACACGCGCGAGGCCGTCCGGTTTGCCGTCGGCGAGGAGCCCGAGGCGGCGGCGGCCATCGCCGGGCTGTGCGCCGAGAGCTACGCACGCCACGGGCGCCGCCCGCCTGCGCCTGTAGACCGGCTCGCGCGGCTCGTCGGGGGGTTGCAGGCATGCGGCATGGCGCGGCTGTTCGCGGCGCGCCCGGCTTCCGGGGGACCTCCGGAGGCCGGGCTGGCCGTGCTGCGCCACGGCGCAACGGCCTACTACTGGGTCGCCGGCAGCCGCCCCGGCCCCGCCATGACGGTGCTGCTCGGGGGGGTGTTGCCCCTGCTGGCGCGCGAGGGCGTCCGCACGTTCGACTTCGTGGGAGCCAACACGCCCTCCATCGCCGAATTCAAGCGGCGTTTCGGGGCGGAGCTTCAGGTGTACTACCGGGTGCAGAAGTCCAACCCGGGCGCTTTCCTGGGCCGCTTCGTCGCCGCCGGGGGGCGTCTCACACGGCGGGGCATTTAAAGCCTATCTTGTGCGCCGCCCTGCGCACCTCGCCATGCCGCCCCCGGCGGCCCTTCACGCGCCATGCCGCCACGCTCCGGGCCGAAGGTTTTCGGCCGGTTCTCCCACCTGTTTTCCGACACCGGCTTTCGCGGCCCCGTCCTGACGCTGCTCTCCGGCTCGGCCGTGGCGGCCGTCATCTCGTTCGGGGCGCAGATCATCCTGGCGCGCCTTTATACCCCTACCGACTTCGGCGTGGCGAACTATTTCATCAGCGTGCTGAGCATCCTGATCACGTTCTCCTCGCTGCGCTACGAGGACGCCGTGATGCTGCCCGCCGACGACCGGGAGGCGGCGGCGCTGGGGTGGGGCGCGTTGCTGCTCGTGGGGGGCTTCAGCCTGGCGCTGCTGGGGCTTACGCCCGTGCGCGAGCAGGCGGCGGCGTGGGTGGAGGTGCCCGGCCTGGCCCCGTTCGTGCCGCTCATTCCGGCGGCGCTTTTCAGCATGCGCCTGTTCAAGGTGCTCGAAAACTGGCACACCCGGAAGAGCGCCTTCCGCAAGGTGTCGCGGGTGCAGGTCAGCAGCAACCTGATGATGTCGGCCTACCGCCTGGCGGTCGGGTTTGCGCGCCCGGCGCCGGGGGCCGGGGGGCTCATCGGCGGCTTTGTGGCGGCGCAGGTGCTTGGCGCGGCGATCTACGGCCGGCACGCCGTGCGCGCGTGGGGGCGCACCTTCCGCGAAGCCTTCGCCTGGGCCCCTATACGCGCCGGCTACCTGCGCTACTACACGTTTTCAGTGTTCAGCACCCCCTCGGCGCTTATCGGCATCGTGCTGATCCGGCTGCCCCTGCTGCTGTTGCCGCTCATCGGCTTCAGCGAGGACGTGCTGGGCAGATACGCCGTTGCGACGAACCTGATGGCGATTCCGTTCAGCCTGATCGGCACGTCGGTGGGGCAGGTGTTTTTCGTGCAGGCGGCGGAGGCGCGGCGCAGCGGCGGGCTGGGGCGGCTCCTGGAAAACGTGCACCAGCGCCTGGTGATGCTGGGCATCTTTCCCACGCTCGCCGTGATGCTGGCCGGGCCGCAGCTCTGCGGGCTCATCTACGGCCCCGAGTGGCGCGAGGCGGGAGTATACCTTCAGCTCCTGGCCGCATGGCTGTTTCTGGCCGCCGTCGTCTCGCCGCTGACCTACGTCTACGACGTGCTCGAAAAGCAGCGCGCCGCGCTGATCGTCAACCTGACGAGCCTGGCCCTGCTGGCGGCGGCCCTCGCGGCGCCGGCGGGCGCCGAGCGCGGCATCCTGGAGGTGCTGCTGCGCCTGAGCATCGCCGGCGTCGGGACGCGGCTGCTGCAACTGGGGGTGGCGGCGCGGCTGGCCGGAGCAAACGCCGGAGCGCTCGGCAAGGCGCACCTGCGGTACGGCTTGCTGAGCGCTCCGTTTTTGCTGCCGGCGGCCGGGGCGCTGGCCCTCGGCTCGGCCTGGGGGACGCTGGCGGCGCTTGCCCTGGGCGGCCTGGGCTATGCGGCCCTGCTCATACGCCGGGAGGGGCTGCTGCGCGCCCGGCCCGAGGGGGCTACAGGATCGAGCGGAACGTAGGCGGAAGGGCGCCTTCGGCCGGGTGGTCGGTCACGGTCGGCTTTTCGGGGCCGCCCTCGGCGCCGGCTTCGGTCCCGCAG
The DNA here is from genome assembly GCA_965363675.1 of uncultured Rhodothermaceae bacterium. Taxonomy (GTDB): domain Bacteria; phylum Bacteroidota; class Rhodothermia; order Rhodothermales; family DASSAV01; genus CBDTTW01. The sequence continues at coordinate 5,174 of CBDTTW010000166.1, forward strand.
AACTTGTTGTAGGCTTGCGAGAGGTCGGCGGCGATGGCGCCGGCGCTGCGCCCCTCGATGTGGCGGCGCTCGACGACGAAGGCCGGCTCGCCCTCCTTGAACAGCACGAACGCCGGCGAGGACGGCGGCACGCCCGGCATGAACTCGCGCAGGCGCGCTGTGGCCTCCACGTCCTGCCCCGCGAACACGGTGGCGTACTTCTCCGGCTGAATGGGCGTGTGCATCGCCAGCGTGATGGCCGGGCGGGCGTTGGCCGCCGCGCAGCCGCACACCGAGTTGATGACCACCATCAGGGTGCCCTCGCGGGCGGCTTCCAAGGCCGCATCTACGTCTTGGGCGGTGCGGAGTTCTTCCACGCCGAGACGCGCGAGTTCCTCGCGCATGGGCGTCACGACGGCTTCCGGGTAAGGCATGATATCTACAGGTTGGTTATGGCATAGAGACGCGGCGGCGACCCGGCGCGCGGGCTGCCGCAGACCGAGCCTCCGATACGCCGCCCGGGGCGCATTTGATCCGCGCCGCTACTCGTGCGGCATCCGGCGCAGGTCCTCGGCCACCTCCTCGCTTTCCAGCTCCCACGGCCCCGGCTCCGGGATGTAGTGCTCTACGGCGCGGTCGCGGGCCTCCCTGACCGCCGTCGCGAAATGCTCTCCCGACTCCTGGAGCTGCCGTTCGAGGTGCTGCAAACGAGCCTCCAGGTCGTGCAACTGCTCGCCCATGCGGCGCGTCTGCGCCTGCACGTTGACCGAGATGGAGCGCCGCAAATCATGGCCGCTTTTGGGGGCCAGCATGAGCCCGGCGCAGAAGCCGCCCGTAAACGCGGCAAGGGCCGTGACCAACCAATTTCGTTCCGTCTTCATGACTGCACCTTTCCCGATGTAAAGTCTACTCCAGCTTATAACGCGGAAACAGGGCGTCGGAGCCCACCCGCCCCCCGAACTCACCATTTATTGACGCTTGCAAAGGCGGCCCGCGTTTTGCACGCGCTCCGGGCCTTGCGGGCTCTTGCCATTGCGCCGCAAAAAAGGTAACATACTGCGGCCGGTTCATAAGGGAAACCGGTTGCTGCCCATAGGTTTTAGCGCATTGGCTCATTATGCCCTTGAATAGATCGCTGCCGCTTACGGCCTTGGGCCTTGCCGCTTGCCTGGCGCTCTCCGGTTGCGCCGGAGGCCGGAAGGCCGCTCCCGCGCCGGTCGTCGCCGGGCGCGCGCCGCAGGCGGCGCCCCCGCCCGCCGCTTCGGCGGAAGCGCCGAGGCGGCGCGCCCGCCCGGCTCCGGCGCACGAGGACGCCGTCGAGCAGTGCCTGCGGCGCGAACTGGAGACGTGGCTCGGCGCGCCCTACCGCTTCGGCGGCAACGACCGCAGCGGCGTGGACTGCTCCGGCTTCGTCAAACGCCTCTACGCCGACGCCTTCGGCCTGGCGCTGCCGCGCACGACCGCCGAGCAGCTCGGCGCGGGCGAGCCGGCGCCCGAGGAAGCGCTGCAAGCCGGGGATCTGGTGTTCTTCTACCTGAACAACGGCAAAACGCGCCATGTGGGCGTTTACCTGTCGGAGGGCGCCTTTGCGCACGCCTCGACGAGCAAGGGGGTGGTCATTTCGCAGTTGGCGCAGGACTACTGGCGGCGCGGCTACCACGGGGCGCGCCGGGTGCTGCCCCCGGGCGCCCCCCTCGCCTTCGCGGAGGAGA
>CBDTTW010000167.1:0-6807 GCA_965363675.1 uncultured Rhodothermaceae bacterium
TCCACCGGGCGCGGCAGCGCCGCCTCCAGGGCGCCCGCCATGGCCACAGCCGCCTTGCCTGCTCCGACGGCCAGCACGCGCCGGTACTCCGCGAGCGGCCGCCGGGGCAAGCCGTGCAGCGTTTCAGGCCGCAGCAACCGGTCGGCCCCTACGGCCATGAAAGCGGCTTCGTACAAGGCGGCGGCGTCATCGAACAAGGTTTCCATAGCGGCGGCGGCGGGCAGGTTTGCCGGAAGATACGCGTCCTGAACGCCCGCCGCCTCAGCGGGCGGCCGCCAGCACAGCGCGCAGCAGGCCCTCCGGGCCGGGGGCCGCCGCGACGGCCTGCACGGCCAGCCCGGCCGCTTCGAGCGCCGCCTGCGTCGTCCGGCCGATGGCCGCCAGAGGCCGCTCGCCTAGCAGACGCGCAGGCTCCTCGCCGAAGGCGTCCAGACCCGAGGGGCTGAACACCGCCGCCCACGCGCCCGCCGGCAGCGGCGGCATCGTCTCCGGCGGCCGCGTCTGCGTCTCGTAGACGCACAGCTCGCGGAACGGAAGGTCGCGGGCGCGCAGCTTCTCCGGCAGGGCGTCCAGGCGCCGCGCGCCGCACAGGAACAGCAGCGGCCTTCGCCCGGCCCCGGCCTCCACGAGCGGCCCGAGCGCCGCCGCGTCGCGGGCGCCGGCATGAACCTTCCGGAAGCCCAGCTCCCTCAGCACGTCCGCCGCGCGCGCGCCCACGGTGTACGCCGGAAGGCTCCGCCAGGCTTCCGCCGCGCCGGGCGGCAGGGTCTCCCACCGCCTTGCAAGGGCCTCGGCGCTCCGGCGGCTCGTGAGCAGCAAACCGCCGTACGCCTCCGGGCGTCGCAGGCTTTCCGCCAGCGCCGCCGCGTTCACCGGGCGCGCGGTCAGCACCGGCTCGAAGGCCACCCGCCAGCCCTGCCCTTCGAAGGCGGCGCGGTACGGATCCGGCGGCTCTTCCTCGCGCAGGAAAACGATGTGCGGACGCGGGTGCATGATCGTGGGTAAGGGGTCAGCGCCGCGTGCGGCCCCGCGGCGCCCTTAGAACGGGCCGCGCAGGCGGATCCGGCGGAGGATGTCGGCGGCCCCCCGGTCCAGCAGCGTTTCTGCCAGCCCCACGCCCAGTTGCTCGGCCGCGTCCGGAGCGCCGATCGCCTCGGCCCGCAGCAGCGCGCTGCCGTCTACGTCGGCCACGCAGCCCTGAAGGCGCAGCGCGCCCGCCTCCAGCGCCGCATACGCCCCGATGGGAGCCTGGCAGCCTCCTTCCAAGCGGCGCAGAAACGCGCGCTCGGCGCGGGTGCACGCCGCCGCCTCGGCGTCGTGCACCGCTGCGCGCAGCGCTTCTTGCAAGGCGGCATCGGCGGCGCGGCACACCACCCCCAAGGCGCCCTGACTCACGGCGGGGATCATCCGCGCGGCGCCGATGCGGCCGCGGATGCGCGCGCCGTAGCCCAGCCGCGACAGCCCCGCCGCCGCGAGGATGATGCCACACCAGTCCGAGGCCTCCAGGCGCGCCAACCGCGTCTCGACGTTGCCCCGCACCGAAACGATCCGCAAGTCGGGGCGCCACGCCAGCAGTTGCGCCTGCCGCCGCAGCGACGACGTGCCGATGGCGGCGCCGCGCGGCGCATCGTCCAGGTCGCCGGCAAAGCCAGGGTGCGCGACGAAGGCGTCCCACGGCTCTTCGCGGGCGCTCACGGCCGCCAGCGCAATGCCCTCGGGCAAGCGCGTCGGCAGGTCCTTCAGCGAGTGCACCGCCAGGTCGATGCGGCCTTCGAGCAGCGCGTAGTCGAGTTCTTTGGTGAAGAGCCCCTTGTCGCCGATCTTCGCCAGCGGCACGTCGGTGATTTTGTCGCCCGTCGTGCGGATTTCGAGCAGCGTCGCCGGGGCGCCGTGGGCGGCCAGGCGCGCCTGCACCCACTCGGCTTGCCAGCGGGCCAGGTTGCTGCCGCGCGTGCCGAGCACGAGAGGAACGCTAGCCACGCAGCAGATCCCGGCAGAACGCCTCGGCGGCCGACGCGGGGGCCTCCGGGTCGGCGGGCTCAGGCCACCGGGCCGTCAGGGTGCGCCACAGCTCGGGCGCCTGCGGGGCCGGCGCGCCGCCTTCCTCGCAGGCCGGCTGCGAGAACAGGTACTGGAGCAGGTGGATGCCCCGTGCAAAGTCGAGGTGTTCCGGCCCGACGTGCTTGAGCCGCACAATCGGAATGGCAAGCAGCTTCTGCATGATCGACCGCGTGAGCACGTCCAGCTCGTGGCGGTCCACGCCGCTGAAACGGTGGTGGTGCCGCTCGATTTCGCGCAGACGGATCGCCTCGAACGTGTCGCGGATGGTTTGGATGCCGGGTTGCAGCGCCTGCTGGTGGAACATCCACGTCACGAAATCGACGAGCAGTTCGTCGCAGATCGCGGCGGCCAGCGGAGCCTGCGTACGGCGGCGCGCCTCCATGCGGCCGATCCACGCGTTCAGGTGGTCGAGGTCGAGCACGCGGTAGCCTTCGTGGAAGGCCGCTTCCGGAGCCACGTTGCGGGGCGTGGCCAGGTCCACGAGCAGCCCCCCCGCCGCGCGCCGGGGCAGCCGGTCCGCCTGCACGACGGGCGCTTCCGAGCCGGTCGCCACGAAAACAACGTCGGCTTGGGCCAGGGCTTCGTAGCGCCTTTCCCACGGAAGGACGCGCGCGCCGAAACGCGCCGCGAGCGCCTCCCCACGCGCCGGGGTGCGGTTGGCAAGCAAAATCTCGGCGGCGCCCATCTTGTGCAGCACCTGCAAGGCCAGCGAGGCCATCTTGCCCGCGCCGAGCACTACGACCCGGGCGCCTTCGAGGCCCGGACGGCCCTGCTCGTCCAGGTGCGCGCGCGCCATTGCCACCGCGGCCGAGGCCACTGAAACGGTCCCGCTCGTCACCCCCGTCTCGGCCGCGACGCGCTTGGCGGCGCGGAACGCCGTGTGCATCAGCCGGTGCATCACCGCCCCGACGCGCTCGCAGTCGTCGGCGAGGCGGTAGGCGGCTTTCACCTGGCTCAGGATCTGCCCGTCGCCGAGCACCATGGATCGCAGGCCGCAGGCCACCTGAAGCACATGCCCTACGGCGGCCTCGTCCCACAGCTCGAAGGCGTGCGCCTCGGGCCAGTCGGCGCCCGCCGCCGTGCGCCACGCCTGCTGTACGGCCTTCACGTCCGGCGCTTCGCCGTAGAGGTAGCACTCGGTGCGGTTGCACGTCGAGAGCAGCACGAACTCGGCCCCGGAGGCCGCCGCGGCCTGCTCGTACACGCGGCGCAACGCCGACTCATCCAGCGCAAACGCATCGCGCACTTCGATAGGCGCCGACTCGTAGTTTATGCCGAAGGAAATGAAGGACATGCAACCGAGTGGATGCTTCAAAACAGGTGCAACGAGTCAACGATCAGGCCCGTACGGGGTTCGTGCTCGGCAATGAATAATGCATGAACGGCAGCGCTAAGATACGGACGCCCACCTTCGCAATCAGGGTAAAACGCGTCAACTGCCCCGGTAAATGATGCGCCAGATCTTCCCCTTGACTGAGTCGGAGACGTAGAGCGAGCCGTCCGGCCCCACCGCCAGCCCTGTCGGGCGGTGCAGGGCGTCGCCCGGCGACGCAACGGGCTTCACGCCCGCAAACCCGTCGGCGAACACCTCGTAGGCGCCCGTGGGCTTGCCGTCCACGAACGGGATAAACACCACGTTGTAGCCGCCCTGGGGCAGCGGCGCGCGGTTCCACGAGCCGTGAAAGGCGATGAACGCCCCGTTGCGGTAGCGCTCGGGGAACTGCTCGCCGGTGTAGATGACGAGGTCGTTGGGCGCCCAGTGGCCCGGCAGCCCTACGTCCGGCGTGCGGAAGGCCGTGCAGCGGTCGGCGCTGCGCCCGTCGCCGCCGTACTCCGGCGCCGTGACGCGCTTCTTCTGGATGTGGTCGTAGTAGCAGTACGGCCACCCGAAGTCGTCGCCCTGGTCAATCGAGGAGAACTCCTCGGCGGGCAGCTCGGCGTTGAGCGTGTCGTTGTAGAGCGCCGGCCAGTTCTGGCTCAGCACGTCGCGGCCGTGCTGCACCGCGTAGAGCTTGTTGGCCGCCGGGTGCCAGTCCAGCGCAAGAGCGTTGCGGAACCCCTTGACGTAGTGCACTCCCGACTGCTGCTGCTGGCCCGGCGTGTCGGCGCTGAACTGCCAGATGCCCGCCTGCCGCTCGATCTGGGGGCACGGCTCCAGCCCGACCACCCGATCCTGCACCGAATCGTCGGCGCAGTTGTTCGAGGGGGCGCCGACGGTCACGTACATATGCCCGGCATTGTCGAACGTGAACGGCTTGGTGGCGTGCGGCCCCTGCTGCGGAAAGCCGCTCACGATGAGTTCGTAGCTCGTATCGGCCGGCGTGAGCGCCCCCGCCGCAAGGCGGTAGCGCACCACGGCCGTATCCGGCGCGAAGTACAGGTAATCGCCGTGGAACCCGATGCCCGTGCCCGCCGGCGCGCCGAAGTACGCGAGGCGGTCCGCCCGGCCGTCGCCGGTGCTGTCGCGCAGCGCAGCGATGCCGCCGCCCCGCTTCAGGTTGCGCAGCGCCACGAACACGTCGCCGTTTTCGGCCACGGCCATGTGGCGCGCCCCGCCGACGCTGTCGGCGACGAGCACGGCGCAAAAGCCCTCGGGCAGGCTGAGGCCGGCGTTTCCCTCGGCGCATACGAGCGCTTCGGAGGCCGCGCCGCCGCGCTCGTCGCGGGCGCACCCGGCGACACAGAGGGCGGCAAAAAGGAAAAAGGTAAAAAGCTTGCGTGACATGGGCATGAGCCGCGAACGGATGAGGGGGCGGAGCGCCGTGAAAGCCCGGTCGTGTGAGGCGGCAGGGCGGCGCACGGTTTCGGGCCGTAAAATCGCACATTTACAACCCATATGCAGCAGCGGCCTTCGCAATTCCGCCTACAAGGGGTATTTTATTTGAACTATCCCCTTGCCGCAACCTTTTCTCCCGGCCGGACGCCCTCCTATGAACGATCACAACGCGATGCTCCAGGCGCGCCACGAGCGCCTGCGAGCTCGGCTTCAGGAAGCCGGGCTCGCCGCCCTTGCCCTCAACCCCGGCCCCGGCCTCGCCTACCTCACGGGCCTGCGCTTCCACCTCATGGAGCGGCCCACCGTGGCGATTTTCCCGGCCTCCGGAGACCCGGTGCTCGTGCTGCCCGAGTTCGAGCGCGCCCGCGCCGAGGCCGTGGGCTTCCCGCTCCAGCCGATCACGTACACCGAGGACCTCGCCACGTGGGACGCGGCGTTCCGCCTGGCCGCTAAGACTGCCGTAGACGGCGGGGCCCGCATCGGCGTCGAGCCGCGCGCGCTCCGGTTTCTCGAACTTCAGTTTTTGCAGCGCGCCCTGCCCGGCGCCGCCTTCGAGTCGGCCGAAGGCGTGCTCGCGGCGCTGCGCATGCACAAGGACGCCGACGAGGCGGCGAAGATGAAGGACGCGGCGGCGCTCGCCGAACGGGCGCTCGGGCGGACGCTCGGACAGGTGCAGCGCGGCATGACCGAGCGCGCCCTGGCGGGCCGCCTGGTGGCGGCCCTCTTGCAGGAGGGCAGCGAGCCCGAGCTGCCGTTCCAGCCCATCGTCGCCTTCGGCCCGAACAGCGCCAACCCCCACGCGACGCCCACCGACCGCCCCCTGGAGGACGGCGACCTCGTTTTGTTCGACTGGGGCGCCGCCGTGGACGGCTACTTCAGCGACCTGACGCGCGTGTTTGCCTTCGGCGCGGTGGACCCGGAGCTTGAGCGCATCGCGGCCATCGTCCTGGAGGCCAACCGGGCAGGCGTGGCAGCGGCTGCTCCGGGCGGGCGCGCCGGCGACGTGGACGCCGCAGCGCGCGGGGTCATCGAGGCGGCGGGCTACGGCGCGCGCTTCATCCACCGCACCGGCCACGGCCTCGGGCTGGAGGCCCACGAAGAGCCGTACCTCCGGGGCGACAACGACCAGCGCCTTGCTCCCGGCATGGCCTTCACCGTCGAGCCGGGCATTTACCTGCCGGGCAAAGGCGGCGTTCGCATCGAGGATGACGTGGTCCTCACCGAGACCGGGGCCGACGAACTGACGGCTATGCCCCGCGAACTCATCCGGTTATAGCGCCGCTACGGCGCGGGCCGAAACAGGCGGTCGTGCAGCGCCTCCAGCATGGCCGCCTGCTCGGCCCGGCGGCCGTGGCGCGCCTCCACGTTGACGTACGCCAGCCCCTGCCGGGCGGCATGCACCGAGAGCGAGCCGTCGTCGGTGACGCCGGCGTTGTTCTGGAGCACCACGCCGTAGCCCGCCTCTGCGAGCGCCTCGAAAAGCGCGGCCTCCGTGACGAAGTAAAACTCGTCGGCGCTGGCGATGCGGCCCCTGTGCACGCGCGCCGCGTCCCCGGCCAGGTCGCCCCCCGCCTCGTATGAGCGCACCGAGTACCCGCCCTCGGTGTTGTTATGCACCGTGACGAGGACGCCCGCCGCCTCGGCCTCCAGCAGTTCGAGCACGGCTCGCCCGAACCGGCGCACCTCGCCGAAGGCCGCCTCCGATGAGTCTCCGAGCGTGGCCCGCACGCCCGCGTCGGTGAAGATGCGGTTGGGGTCGAAAGTGTAGGCCGCGCCCCCGAGCCGGAAGGCGATGCGCCGCGCCCCGGTGTGTCGCAACTCGATGAGGCGACCGCCTTTGCCCCCGATCACCTCCAGCGCCGCATGAACGGCGGTGTCCTCGTCGTCGTGCACGTTCAGGTACGTGAAGCCGGGGCGCCCCGCCGGGTGGATGACCGGTTTCAAAGCCCGCACCTTCCCGTTACAGGAGC
>CBDTTW010000168.1:0-6676 GCA_965363675.1 uncultured Rhodothermaceae bacterium
ATCGTCCCGACGTTCACGTGCGGCTTGTTGCGGACGAATGTCTCCTTTGCCATGGGATTGCTAAAGTTCTAAGTGCTCGGGGGCTTGTGATGCGCAGGCGGGCCTAGGCGGCGGCGCCCTTGGATACGGCGATGATTTCTTCGGCGACCGACTTGGGCACCTCTTCGTAGTGGTCGAACTGCATCGAGTAGATGGCCCGGCCCTGGGTGATCGAACGCATGTCGGTCGAGTAGCCGAACATGCTGGAGAGCGGCACGAGCGCGCGGATCACCTGCGCATCCTGGCGCTGCCCCATGTTCTGGATGCGGCCGCGACGGCTGTTCAAGTCGCCGATCACGTCGCCCATGTACTCCTCGGGCGTGACGACCTCGACCGACATGATCGGCTCCATGATCTTCGGCTTGGCGCGGCGGGCGGCCGTGCGGAAGGCCATGCGGCCGGCGATCTCGAACGAAAGCTGGTCGGAGTCCACCGAGTGGAACTTGCCGTCGTAGAGGCGCGCCTTGATGCCTTCGATGGGGTAGCCGCCGAGCGGTCCCTGTGAGAGCGCCGACTGGATGCCTTTCTCGACCGAGTTGATGAACTCGCGCGGAATGGCGCCGCCGGTGATGTCGTTGACGAACTCGAAGCCGACGCCGGTCTCGTTGGGGCCGATCTCGACCCACACCTCGGCAAACTGGCCGCGGCCGCCCGACTGCTTCTTGTGCGTGTAGCGCTCGTCTACGGTGGACTGAATGGCTTCGCGGTAGGCCACCTGCGGCTTGCCGACGTTGGCCTCGACCTTGAACTCGCGGCGCAGGCGGTCTACGATGATTTCCAGGTGCAGCTCGCCCATGCCGGCGATGATCGTCTGGCCGGTCTCGTCGTCGATGGAGACCTTGAACGTCGGGTCTTCTTCGGCCAGCTTGGCCAGGCCCGCGCCGAGCTTGTCGCTGTCGGCCTTGGTCTTGGGCTCGATGGCGATGCGGATGACCGGCTCGGGGAACTCCATCTTCTCCAGGATGATGGGGTGCTCCTGGTCGCACAGCGTGTCGCCGGTGCGCACCTCTTTGAGGCCGACGGCGGCCGCGATGTCGCCGGCGCTGACGGTCTCGATGTCCTCGCGGTGGTTGGCGTGCATCTGGAGGATGCGCCCGATGCGCTCCTTCTTGCCCGAGGTGGTGTTGAGCACCTGGGTGCCTTTGTCGAGCGTGCCGCTGTAGACGCGGAAGAAGGTCAGCTTGCCGACGTACGGGTCGGTCATGATCTTGAAGGCGATGGCGCTGAAGGGAGCCTTCGGATCAGCGGCGCGCGTCTCGTGCTCGTCGCTGTGCGGCACCGAGCCGGTCACGGCCTCCACTTCGAGCGGGCTGGGCAGGTAGTCCAGCACGCCGTCGAGCAGGCGCTGCACGCCCTTGTTCTTGAAGGCCGAGCCGCAGAAGACGGGCGTAATGTCCAGGCTCAGCGTGGCCTCGCGCACGACGGCGCGCACCTCCTCCGGCGTGATCTCTTCGCCTTCGAGGTACTTCATGAGCAGCTCGTCGTTGTGCTCGGCGACGGCCTCCAGCAGGTTGATGCGCCAGTGGCGCGCGTCCTTCTTCAGGTCGTCCGGCACCTCGATCTCGTCGAAGGTCGCGCCCTGGGTATGGTCGTGCCAGATGATGGCCTTGTTGAGCACCAGGTCGATGATGCCCCGGAACATGGCGCCCTCGCCGATCGGGATCTGGACGGGCACGGCGTTGGCCTTGAGCCGGTCCTTCATCATCTGCACGGCGTCGGCGAAGTCGGCGCCCGTGCGGTCCATCTTGTTGACGAAGGCGATGCGCGGCACGCGGTATTTGTCCGCCTGGCGCCAGACCGTCTCGGACTGCGGCTCTACCCCGCCGACGGCGCAGAAGAGCGCCACGGCGCCGTCGAGCACGCGCAGCGAACGCTCGACCTCGACCGTAAAGTCAACGTGTCCGGGGGTGTCGATGATGTTGATGCGGTGGTCCTGCCAGTAGCAGGTGGTGGCGGCGCTCGTAATGGTGATGCCGCGCTCCTTCTCCTGCTCCATCCAGTCCATCGTCGCGCCGCCTTCGTGCACCTCGCCCATACGGTGCAGGCGGCCCGTGTAGAACAGCACGCGCTCGGTGGTGGTCGTCTTGCCGGCATCGATGTGGGCCATGATGCCGATGTTGCGCGTTTTACGCAGATTATCTAAAACTTCAGTCGCCATTATGTACCGTTATAGTCTGTGTTATCGTCTCGTAGGGCCAGGCTCCTGCTCCTCTGTCGCTGCGCGCCTGCCGCCGGCGAGGCGATGATCGCGGGCTTCCGGCCGGGTTAGAACCGGAAGTGCGAGAACGCCTTGTTGGCTTCGGCCATGCGGTGCGTGTCGTCCTTCTTGCGGACGGCGCCGCCTTCGCCTTTGGCCGCGCTCATCAGCTCGTTGGCCAGGCGCATCGCCATGCTCTTGTCGGTGCGGCTGCGCGAGTACTGGATGAGCCACCGGAACGCGAGCGCAAGCCGGCGGTCGGGGCGCACCTCGATAGGCACCTGATAGGTGGCGCCGCCGACGCGGCGGCTGCGGACTTCCACGAGCGGCGCGACGTTGTTCACGGCTTTCTTGAACACCTCGACGCCCTGCTCGCTCATGCGCTCCTCGATCACGTCGAAGGCATCATACACGATGCGCTGCGCGACGCTCTTCTTACCACTCAGCATGACACTATTGATGAAGCGCGCGACCAACTGATCGTTGTACAGCGGATCGGAGGGAACTGCGCGCCGCTCTGCTCTTTTTCTACGCATCGTTCTTACGCTCGTGGCGGCGGCCGGAGGAGGCGACGCAGCCAGGTGACTTACGGTGTGAGGCGCCGGCGCAAAAGCGCAGGCGTCCGGAAAGTGGGGGTTTGCCGGCCCGCGGGAGGCTACTTCTTCTTTTTGGCCGGAGTCGCCGGAGCGCTCTTGCCGGCTTTCGGGCGCTTGGCGCCGTAGCGCGAGCGCGCCTGCCGGCGGTCTGCCACGCCCGAGGAGTCGAGCGCGCCGCGGACGATGTGGTACTTCACGCCCGGCAGGTCCTTGACGCGGCCGCCGCGCACCAGCACAATCGAGTGCTCCTGAAGGTTGTGCCCCTCGCCCGGAATGTAGGCGATGACCTCTACGCCGTGCACGAGCCGCACCTTCGCCACTTTGCGCAACGCCGAGTTCGGCTTCTTGGGGGTCGTGGTGTACACGCGCGTGCAGACGCCGCGTCGCTGCGGGCAGGCGAGCAGCGCCGGCGACTTGGTATTCTTGACCTTGCTGCGGCGCCCTTTCCGAATAAGCTGCTGAATAGTAGGCACGTCTCGTCCTCTAGTTGCTCCTTGAAGTTGGCCTCACCCGCGCGCGGCTGCGTTCTGAGTGAGCCTGCAAATATAGCACTTCCGCGCAGGCAAGTTCAAATTATATGATAAAGAAACGATAAAGCTCGGCGTTTTCAGGCCGAAACAGCGGCTTGGGGCGTCGCATACCCGTACTTAAGGTATATATCATCATATCAAACAGAGGCCGTACTCTTGCCGGCTGCGCCGTACCCTACCAAAAAAGGGGAGGCGGCTTCGCGCCGCCTCCCCCCACTCCCCCCGCCGGACTGCCCGGCGGTTACATCAGGTTCTTGCCTTCCTGGATCGTGCCGTTGGCTCCGCCGTCGCCGAGCGCTCCGGAGGCGCCGCCCTCGGCCTCCAGTCCGGTGGCGTTGTATTCCCGGAAGGGGCGCGGCCCGAGGATGCGCACCAGGTCGCGCTGCGTGAGCACCTCCTTCTGAAGCAGCGCCTGCGCCATTTCTTCGAGCAGGTGGCGCTTTTCTTCGAGCAGGCGGCGGGCCTGCCGGCGCGCCTCGTCGATGATGACCTTTACCTCCGAGTCGATGGTGCGGGCCAGTTCCTCCGAGTACGGCTTCTCGAAGAACGGGTTTTCGCTGGAACGCTGCGACTGGTTGAAGCTCACGTACCCGACGCGCTCGCTCATGCCGTAGTCCACGACCATCGCATAGGCGAGCTTGGTGATGCGCTCCAGGTCGTTCTGCGCGCCGGTCGAGATTTTGCCGAAGATGATCTCCTCGGCTACGCGCCCCCCGACGGCCATCGTCATGCGGTCGGTGAGGGCTTCACGGGTGTACAGGTAGCGCTCCTCGGGCAGGTACTGTGCGTAGCCGAGCGCCGCCAGCCCGCGCGGCACGATGGAGACCTTCACGACCGGGTCGGTGTGCTCCAGGAACCAGCCGGCAATGGCGTGGCCGGCTTCGTGGTAGGCCACGATGCGCCGCTCCTCGGGCGAGATGATCTTGTTTTTCTTTTCGAGGCCCGCAATGACGCGGTCGATGGCGTGCTCGAAGTCGTCCATCTCGACGGCTTCCTTTTCGTTGCGCGCCGCCAGCAACGCGGCCTCGTTGCACACGTTGGCGATCTCGGCCCCGGCAAAGCCGGGCGTCTGGCCGGCCAGCACTTCCAGATCGACCCCCTCGGCAAGGATCAGGTTGCGCGTGTGCACCTTGAAGACCTCCTCACGCTCCTTGCGGTCCGGCTTGTCGATCAGGATCTGCCGGTCGAACCGGCCCGGACGCAGCAGGGCAGAGTCGAGCACGTCGGGGCGGTTGGTGGCCGCCATGATGATGACGCCCTTGTCGGTGTTGAAGCCGTCCATCTCCACGAGGAGCTGGTTCAGGGTGTTCTCGCGCTCGTCGTTCGAGCCGATCATCATGCCCTTGCCGCGCGAGCGCCCGATGGCGTCGATCTCGTCGATGAAGATGATGCAGGGGGCCTTCTCCTTGGCCTGGCGGAACAAGTCGCGCACGCGCGCGGCGCCGACGCCGACGAACATCTCAACAAAGTCGGAGCCGGAGAGCGAGAAGAACGGCGTGCCGGCCTCGCCGGCGACGGCTTTCGCCAGCAGGGTCTTGCCGGTGCCGGGAGGGCCTACCAGAAGCACGCCTTTGGGCAGCTTGCCGCCGAGCTTGGTAAAGCGCTTGGGGTTGCGCAAAAACTCGACCACCTCGACCACTTCCTCCTTGGCCTCGTCGAGCCCGGCCACGTCCTTGAACGTGAGCTTCTGGTCGCTCATGGCGTCGAAGAGGACGGCCTTGTTCTTGCCGATGTTGAGCACCTGCGAGCCGGGGTTCATCCGGCGCAGGAAGTACATCCAGAGCGCGGCCAGCAGGATGAGCGGAAACACCCACGTAAGCAGGCCGCCGAACCAGTTGTCCTCCTGGCGGGCGCTGAAGGCCACGGCCGCGCCTCCGGCGGCGGCGGCGCCGTCGTTGTGCTGTTTCAGGAACTCGGTGAGGTCGTGGTCCTCCGGCTTGACCGAGGTGAACCGGTTGGGCTGCGGGGGCGTAGCCGCGCCGCCGCCCAGCAGATCCTCGCGCGGTTTCGCCAGCTTCACGGCGCCGCTCTGGACGGCCGCCTCGGTGTACTGCCCTTCGATGCGGGTGTTGTTGACGACGACGACTTCCTCGACGTAGCCCTTTTCGACGTAGCCCAGGAACGAGCTGTAGTCGATGGTATTGGGCTCGACGCCCCCCATGTAGAAGAAGATGTGGATCAGAAGGGCCAGGAAAATAGCCAGATAGATCCACAGAGAGAACTTCGGGCGACGGTCCCCGAACCGGGAGCCTCGGCCGGAGCCTTCGTCGCCGCGCCCAAGTTTTATCTTATCGCGCTCGTTCTGCGCCATTCGCGGAATATCCCAAGATTTGTGTAGGATGAGGCATAGCGGGCCCTCCGGCGCAAGGCGGCGGAAGACTGTGCGCCTTAAACCTGTGCGGGCGCCAAAAGTCCCCGCGCCCTCCGACGAATCTGGCGGGCGGCGAAGGCGCGCCTCAGAGCTTGTCGTTGAGGGGCAGGCGGCGCCCCGTGCTGTCGGGGGGAGCCGGGTCGGGCGCAGGCGTTTGCAGCGGCGGGGTTTGCAGCGGCGCGCCGCCGCCGGGCGGGGCGTCCTCAGGGGCCGCGTCCTCAGGCTGCACGTCCTCGGGCAGCGAGCCTGTGGCGGGCGGCGCCTCAGCGGGGGCCTCGGCAGGCGGCGGCGCGATGGCCGGCGCTTCGTCGGCGGGCGTCTCCGAAGCAGGCGCGCCGGCCGGAGCCTCGGCCGCAGACGTATCGGCGGGCGTTTCCAGCGGCGGCGCGCCCCGCGTGGCGGACGTGTCGGCGGCGGAGATGGTATCGGGCGGAGGCTTCAGTTCCTCCTTGAGGGCGATCAGCGTTTGCGCGGCCCGCTCGGCATAGGGCGTCCGGGGGTATTTCTCGGTGATGCTCTCGTAGAGCACTTCCAGCGTAAGCATGCGCGGCTTCTCGGCCGGAGGGGCCTTCGGCGCGGCGGTCGTCGTATCCGGCGGGCTCAGCGAGGCGCCGAGGCTAGCGGCGGGCGCGCCGAGGCTAGCGGCGGGCGCGCCGAGGCTAGCGGCGGGCGCGCCGAGGCTGTCGGCGCCCACGTCGGCGCCGCCGAGGCTGTCGGGGGCGAGCGCTGCGGCGGCGATGTTATCGGCGGCGATGTTATCGGCGGCAAGGCTATCGGCGGCGGGGTTGCGGCGCACGATCTCGCCCTCGCCGGGGCGCTCCTGCTCGGGCGGCGGAGTCTCGGAGGTCTCCGGCGTCGCGGCGGGAAGGCCCGGGGGCGCCGTCTGCGGAGGCAGCACGCCCGTAGCGGCCTTCTCGACGGCCGAAGGCGCTTTGGGGGGGGC
>CBDTTW010000169.1:0-6642 GCA_965363675.1 uncultured Rhodothermaceae bacterium
CTAGGCGGCGCGTCTTCCCCAAGTCTTCCGCGACAAGCCGGGCCTGGGGGCGCGGCGGCGCATTGCAATGAGCGCGCGGGCGGCGTATTTTGCCGTTCTGCGAAAACCTCATTCAGGGCGTGTTGTATTGATTATTGCCATCGACGGCCCCGCGGGCTCGGGTAAGAGCACGACGGCGCGGCTGGTTGCAGACCGGCTCGGATACGGCTACCTCGACACGGGCGCCATGTACCGGGCGGTCGCGCTGCATTTCCTGCGGCGCGGCCTTGCCGGGGATGCGCTCGCCGCCGAGGCTGCGGCCCGCGAGATGGCAGGCGTCCACATCGACACGCGCTTCGAGGCCGAGGGCATGCGCACGCTTCTCAACGGCGAGGACGTGTCGGAGGTCATCCGCACCCCCGAGGTCACCCGGCTTGCCAGCGCCGTCAGCGCGCTGCCGTGCGTGCGCGGGCGCCTCGTGGAGGCGCAGCGCCGCATCGCCGCCGAGGCGGTCGAGGCGGGCGGCGGCGTGGTGCTCGACGGACGCGACATCGGGACGTACGTGTTTCCGCAGGCCGACGTGAAGGTGTTCATGGTGGCGGCGCCGGAGATGCGCGCCGCGCGCCGGTGCGCGGAGCTGAGGCAGCGCGGCATCCCGGCCGAGCCGGAGGCCGTCTTGCGCGAGATGCTGCGCCGGGACGAGCAGGATGCTTCCCGCAGCCTGGCCCCCCTCGCGGCGGCCGAGGATGCGCTCGTCGTCGATACGACGGCGCAGACGGTGGAGCAGCAGGTAAACCTTGTATTGGAAGTTGTTAAGGAACGGAAGGGATATGCTCCCGTTTAGTATGGTTCGCCGGCAAAGCGCCGGTCGAGCCGTTTTGTTCAACCTTTAAACGCGCCCGGTGGACAACAGCAGGGAAGGAGTCTACCAGGCAACAGGCAGGGCATCGTCGCAGCTTCCCCCAGACCCTAAACCTCTACCGCGACCGCCCGGAGTACAAGAATGGCTGAAGAGCAGCAGAAACCAGACGAACTAACCGAAACGACCCCGGCCGAGAACGTGGCCGAAACGACCCCCCAGGCTTCCGAGGCCCCCGCCGCCGAGTCGCAGGCTCCGGAGACTCCGGCCGAGCCGCCGGCGCCCGCCGCCGAGCAGGAGGCCCCGGCCGAGCAGGAGGCCCCGGCCGAGCAGGAGGCCCCGGCGGAGCAGGAAGCTCCGGCCGAGCAGGAAGCTCCGGCCGAGCAGGAAGCGCCTGCCGCTGAGGCTGCCCCGGCTTCCGCCGACGAGGCCGGCGCCGCCGAAGAAGGCGGCTCGCTGCTGGACCGCGCCCGCGAGGCGCTGCACGACGTAGCCGAGGTCGCCGGAGGCGTCGCCGACGCCGTGCGCTCGGCCGTCGCCGAGGCCGTCGAGACCGTGACTGAGGTGGTCGGGCGGCGCAGCGGCGACGGGGCCCCGGAGGCCGCCGCGCCCGCATCGTTCGGGTACTACGGCGAGATCACCGGGCGCGTGCTGACGCTCGAAGAAGCGAACCAGCTTCAGGACGCCGACGTAGACCAGAGCCGCCACGACGCGCTGCGCGGCATGGTCGATGATACGATGACCGACGTTTCGGAAGACAACATCGTGCGCGGCTACGTCGTCAGCGTGGGCGAGAAGGACATCGTCATCGACATCGGCTTCAAGAGCGACGGCATCGTGCCGCGCAACGAGTTCGAGCGCGAGCTTCAGCCGGGCGACGAAGTCGAAGTGTTCCTCGAACGCCTGGAAGACTATCAGGGCCAGCTCGTGCTCTCGAAGTCGCGGGCGGATACGCTGCGCCGCTGGCAGCGGATCGAGGAAGCCTTCAACAACGAAGAGGTTCTCGAAGGCACGATCATTCGCCGCATCAAGGGCGGCATGATCGTCGAGCTGTTCGGCAGCATGGAAGCCTTCCTTCCGGGCTCGCAGATCGACGTGCGCCCCGTGCGCGACTTCGACGCGTACCTCGACAAGCGCATGGAGTTCAAGATCGTCAAGCTGAACCCGGCCAACGAGAACATCGTCGTCTCGCACAAGGCGCTCATCGAGAAGGAGCTGGAGTCGCAGCGCAAGAAGATCCTCTCCACGATGGAGCCGGGCCAGGTGCTCGAAGGCACGGTCAAGAACATCACCGACTTCGGCGTGTTCATCGACCTCGGCGGCGTGGACGGCCTGCTGCACATCACGGACCTCTCGTGGGGCCGCGTCTCGCATCCGTCCGAACTCGTGGGCCTCGACCAGAAGCTCAACATCGTCGTGCTGGACTACGACAAGGAGCGCCAGCGCATTTCCCTCGGCCTGAAGCAGCTTCAGCCGCATCCGTGGGAGAACATCGGCGAGCGCTACGCCGAAGGCTCCGTCGTGGACGGCAAGGTGGTCTCGATCACCGACTACGGCGCGTTCGTCGAGCTGGAGAAGGGCATCGAGGGTCTGGTGCACATCTCCGAGATGAGCTGGACCGAGCATGTGCGCCACCCCAGCCAGATGGTCGCCCTCGGGCAGATCGTCACGGTCAAGATCCTCAACATCGACCACGACGGGAAGAAGATTTCCCTCGGCATGAAGCAGCTTCAGCCGGACCCGTGGCACGGCATCGCGGAGCGCTACCCGGCGGACCGCGTGCTGCACGGGCGCGTGCGCAACATCACCAACTTCGGCGTGTTCGTCGAGATCGAGCCGGGCATCGACGGGCTGGTGCACATCAGCGACCTGTCGTGGACCAAGCGGGTGCGCCACCCCAGCGAAGTCGTCAAGAAGGGGCAGGAACTCGACGTGCAGATCCTGAACGTAGACGAGAAGGAGCGCCGCATCTCCCTCGGCCACAAACAGGTCAAGGAGAACCCGTGGCAGCAGTTCGCCACGGTGTTCGCCGAGGGCACGGACGTGGAAGGCACGGTCGTGCGCCAGGAGGACAAGGGCATCACGGTCGAGCTGCCGATGGAGGTGGAAGCCTTCGTGCCGCAGAACGAGCTGAAGAACGGGCAGGAGACGTACCGCACCGGCGAGCTGCTCGCCCTGCGCGTGATCCGCTTCGACGCGAGCAACAAGGAGATCGTGCTGAGCGAACTCGTCAAGCAGCGCGTGGAAGAGCGCTCGAAGCGCGACGAAGAGCGCTCGAAGCGGGATGAGGAGCAGCGCGAGAAGCGCGCCGTCCGCGACCGCGAGCAGTCGGAGATCCGGCAGTACCAGGAGAAGGCGACCTCCGGCCCGACGACCTTCGGCGAGCTGAGCGGCCTGGCCGCCCTGCGCGCGCAGATGGAGGCCGACGAAGCCAAGGCGACGCAGAAAGCCGCCTCGGACCTGAGCGGACAGCCCGGCGTGGGCAACCGCAGCGAAACCCCCCAGGCCGACGAGCCCCAGGGCTCGCAGCGCCGCGAGGAAGCCGGCCCGCAGCCCGGCGCCGCCGCTTCGCAAGCCGCGCTGAAGGGCGTAGGCGAGGCGGAGCCGACGGGGCTTGCCGCCCAAGCCGCCGCCGCTGACGAAGACGCGACGCCGGCCACCGGCGCCGGCGAGAAGCCGATTGCGACGCTCGAAACGCAGACCAGCGTGCCCGAGATCGAAGCGTTCATCCATCCGGAAGGGGTGGAAGGCGCCGCCGTGACCAAGGACGACGTGATCGCGTCGGCCGAGGAGAAGGGCGACGACGCAGCGGAGAAGGACGAGGCGTAGTCTCCAAGCCGAAAGGCAAAAGAGAAGGGGCGGCCGGGATCACCGGCCGCCCCTTTTTTATGCAACGCCTTTCACGGATTCCTCATTTACTTTACCGGTTAATTTACTATCATGGCCTTAGAAACGCGATAGTCTTCCTTAGCCGCCTCGGAGCCTGCCATGCAAGCCGTCGAACCCGTCGTCAAGGGCAACAACTCGGTCATCCTGCGCCTGCGCCTGCTCAACCAGCCGGGCACCCTCGCGCGCGCCACCCAGGCCATCGGGGCGTGCGGCGGCAACATCGGGGCCGTGGACATCGTAGGCGTCGAGGCCGACGCGCTCGTGCGCGAGCTGGTGGTGTACGTGCAGGAACTGGGCGCCGTCGCGGAGATCCGCAGCGCGCTGGCCCGCCTGGCGGGCGTAGAGGTGCTCGACGTGGCCGACCGGACGTTTCTGCTGCACCAGGGCGGCAAGATCGAGGTGCGGGGCAAGCAGCCGCTCGTCAACCGCGACCAGCTTTCGATGGCGTACACGCCGGGGGTGGCGCGCGTCTGCACGGCCATCCACCAGGACCCCGCCCGCGCCTACGACCTGACGATCAAGGGCAACACCGTGGCCGTCGTCTCGGACGGCACGGCCGTGCTCGGCCTGGGCGACATCGGCCCGGAGGCGGCCATGCCCGTCATGGAGGGTAAGGCGCAGCTATTCAAGGACTTCGGCGGGGTGAACGCCTTCCCGATTTGCCTTGCCACGCGCGACGTGGACGAGATCGTACGCACGGTTACGGCCCTTGCCCCCACCTTCGGCGGCATCAACCTGGAGGACATCTCGGCGCCGCGGTGCTTCGAGATCGAGCGCCGCTTGAAGGAAGCGCTGGACATTCCGGTTTTTCATGACGATCAGCACGGCACGGCGGTCGTCGCCACGGCGGCCCTCATCAACGCGCTCCGGGTGGTCGGCAAGCGCGCCGAGGATCTGAAGGTAGTGATCGTCGGCATCGGCGCGGCGGGCACGGCCTGCATGCACATGCTGCGCGCCCTCGGCGTGCGCCGCATCGTCGGGCTGGACCGGAAGGGGGCCGTCTCGACGCGCCGCGCCGACCTCTCGCCCGAGAAGCAGGCGTTCCTGGCCGTCACCAACCCCGACGATGAGTCCGGGAGCGTGCACGACGTAATCGCCGGGGCCGACGTGTTCATGGGCCTGAGCGCCCCGCGCATGATCGGCGTCGAAGACCTGAAACGCATGGCCCCCGACCCCATCGTGTTTGCTATGGCGAACCCGGACCCGGAGATCCTGCCCGAGCAGGCCTACGGCTACGCCGCCGTTATGGCGACCGGGCGCAGCGACTACCCCAACCAGATCAACAACGTGCTGTGCTTCCCCGGCATGTTCAAGGGCGCCCTGGAGGTGCGCGCCCGCGACATCAACGAGGCCATGAAAATGGCCGCCGCCCGCGCCATCGCCGGCGCCGTCGAGCCGGAGCTGCTTTCGGCGGATTACATCGTGCCGAGCGTGTTCGATGGGCGCGTCGTGGAGCGCGTTTCGGCGGCCGTGCGGCAGGCGGCGCTGGAGACGGGCGCGGCGCGCCTGCCCGGCTGAGCGGTGCGCCTCCCCGAGCCGCCCGGGGGCCGAGTTGCCCGGGGGCGGGCGCTTGGTGTTGAACCCCGGCCGAAAATGGGTTAACCTTGCACCCGTGCGCAGGCGGCGCCGCGCTGCCGCAACGGAAAGGGCGGCTCCGAGCCGCCGACAAGGGTAGGCCATGGCTCCACAGATGACCAACGACAGCCCGCCGGAAGGGCGGTTCTCCGCGCTCCGCGAGGCGGCCGAGGCGCTCGGCGCCCGCGCCCGGCGGTGGGCCTACCGGACGTATTACGCCGTCAAGGACGAGTACGACGCCGGCGAGCAAGTCGTCACGGCGGGGCTGCTGGCCGCCTGCGGGCTGCTGCTGCTCTTCGGGCTGTACTGGACGGTGCTGGTTTTTCAGGTGCCCAACGTGAGCCGCCTCAAGGAGACGGGGCTTGCCGAGGCGACCATCGCCTACACCGCCGACGGCCAGGAGCTGACGCGCTACGCCATCGAGAACCGCACCTGGGTCGGCCTGGACTCCATCGCCAAGCCCGTCGTGAGCGCGCTCATCGCCACCGAAGACCGGCGCTTCTACCGGCACTCCGGCATCGACGTTCCGCGCCTGTTCGGGGCGGTCATCGGCACGGCGCGCGGCGACTGGCAGGGCGGCTCGACGCTCACGATGCAGGTGGCGCGCAACATCTACCCGGCCATCCGCGACGACTTCGTGATCAGCCGCAAGTTCAAGGAGTGGCTGACGGCGCTGCGGCTGGAGGACAACTTCACGAAGGACGAAATCCTGGAGCTGTACCTGAACGCCGTCCCATTCATGTACGGAGCCGTGGGCATCGAGTCGGGGGCGCAGACATACTTCCGGAAGCCGGCGCGCGCGCTGGGGCTCCTGGAGAGCGCTACGCTCGTCGGGATGCTCAAGGCGACGGCCTATTACAACCCGGTGCGCCACCCCGAGCGCTCGCAGGAGCGGCGCAACGTGGTGCTCGGGCAGATGGTCAAGTACGGCTATCTCTCGCAGGCCGACTATGCGCGCGTGCGGGATCAGCCGACGGAGGTGCGTTTCCGCCGCCTGACGCGCCACGATAACACGGCGCCCTACTTCGCCGAGCAGGTGCGCCAGCAGCTCGACGTGTGGGCCGACAAGAACGGCTATAACCTGTACACCGGCGGTCTGCGCGTCTACACGACCCTCGACGCAGGACTTCAGGCGGCGGCCGAGAAGGCGGTGGCCGAAACCGGCGATCAGCTTCAGGCCATCGCCGACGTGGAGTGGAGCGCGGAGCCGCTTTTCTCGGCGACGACGGCGCAGCCTTACGTAGACCGGCGCGGCGCCGTGGAGCCGTTCGCGTACTTCTGGGAGCGCAACACGCCGCTGCTCGTGCGGCTCGTCAAGAACTCGGGCCTCTACCGCGACA
>CBDTTW010000170.1:0-6637 GCA_965363675.1 uncultured Rhodothermaceae bacterium
GCGCCTCGGGCAGGGCCGGCAGCGACGCCGCGACCTCGTCCAGCCACGCCGCCTCCACGACGACGGGCGGCAGATCCGGGTCAGGGAAGTACCGGTAGTCGTGCGCCTCCTCCTTCGAGCGCATCGAGCGCGTCTCCAGGCGCAGGGGGTCCCAGAGGCGCGTTTCCTGCGCGACGGCGCCGCCCTCCTCCACCAGCCGGATCTGCCGCGCAATCTCGTACTCGACGGCCCGCTCGACGTGCCGGAACGAGTTCATGTTCTTGATCTCGGCTTTGGCCCCGAGCGCCGACGAACCCCTGGGCCGGATGGACACGTTGGCGTCGCAGCGCAGCGAACCTTCCTCCATGTTGCCGTCGCAGATGCCCAGGTAGCGCACGATCTGGCGGATGCGCTGCATGTACGCCTGGGCCTCCTGGGCGGTGCGCAGGTCCGGCTCCGAGACGATCTCCATCAGCGGTACGCCGCACCGGTTGATGTCCACGAGCGAGTGGTACGGGTCCTGGTCGTGCACGAGCTTGCCGGCGTCCTCCTCCATGTGGATGCGCGTCAGCCCGATGCGGCGCGTGATGGCGCCGCCGTCGGGGCCGGGCAGGAACACGTCCACGTAGCCGCCTTCGCAGAGAGGCGCTTCGTACTGCGAAATCTGATAGCCTTTGGGCAAATCGGGGTAGAAGTAGTGCTTGCGCGCCATGATCGAGCGCGGCGCGATCCGGCAGTGCGTCGCCAGGCCCATACGCACGGTGTACTCGACGAGGCGCGCGTTCATGACGGGCAGCGTGCCGGGGTGGCCCAGGCTCACCGGATCGACGTGCGTGTTGGGCGCCCCGCCGAAGCCCGCCGCGTCGGGGCTGAACGCCTTGCTTTCGGTGTGCAGTTGGGCGTGCACTTCCAGGCCGATCACGGCCTCGTATTTTTCGTGAAACATCCCCCCGAACCCGTTTGCGGGCGCAGCCCGATGGCCTTTATTGGCCCGGCGCACTGGCGCGCCTCCGGCTGCCTACCAACCCCATGAAAATATCCTTTCCCTGCGCCGCCGCTCTGCTCGCGCTCGGGCTGTGCGCGGCGGGCTGCCGCTCCGAAACGCCTGCCGATCCGCCCGAGGCAGAACACCGGCGGCGCTTCGGCGACCCGTACGCGCTGCGCTCCGGCCCGAACGCGGCCGCCCCCGACGCCTACCCGATGCTGCGCGGCGATACGCTCGTGGCGCTCGTCTCGTACCCCGGCGGCTGCAAGGACCACGACTTTGCCCTGAAAACAGAGGCAGCGCAAGATACGGCGAAGATGTGGCTGCTCCACGACGCCCACGGCGACGACTGCGCCGAAACCGTCGAGGACGAGTTGCTGCTGGCGGCGCCTGCCTCAGCGCTCGGGCGGCCCGTCGTCGTCGTGCTGGACCCGGAGGGCGCGACGCCGTTCTTCCTGCGGCGGCCCTAGCCGGCCCGGCGGAGGCGCACCGCGAAGGCGCCGTCCACGCCGTCGCGGTGCGGCAGCGTAGCCAGCGCCCCCCCGGCCGTTACGAGCGCGGGCGGCGCAGCGGCCCCGGGAGGTTCCAGGGCAAAGTCGGGCCGCCGCGCCAGGAAGGCCGCCGCTTGCCGCTCATTTTCCTCCGGCTCGGTGGTGCAGGTGGCGTATACGAGCAGCCCTCCCGGCCGGACGACCTCCGCCGCCGCGTCGAGCAGGGCGGCTTGCAAGCGGCCAAGCTCCTCCAGCGACTCCGGCGTCCGCTTCCACCGCAGATCGGGGCGTTTGCGCAGCACGCCCAGCCCCGAGCAGGGCGCGTCGAGCAGCACCCGGTCCGCCGGAGGCGCGGCGGCCGGGCCTTCGGCGGCGAAGTCGGCCGCCGCCGTCTCGATGATGCGCACCCCGTGGGCGGCGGCCGTTTGCCTGACCAGCCGCAGGCGGCTCGGGTTCACGTCGATGGCCGCGAGGCGCCCCCGGTTCTGCATCTGCTGCGCCGCGTAGACGGCTTTGCCGCCGGGGGCCGCGCAGGCATCCACGACGGTTTCGCCGGGCTGCGGGTCCAGCAGGCGCACCACGAGGCCGGCGCTCTCGTCCTGCACGGCGCACAGCCCTTCGGCGGGCAGGCCCGCGCGCAGCACCGCCTGGAGGTGCTGCACCCGCACGAAGTCGTCGAGCCAGGGCGAGGGCTCCCACGCCGCGCCGAGCGCGTCGAGGCGCGCCCGAAAGTCGGCGGCCGTCGTGCGGAGCAGATTGACGCGCAGGCTGTAGTGCGGCCGCGCGTTGTTCCAGGCCAGCAGGGCGCGCGCCGCCTCCGGGCCGAAGCGCGCCAGCCACCGCCGCACCATCCACTCGGGGTGGCTCCAGGCGACGGCCAGGCGGGCGGCCTCGTCGCCGGCGGGTTGCGGCGTTCGGCCCTCGCCTTGCTCGCGCAGGAAGCGCCGCAGCAGCCCGTTGACGAGGCCGGCGGCGCGCCCGCGCCCGAGCGTGCGCGTCAGGCTGACGGCCTCGCTGACGGCGGCGTGCGCCGGTGCGCCGCGTTCGAGCACGTCGTAGAGCGCCACGCGCAAAATCTGGCGCACCACCGGCTCCAGCGGCGCCGCGCCCCGGTAGTAGTGGTCGATCAGAAAATCCAGCCGCCCTTTCCAGCGGGTCACCCCGGCCACATAGTCGGTGGACTGGCGCTCCTCGCGGGCCGCCCCGCCGGCGCGCGCGTCGGCGGAGAGGTTCACGTAGGCGCCCGTCGCCTCGATGCGCAGCAACCGGCGAACGGCCTCTTCACGGGCGGTAGGCAATGGATCAGAGATCATCGGACAGGGGTATAAATGCACGGGGCAGGCCCTCGCGGCCTCGCCCCGCAAGGTAGCGCAAAACCGGCCGCCTCGCTCCCCTCCAAGCCGAACCCGGAACCGCCGCTGCGCATGCACCCACACCTGGAGGAAAAGCTCGCCAACCTGCCCGCCTGCCCCGGCGTCTACCAGCACAAGGACGCCGAGGGAACGGTGCTCTACGTCGGCAAGGCCAAGAACCTCCGCAACCGCGTCCGCTCCTACTTCCAGGAAAGCCGCCCGCGCGAGGGGCGTTTGCGCATCCTCGTCAGCAAAATACACGATGTCGAGATCTTCGTGACCGACACCGAGGCCGAGGCGCTCATCCTGGAAAACAACCTCATCAAACAGCTCAAGCCGCGCTACAACGTCAACCTCAAGGACGACAAGACCTACCCGTACATCTGCATCAAGCGCGAGCGCTTTCCGCGCATCTTTCCCACGCGCCGCATCGTCCGCGACGGCTCGCGCTACTTCGGGCCGTACACCGACGTGCGCGCCATGAAGCTGATGCTGCGCACGGTGCGTATGATCTTCAAGATCCGCACGTGCAGCCTGCACCTGGCCCCTGAGCCGATTGCGGCCGGCAAATACCAGGCGTGCCTGGAGTACCACATCAAGAAGTGCGCGGCGCCGTGCGTGGGCTATCAGGCCGAGGAGGACTACAACCAGACGATCCGCCAGATCGAGAAGCTCTTGGAAGGCAAAACCCGCACGCTCATCGAACTGCTGCGCGAGGAAATGGTGCGCCTCGCGCGGGAGATGCGTTTCGAGGACGCCGCCGAGGTGCGCGACCAGCTCGCCGCCGTCGAGAAGTACGGCGAGAAACAAAAGGTCGTCAGCCAGGAGCCCATCGACCGCGATTTGTTCGCCCTCGCCCTAGACCGGGAGGAGGACATCGCCTGCGGGGTGCTCATCACGGTGCGCGAAGGCAAGATGATCGGGCGGCGCCACAAGTACCTGCGCCGCATCGAGGAGTGCTCCGAGGCCGAGCTGATGCAGAAGCTGCTGGAGGATTACTACTCGGAGACGACCTTTGCCCCGGACGAGGTGTTCCTTTCGGGGCCTGCCGAGCATACCGAGCCGCTGGAAGAGCTGCTGCGCCAGATGCGCGGCCGCGCTGTGCCGCTGCGCGTGCCCGAGCGCGGCGACAAGGCGTCGATGATCCGCATGGTCGAGGCCAACGCGCGCCTTTTGCTCGACGAGTGGAAAATGCAGAAATCCCGGCAGGACGAGGAGCGCGTGCCGCATGCCATCAAGGCGTTGCAGCGCGACCTCCGGCTGAGCCGCCTGCCGCGCCGCATCGAGTGCTTCGACATTTCGCACCTCGGCGGCACCGGCACCGTCGCCTCGTGCGTGGTGTTCGTGGACGGCAAGCCTCGCAAAAGTGAGTACCGCACCTTCAAGATTCGCTCGGTGCAGGACGGCCGGCCGGACGACTTCCTCTCGATGCGCGAGGTCATCGGGCGGCGTTTCCACCGGGTGCTGGAAGAAAACGGCCCCTGGCCCGACCTGGTCATCATCGACGGCGGCAAGGGCCAGCTCTCCAGCGCCGTCGAGGCCCTCACGGCGCACGACGTGTACGGCCGCTTCGCCGTCGTCGGGCTGGCAAAGCGCCTGGAGGAGGTGTACTTCCCCCGCGACTCCGAAAGCCTGCTCATTCCGCGCACCAGCTCGTCGCTGCAACTGATGCAGCGCATCCGCAACGAAGCGCACCGCTTCGCCGTGACGTTCCAGCAGAAGCAGCGCCAGCTCAAAACGCTGCATTCGGAGCTGCTGGAGATCCCCGGCATCGGCGACAAAACGGTGCGCAAGCTGCTGCGGCACTACGGCTCGGTGAAGCGCGTCCGCGAGGCCGCCGAGGGGGGCGACCTGGCCGCCGTGGCCGGCCCCGCCGCCGCGCGGCGCGTGCAGGCGTTCTACGCCGGCCGTCGCGAAGCGCCCGAGGCCGATCCCGCCGCCGCGCTGCCCGGCGAGCGCGCGCCGGAGACGGGCGCCGCGCCGACTTGAAATATGGGTGTAACCGCAGGCCGGGCCGTTTGGATGCTCCGGAGGGCCGCCCTATATAGGGTCCACGCTGCCCCTGCACTCTCGCCGCCTGCGCCCCATGCTCAACTACATCTGGGCCGGCCTGATCGTCGCTAGCCTCGTTTTCGCCGTCGCGCACGACGTGCACGATGCCGCCACGGACCGCTACCGCAACGGCCGGGCCTTGCCGGTCGCGCTGGCGTTTCCCGAGGGCTTCCGGCAGGCCGCGCGCCGCCAGCCGGTGCAGATTCGTCTGGACTCCGCCGCCTACAGCCGGTTCTACGGCGCCGGGCTGCCCGCGCCGGCGGCGACCTTCGAGGGCTACATCATCCGCTCGCAGGAGGGCATCCAGTTACGGTTCGCCGCCGGCGCCGCCTTGCCGGAGCCGCTCGCCACGATCAAGACGGCCTCCGAGTCGCGCGACGACGAGCTTCAGGGCCGCCTGGCCGTTCTTCGCCTGACCCCCGACGGCGCGCGCGCGGCGGTCACGTTTGCGCCGGTGCAACTGGTGCGCGTGCGCGCCATCACGGCGGCCGCCTTCGACTTTGCCGAAACGGCGGCCACGCTCGCCCTCAGCCTCGTCGGGGTGCTGGCGCTGTTCCTGGGGCTGCTCGCCATCGCCGAGGCTTCGGGCATCGTCCATGCGCTCGTGCGCTTCACGCAGCCGATCTTCCGCCCGCTCTTCCCCGAGATCCCCGACGGGCACCCGGCCCTCGGCCTGATCGCGCTCAACCTGACGGCCAACGTGCTCGGCCTGGGCAACGCCGCGACGCCCCTAGGCATCAAGGCCATGGAGGAGCTGCAAAAGCTCAACCCGACCGAGGATACCGCCACCAACTCGATGGTGATGCTGCTGGCGCTCAACACGGCCAGTGTGCAGCTCGTCCCCCCGACGCTGCTTGTGGCCGTGATGGGCATGCAGGTCAACGAACTGATTATGCCGATCATCCTCGTCACGGTGGCCTCGGCCGGCGTCGCCATTACGGCCGCGCGCCTGCTGAGCCGGCTGCGGCGCTACCGCCTCTCCGACCCGGAGCGGCTGCGCGCCGGGGCGGCCCCCGATCCCGCCCCCTGAGGCGCCCCCTCTCCCCTACCGCCGACCAACCGCCCATGGACCAGGTTCGCGCCGCCATCGACATCCTCGCCACGCTCGTCATCCCGCTGATGATCGTCGGCTTTCCGCTCTACGGGCTCGTCAAGAAGGTGCGTGTTTACGAGGTGTTCGTCGAGGGGGCCAAGGAAGGCTTTCAGGTGGCCGTGCGCATCATCCCGTACCTCGTCGCGATTTTGTTCGCCATCGCCATGTTCCGGGCCTCCGGGGCGCTCGACTTCCTCGTGGCGGCGCTCAACCCGCTGCTCGGCCTGATCGGCTTCCCTCCCGAGGTGCTGCCCATGGCGATTGTGCGGCCGCTCACCGGCTCGGGCTCGGCCGCCATCGTCGTAGACATGATTCAGGCGTATGGCGAGGATTCCATTCTGGTCAAAATGGCGGCCACGATGTTCGGCTCCTCCGAAACGACTTTCTACGTTATCGCGGTGTACTTCGGCGCGGTCAACATCCGCCGGACGCGCCACGCCGTGACGAGCCCGCTCCTCACGTACGGGTCGGCGCGCGCGAAGCGCTCCGCCGCGTCGGGGCCCTCGCCGCGGAAGACGAGCAGCGCGCCCTCGGGCGGGTCGTAGGCGCCGGCGAGGACGAGGGACCCCTCGGCGCGCGCCCGCTCGGCGAGCGCGAGGTGCTCGGCGCGGAGCGGCGCGCGCCGCTCCACGTAGTCGGGGACCACCTCGTAGCTGAGCGCGAAGTACATGCGGGCCTCCGCGCC
>CBDTTW010000171.1:0-6625 GCA_965363675.1 uncultured Rhodothermaceae bacterium
GGCTCGTCGAAGTCGGAGGGGGCGCCCACCACGACGATCTTGAGGTCGCCGGGCTTGAGGTACTGCCGCGCCACGCGCTGCACGTCGGCGGCCGTCACCTTCTCGATGGCTTTTTTCTCGGCTTCGAGAAAGTCGCGGGGGTAGCCGTAGTACTCGTAGGTAAGCAGGCGCCGGGTCACCTTCTCCGGCGAGTCGTAGTTGAACACGAACGAGTTGAGGTACGAGTCCTTGGCCGTCCGGAGCTCTTCGGGCGTCGGCGGCGCCGTGAGCATGCTTTGCACCTGCTCCAGCACGGAGCGGGTCGCGCGGACGGTGGCGTCGCTGCGCGTGAACACGCCCGCGTAGAACATGTCGGGGTGTAGGTACCCCGCGCGGTAATTGCCGAAGACGGCGTAGGCGAGGCCCTGGTCCGAGCGCACGTTCTTGAGAAGCCGCCCGGAGAAGCCGCCGCTGAGCACCGCGTTCATGACCTGCACGGCGGCGTAGTCGGGGTGGTCGCGCCGGAGCTGCCCGAGGTGGCCCAGCAGAATCGTGCTTTGCGTGAGGTCGGTTTTAGGGATGAGAAACACGCCCGTGCGCGGGTCGGCGGCGGGGGGCGGGGGCAGCGGTTTCCGGAAGCCGGGCGCCTTCTTCCAGCCCCGGAAGGCCGCCTCGATTTTGCGCGTCAGCGCCGCCGCGTCGAAGTCGCCGGTGACGGCCAGAAGCACGTTGTTCGGCGCCCAGTAGCGGCTGTGGAAGGCGCGCACGTCCGCCGGCGTGATGGCGTCGATGGTGTAGTGCTCAGGCACGCGCGCATAGGGGCTTTGCGGGCCGTAGAGCACGCGCGAAAGCTCGCGGAAGCCGATGTCCTGCGGGTCGTCGTTGCGGCGGGCAATGGCCGATTTCTGCTGCGTCTTCGCCAGGTCGATCTGGTCCTCGGCGAAGTCGGGGCGCATGAGGATGTCCGCGAAGACGGGCAGCACCTGGTCTACGTTCTCCGAGAGCATCGAGGCCGAAGCCGATCCGGTTTGGGCGCCGATGGACGTTTCGACCGAGGCGCCGATGCCTTCGAGCAGTTCGTTGATGGCGTCGGGGGAGCGGCCGCCGGCGCCGCCGGTGCGCATGGCCGCGCCCGTGACGGCGGCCAGGCCCAGTTTGTCGGCCGGTTCGAGCTGCGCGCCCCCGCCGACGACGGCGCTCATCGTGACGAGCGGCAAGTCGTGGTCCTCGATCAGGTAGAGCACCATGCCGTTCGGAAGCACGCGGCGCTCGGCGGCGGGCGGCTTTGGGTCCGCGACGGCGGGGAACGTCAGCTCGGAGTAGTGTTTCTGCGCCGCTGCGGGCAGCGCGAGCAGCACCGCAAGGGCGGCCAAAAGGAAAGTTCGCATGAGTCTAGCCGATTGGGGGCGGAGGGCGCGCCTAGTTTGCCTGCGCGGTGGGTTCGGCGGTGCGGATCAGGGCGACCGTGCGGTTGCGCGGCGTGAACGTCTCGCGGACGACGCGCTGGATGTCGGCCGAGGAGACGGCCTCGATGCGGTCGAGTTCGCGGAAGGCGTTGCGCCAGTCGCCGGTGAGGGCCTGGTAGCTCGTCAGGAGCATCCCGACGCTCTCGCCGTCGGCGAGCGAGCGGATCAGGTTGGCGCGGGCGCGCGTCTTGGCGCGGGCCAGCTCCTCCTGCGTGACGCCCTCCTTTTCGATTTGCTCGATGACGGCATAGATGGCTTGTTCGGCTTCTTCGGCGGTGCGGCCCTGATTCGGGAAGGCGTAGGCCAGGAACAGGTTGGGGTACTTCTGGCCGGGGAAGCCGCCGAAGCCGCCGGCGTCCTGCGCCACCCGGTCGCGCTCGACGAGGGTTTTGTAAAGGCGGCTGGTGCGGCCGTTGCTCAGGATGTCCGAGAGCACGTCGAACACCGGGTTGTCGGGGTGGTGCATGCTGCCCTTGTGCCAGCCCACGGCCACGAACGGCTGCGCCTGGTCTTCCACGATCACGCGGCGCTCGGCGTTCTGCTCCGGCTCGGCGGTTTCGACGGGCGCGGGCTTTTCGCCGGCGGGCAGGCGCCCGAAGTACGTCTCGGCCATGCGGCGCATCTCCTGCGGCTGCACGTCGCCGACAAGCGCGATGGTGAGGTTGTTTGCGCCGTAGAACTTTTTGAAGAACGCGATCGCCTCCTCTCGGGTGACGGTTTCCAGGTCGGACATGTGCCCGCCTATCGGCTCGCCGTAGGGATGCGCCTTGAAGGCCGTCGCTACGAACTCCTCCATCACGCGCCCGATGGGGTTGCTCTCGATGCGCATGCGGCGCTCCTCCATGACCACGTCGCGCTCCTGGTAGAACTCGCGGAGCACCGGGTCGAAGAAACGGTCGGACTCCAGGGAGAACCAGAGTTCGATTTTGTTGGAGGGCAGGCTGTAGAAATACTGCGTCACGTCGGGTCCGGTGGTGGCGTTGACGCCGACGCCGCCCTCGCGGTCGATCACCTCGTCGGACTCGGCGCTTTGCGCCAGCGCTTTGGCCGCGTTCGTGGCTTCGGCAAAGGCGGCCTCCAGGCGGGCGATCTCGGCCGTGTCGGCGCGCGCGTAGCGGGCCGCCTTGAGGCGGTGGTAGGCCTCGTCCTCGCGGCGTATGGCTTCCAGCTCTTTCTGGATGTCGCGGGTGCCGGTGCGGGTGGTGCCCTTGAAGGCCATGTGCTCGAAGATGTGCGCCAGGCCCGTGATGCCTTTTACTTCATCGACGCTGCCCACGTCGGCGTACGTATGCACCGAGACGATGGGGGCGTCGTGGTCTTCGACGATGATGAACTTGAGCCCGTTCGCCAGCGTGAACTCGGTGACCTGCTTTTCGAAGCGCGCCAGCAAGTCCTGCGCCGCCACGGGCGCGGCGCCGAGCAGGACGCCGGCCGCCAGCAGCAGGCCGAGGGCGCGTCGTAATCGTCGGGGCATGGGGGAACCTCCGGTGGGTGGGAAATGAGAGCGGCTACGCAAGCCGCACGTACGGGTTGCGTAGCCGCGAAAAACGCTGCTCTAAAGATAAACAAATTATTCACGAAGCGGCGCGGGCCGGGGAGGGCCTGCCGCTACTCGTCGTCCTCGTCTTCGTCCTCATCCTCGCCGTACTGCTCTTCGTCCACGGGGGCGTCGAGCGAGACGCGGCGCGGACCCTCGGACTGCACCCATGCCGCGCCCGTGACGATGTGCATGGCCGCGTCGATCAGGTCGGGCAGGTGCGAGGCCTCGGTGAACTGCGTGGGGGCGGAGAACTGATCCACCAGGAACGACTCGGCGGCCGCATAGAGCCGCTCGCTGTACGTGTGGCGAAAGATCTTCATGCACCGAAGGGTTGGTTATGTACCGTGCAAACGACGCCGGCCGAAGATGGGTCCGGCGGCGCCTGTGTAGATTTGTGTAATCTGCGCCGGGCGCCTAGCGGCAGCGTTCCACGCCGATCTGCGCGCACATCGGCCGCAGCGGGCACGACGAGCAGCGCGGCAGGGCGCCGGTGCAGATGTGCTTGCCGAAGGGCACGAGCAGCCGGTTGATCTCGACGTGGTACGCCTCGGGCAGGCGGCGTTCGAGCTGCGCGAGCGTGCCCTCGGGGGTGGGGGCGGCGACGTAGCCCCAGCGGTTGGTCACGCGGTGTACGTGGATGTCTACGGCGATGCGCGGCTGCCCGCAGGCGATGCCGAGCGCGAGGTGGGCGCACTTCGGCCCGACGCCGCGGAGCGCCAGGAGGGCCTCGGGGGTGCACGGAAGCACGCCGCCGTAGGCGTCCAGGGCCGTCCGGCTGACGGCGAGGATCTGGCGGGCCTTGGCTTCGTGGAAGGTGCTCTCCGGGATGAGCGCGTCCACGGCTTCGGGCGTGAGCGCCGCCATGGCCGCCGGGTCCGGCGCGGCCCCGAGCAGGCGGCGGGCGCACACGAGCGTAGCCTCATCGCGGGTGCGCACCGAGAGGATGCAGGCGACGACCTGCTGAAACACCGACCCGTAGCCCTCGTCGGCGAGCGCGAAAAGCGCGGCGTCGGGGAAGGGGCGCACGGCCTCGCGGAGGCGGCGCACGACCTCGTCGATGGGGAACGCCTCGGCGGCGGGCGGCGGCGGCATCACGGCGCTACTCGATGCGGAAGCCGGCGCTCGTGGCGGCTTCGCGCGGCGGCAGCCACGTCCGCGCCAGGCGATAGCCCGACCCGACGAAGCCGAAGCCGTTGTCCACGTTGTTCATGATGCCCGGCTCGATGAGCACCTCGGCGCTGAAAGCGCCCTCGGGCGGCAGCCAGTCGTCGGAGGCGACGATGGCGCTGAGCGTGACGTTGAGCAGTTGCACGCCGCCCTGCGAGGCGAAGTTCTCGTCGCCGGCGACGGCGCGCAGCACCTCCTGGTAGTCCTGGGAGAGCCCGATCCGGATGTCCCAGCCGTCGGCGGCCTTGACCTTGCGGCTGTTGTAGGCAATCGGCACGTCAACCGTAGTGGCCTGGCTCTGGTCGTTCAGGTAGCGGACGGTATAGGTGGCCGTCAGGTGCAGCAGGTTGGGCGCGCCGCCCTTGATGCGCAGCATCTGGAACACCGGGAAGACGCGCGGCGGCGCCTCGCCGATCTCCAGGAACACCTGCGGCGGCACCTGCACGTTGACCTTGGCCGTCTCGCCGTCGGAGCGCACGATGCGCAGCTCGTAGCTGCGCTCGTGGAAGGCGCGGAACGGCGCCCAGAAGAAATGCTCGTACTGCCCGCGCCGGTCGGCGATCAGGCTGTCGCGCCAGACGTGAGTTTCTCCGGTGACCTTGTCCACCGAGGTTACGCGGGCGTCGAGCGGGGCGCGCGGGGTGGGTTCCAGGCGCTCGACGACGGGGTAGAGGAGCACCCACTGCGTATCCTGCGCCGGGGAGAACAGCCCGTATACCGAAAAGACGCGGTCGGCGCCGAGCACGCCCTGCACGTCCTCCTCGCAGCCGGCCGAGGCCAGGGCCGCGAGCACGCAGGCCGCTCCGAAGAACAGCCGGAGCAGCCGGCGGCGCAATGGGGGAAGCGGCGGCATAGGGTTACTCAAAGGCGGCTTTGACGCTGAAGGAGGGCACGAACGGCAACTGGTCGGCGCGCTGCATCGTGAAAACGTCCAGGTAGAACAGATTGTTGCGGTCGTAGACGTTGAGCAGGCTGCCTTGCAGCGCGAGCGAGGCGCGCCCGAGGCGCAGGGTGCGCTCCAGGGCTACGTCCAAGCGGTGGTAGGTCGGCAGCACGCCGTTGAACGGGCGCTCGTAGATGACCCGGCGGGTGCGCGGCGCCTCGCGGATGTCCTCCACGTCGTCGATGAGCGCGAAGCCGTCGAAGCCGAGGGCGCGGCTGAAGGGCAGCCCCGAGCCGAACTCCCAGCGTGTGCTGAGCGTGAACCCGTAGAAGACCAGGCCCGCAAGAGCGTTGACTTGGTGGCGGCGGTCGTGGGCAGGCCGAAAGGCCATGCGCTCCTCGCCGTACCACAGCTTGAGCGAGCCCTGCTGCGCCTCGTAGCGCGTGGCCGAATAGCCGTAGGTCAGTTGGGCCGTAGCCGGGCCGCCCTGAAGGTGCACCCGCGTGTCGAAGCCCGCCGAGCGCCCCGAGGCCGATTGCAGGCGCGTCGTGAAGCGTGGGAACGCCGTCCACTCGGGGATGAACAGGTTGATCATGCGCTTGTAATACCCCTCGACGGACATTTCGACCCACGGCGCCGGGTTGGTCCGGTAGCCGAGCAGCCCGTGCCAGGCCCGCGCCAGCCGCCCCGAGAGCACGTTGCGCTGGTTGGGCGCAAACCGGGGGATGTTCGTCCACGCGGTGAACACCGAAGCGGCGTCGCGCCGGTCGGTCAGGCCGAGCACCTCCTGATGGAACAGCCCGACGGCGCTGCTGAGCTGATGCTTCGGGCCGCCGAGCACCACGCGCACGCGCGGCTCCAGGTAGGGATCGACGCGGATGTTGAACCACTGGAGGCGCACGCCCGGCCGCACCTTCAGGGCGCCGAACTTCCACTCGGGTTCGAGATACATGGCGAAGTAGCCCAGCGACTCGCTCTCGTCCTGCACGTTCTGGAACACCCCGCCGAGCGTGTTGTCCAGCCACATCCAGCGCAGGGCAAAGCCGCTCTGCACGTCCACGCGGTCGCCGAAGAACGAGGCGTCGAGCTTTACGTCGGTGTTGCGGATCGAGGAGGTGCGCGAGGGGTTGTCGGGGGCGCCCAGCTCCGAGTCGAGCACGGCGCGCGACACCTGGAAGTCGGCGGCGATGGGCAGGAACCGGGGCAGCACGAGGTAGCGCGCGCCCAGCCCTTTGTTTTCCCAGCGCACTTCTTCGGGCGTAAAGCCGCCGGTCGCCGCCCCGAGCGTGCCCTGGTCGTAGGTGCGAATGGCGCTCACGGAAAGCCGGCTTTTGCCCGAGCTTTCGAAATACAGCTTCCCGAAGGCGTCGCCGAACTTGAACGGCAGGGGGTCGTCGAGGTAGCGCTGCGCGCCTTCCTCGATGGTCGATCGCCGGAGCGAGCCGAGCACCGAGATGCGGCCGGGGATGATGGGGCCTTCGATGCGCGCCGAGCTGATGAATGGCGAGAGCGAGGCCGCCCCGGCGAAGCTGCGCAAATTGCCGTTGCGCGTCCATACGTCGATCACCGAGGAGACGCGCTCGCCGAAGC
>CBDTTW010000172.1:0-6602 GCA_965363675.1 uncultured Rhodothermaceae bacterium
GGGGGTTCAGGCGGTGGTTGGCGTTGTCGCCGGCGGCGTCGGTGGTTTCGGTATAGAGGCGCGCCGCCTGGCCGCCGAGGAAGTACCGGCGCTCGGAGACGGTGCGGGTGCTGTTGCCGGAGGCGTTGGCGAAGTAGCTCGCGCTCAGGCGGAGGCTTTGCCGCCACCGGTTGCTGAAGTTGATCCCGAGCGAATGGGTGCGGTTGAGGCCGCCCTGCTCGCCGACGAGGTAGCCGCCCGCCTCGGCGCGCCCGCCCTCCGGGGGGCGCCCGCCGCCGCGCCTGCCGCCGGAGGAGCCGCCCCGGCCGCCGCTCATGACGCCGAGCAGATCGTCGGCGCTGAAGTTTTGCTGGTTGATATTGTTGGTCAGGCCGATGAGCGAGAGGCGGCGCGGGCCTTTGAAGTAGTTGAGGCCCGCCCCGGCGAGGTAGCGCGCTTCGGAGCCGTAGCCGCCGTAGAGGCGCCCGAACTGGCCGTTCTGCATGCCGCGCCGGGTGACGACGTTGATCGTTTTCTCGGCGGCGCCGTCGTTGAAGCCGGTGAACCGGGCCTGGTCGCTCTGGCGGTCGTAGATCTGGACCGACTGGACGATCTCGGCGGGCAGGTTGCGGAGCGTGGCCGCAGCGTCGTCGCCGAAGAACTCCTCGCCGTCGACGAGCACGCGGGCGACGGCTTCGCCCTGGGCCTGGACGGCGCCGTCCTGGACGACGATGCCGGGCATTTTTTTGACGAGGTCCTCGGCGGTGGCGTCGGGGTTGACTTTAAATGCATCGGCGTTGATGACCGTCGTGTCGCCGCGCATCGTGACGCGCTCCTGGACGGCCTCGACGACGGTTTCCGGGAGCGCGACCGCGTCGGGGCGAAGCGCTACGGGGCCGAGATGGCGGGCAGGGGCCGGGCCGACGATCTGCTCGGAGGCGACGAAGCCGACGTAGGAGATGCGCACCCGGTGGCGGCCCGGAGGCAAAGCGAGCCGGAAGGCGCCCTCGGCGTCGGCGGCGGCGGCGACGCGGGCGCTGTCCGGGGCGAGGCGCACGGCGACGACGGCGGCCCCCGGAAGCGCCGAGCCGTCGCGGGCGTCCACGACGGAGCCCGTAAGCACGCCCTGGGCGCGGGCCGCAGGCGCGAGGGCCGCCGCGAGGGCGGCGCAGGCGAGGCAGAGCCGGAACAGGCGTGAAGCGGGCATCGTGAGGAGTTCTTCGGGCGTGCGGCCCGTATGCTGTGCAAAGATACGCGCAAGGCGGCCCGGAGCGCCGGGGCGCAACGGCAGGTTTCGGGGGCGAAGGTGTGCTCATTGTGTCACGGCGCGCGCGCGTCCGGCCGGCGGGGCGTGGGCGTATATTGCGCGGGTCCCCCCCACAAGCCGTTGCTACGCCATGACCTTCCGCCTGCCGCTGCTCGCCGCCGCGCTCCTCCTGGGCGCGCTCCTCCCCTCCCCCGCCGACGGGCAAACGCACCGGCGGAGCGAGAGCTTCTTCGGGCTGCACTTCGACCACCATTCCGAGCTGAGCGACGAGCACGCCGGCCGGACGCTGACCGCAGGCATGATCGATTCGCTGCTGGCGGCGGCGCAGCCGGACTATATCCAGGTGGACACGAAGGGGCACCCCGGCATCGCCAGCTACCCGAGCCGCTACGGCACGCCCGTACGGAGCTTCGTGCGCGACCCGCTGGCGCTTTTCCGCGAGGCGACGAAGCGGCGGGGCGTGGGGCTGTACTCGCATTACTCGGGCGTGATCGACAGCCGCGCCATTGCGCTGCATCCGGAGTGGGCGGTCGTCAACCTCGACGGGACGCGGCACGCCGAGGCAACCTCGTTCTACAGCCCCTATGTGGATTCGATCCTGATTCCGCAACTCAAGGAGCTGAGCGACCGGGGCATCGACGGGGTGTGGCTCGACGGGGATAGCTGGGGCGCGAAGCCGGACTTTCGGCCCGAGGCGAAGGCGGCGTTTACGCAGCGCACGGGCCTGGCGGCCCCAACCTCGGAGAACGACCCGAACTTCATGCCGTACCTGGACTTCACGCGGGACCTTTTCAAGGAGTATGTGGCGCGCTACATCGCGGCGATGCGGGCGTACAACCCGCGCTTCCAGATTTGCAGCAACTGGGCGTACAGCTCGTTCATGCCGGAGCCGGTTACGCTGGACGTGGATTTTCTCTCGGGCGACGTGGCGAGCGGCAACACGGTGTACTCGGCCGCTTTCGAGGCGCGCTGCCTGGCGCCCCAGGGGCAGATGTTCGGCAAGCCGTGGGACCTGATGGCGTGGAGCTTTGCGTACAACTGGAACGAGACGCCGAAGAAGCAGTCGCCGAAGAGCACGGTGCATCTGCTCCAGGAGGCGGCCGAGACGATCGCGATGGGCGGGGGCTTCCAGGTGTACTACACGCAGAACGAGGATTTGTCGCTGCAAATGTGGATGCTGCCGCAGGTGACCGAGATCGGGGCGTTCATGCGGGCGCGGCAGGCGTTTACGCAAGGGGCGACGCCGGAGCCGCAGACGGCGCTGCTCTACGCGGGCGATGCGCTGCGACGGACCTCGAAGCTCGTGTACGATCTGCCGCGCGCGGCGGCGGACCCGCTGCGGGGCTACAGCGCGCTGCTGCTCGACGGGCGGCAGCCCTACGAGATCCTGATGGAGCACCACCTGCGGGGCCGCATGCGCCCGTACGGGCTGATCATCGTGCCCGAGTGGGGCTACCTGGACCCGGCGCTGAAGACGGAGCTTACGGCGTACGTGCAGGAGGGCGGCGCGCTGCTCGTGGCGGGCGTGGACGCCGTGAAGCTGTTCGAGGAGGAGCTGGGCGTGCGGCTCGTCGGGGAGCCGGAGCGCCGGAACCAGTTTCTGCACTTCGGCGGCCGGCTGGCCAACATCGACGCGCGCTGCCAGCGGGTCGAGGCGGGGCCGGGGGCCGAGGTGATCGGGCGGCTGCACCCGGGCAAGGACGTGCGCGGACCGGGCGAGATTGCGGCGACGGTGCGGACGCTGGGCAAGGGGCGCATCGGGGGCATCTACACCGATCTGGGGGCGTATTACCTGGTGGGCAAGTCGCCGGTGCACCGCGACTTCGTGGCGGCGGCGGCGCGGAGGCTGTTCCCGGAGCCGGCGCTGGGGGTGGAAGGGCCGGGGCCGGTGCACGCGGCGCTGAGCCGGAAGGACGGGCGGCTGCTCGTGCACCTGATCAACGCCGGGGGCGACGCCTCGAACCCGAACGTAGCCGCCTACGACGCCGTAGCGCCGCTGACGGGGCTGACGGTGACGCTGCGCACGCCCACGCGCCCGAAGGCGGTGACGGCGCAGCCGGGCGGGCAGGCCGTGCCGTTCACGTGGGCCGACGGGGTGCTGCGCGCGGCGGCGCCGCCGGTGGAGGTGCACACGATCCTGGTGGTGGAGTAGGCGCCCCCGGGGCGCTTTTGGAGATCCTGACTCCACGGTTCCGGCGGCGCGACTTCGCGGAGGGGGACCGGGCCGCTTTTCGGGCGCACCTCGTTTTCGGGCGCACCCCGCGCGCCGGGGCCTTTCACGGGCCGGAGGGGGGCGCTGCGTCAGGGGTTTTCGTAGACGTAGAGGAAGGCTTCGGCGGCGTGCCAGGTGTGGGGGGCGCTCAGGCGGGCGTCGCGGTAGGCCGCGTCGAGCGGGCCGAGGCGGTCGTATTGGGCCTGGCTGGCGTTGCGCTCCCAGGTGAGCGGGTAGTCGCGGTTGCTGATGGGGCCGAGGCGCTGGCCGAGCGTGTGGTCGGCGGCCCAGTCGATGTACGGGTAGTCGAGCGGGGCGCGCCACTCGCCGGCGGGAGAGACGAGGCGGACGCCGTCCATCCAGAAGAGCGGGGCGTAGTTGTCGGCTATGCCGTGGGGGACGACGTAGGGGTCGGCCATGCCGAGCCTGGCGAGGCCGAACTTGGCCCAGCGGGTCTGGTAGACCGGGTGCTCGGCGAAGTCGGTGGAGCCGAGGAGGTACGGGCCGTCGGGGCCGCGCACCTCGTGGCTGCGCAGCGCCCGGCGGACGGCGGGCACGAGCGCGTGCGTAGAGTCGGAGACGAGCGAGATGAGGTAAAGCACCTGGCCGGGGTTGTCGGCCTCGGCGGCGCCGGCGTTGTTGCGGTCGTACACGTCGCGCAGGCCGAGGATCCAGTCGCGCAGGAGGCCGGTGTTGCCGGTGTGCTCCAGGACCATCGCCATCATAGCGCTGTCGCGGTACCAGGGCTTGTCGTAGACGAAGTAGTTGGGCACGGGCTTGCCGCCGACGATGTTGATGAGCACTTCGTGGTGGAGCACGCGCAGCACGGCGGCATGCGGATGCCCCTCGAAGGAGGGCAGGCGCAAGGGGCTGCGCGTCCCGTCCAGGGCGCGGCGGCTTGCCCCCTGCTCCACCCACACGGCGAGGCTGTCCTCGACGAGGCGGACTTCGCCGGCGGGGGTTTGCATGACGACGGTGTAGGCGTCGGGGAGGATGGTTTCGGCGAGGACGTCCCAGCGGGCCACGAGCGCGTGCGTGCGGCCGTCGGTGAGGCGGCCGTCGCGGTAGACGAGTTTCGCGCGGGCGCCCATGCCGAACTGGAAGAAGCGCACGTCCGGAAGCTCGACGGCGCCGCCGTAGGCGTTGCGGAAGCGTTCGAGGGCGAGGCGGTAGTTGGCAAGGCGGCCTTCGGGCGTGTCGGCGGGGGCCTCGAAGGCGGGCAGCACGGACTCGTAGTCGGCGTTGGTTTGGCCGGCGTCGGCAAAAGGCGTCATGAGGTAAGCGACGGGCTTGCCGGCGCGGCGGCCTTCGACGCGGACGAGCGCGGCGCCGCTCCAGCCGTCGGGGAGGCGCTGCAACGCCTGCACGTTCTCGTCGAGGGCGAGCACCTGGGGACCGCGCTGCACGTAGACGCCGCCCGAAGCCGTGTCCGGGTAGGCATGGATGCGCGGGGCAAGGTCCATCCGGATCTCGACGGCGTCGCCGGGCTTCCAGTCGCGCTCGATGCGCAGCCACTCGCCGCGGCGGCCAGGGTAGCGCTCGCCGGCGACCTCGGCGGTGAAGCCCTCGGCCCATGAGGGCACGCGCAGGCGCAGGCCGAAGCGGGCGGGGCGCGCCGGGGCGACGGCGAGGCGCACGAGGCCCTCGTCGGGGAAGCGGGTCTCGACGCGGAGGAGGACGGGCAGGGGCGCGCCGTCGGGGGCGCGGACCTCCAGGGGGTGCTCGCCGGCGACGTAGAGCGCCAGGGCAGGCTCGCCGGAGAGCATGCCGGCCGTAAAGCCGGGGATGAGAGCGATGCCGCGCGGGATGCTGGAGGCGCAGCACGAGATGTCCGGAAGGATGCCGTGGTTGACCTCGCCGTAGCGTTTGCGGCCGTTCATGGGCGAGAAGTAACAGACTGCGCCGGTGTGGGGCGACTGGGCGCCGATGAGGGCGTTGTAGGTGATGCGCTCGAGCTCGTCGGCGTAGCGGGCTTCGCCGGTAAGCTCCAGCAGGCCCAGGTTGAGCTGCTCCCAGGTGACCGTGACGCAGCCTTCGCCGCCGGCGATGTACTTGGCGCCGTCCCAGCCGCCGCCGACGGGGAGCACATGGTCTTCGGCGAAGTGCTCGGCGAAGCTGCTCGTGCCGGTCGGGTAGTGGCGGCGGGCCATGATGTCGGCCCAGGCGCGGCGCGGGGCTTCGAGGAAGCGCGGGTCGCCGGTCACGCGGTAGAGTTCGAGCAAGCCGACGAGGTTGGAGAGCATCTCGTAGGCTTTGTTGTTGGCCGTTCGGCGGACGCTGCCGTGCGTGAGAAGGCTCGTAAGGAGGCGCGGGCCGTTTTCCTGGTCCCACGCGTCCACGAGGTACCGGCAGAACTCGAGGTAGCGCGGCTCGCCGGTGAGGCGGTAGAGCACGGCCATCGGTTCGAGCACGCTGGTGGGGGCCATGCCGACGTGCGTGCCGGAGGCGATGATGTCGCGCTTGCCGGGGCCGAAAGTGCGCGTGAGCAGATCGGCGGCGCGGCGGGCTCCGGCGAGGGCGGCGTCGTCGCCGGTGGCCTCGTGGTAGGCGATGAGGCCGATAAGGTTGTATTTATGGCTCCAGACGTCCCAACTGGTCCAGCGATGATCCGGAAGGTAGGCGCCGAGGTAGCCGTCGGGCTCCTGGGCGGCGAGCAGTTTGGCGGCGGCGTAGTCCAGGCGCTCGCGCAGGCGCGGATCGGCGGCGTAACGCCAAGCGAGGGAGCCGGCGTGGAGGAACTTGCCGACGTGCTCGCCGACCCAGTCCTGCACGCCGGGGCGGCGGACGTAGGCCGCCAGGAGGGCGTCGAGGTCCACGGTGAGCAAGCGGCGCTCGATGGAGGCGTCGATGCGGTCGGCGAGGTATCCCCGGAAGGGATGCACGCCGTAGCGCGCGGGGACAAAAACCGGCGCCGGGGGGGCGGCGGGGGTCTCTTGCGCCGTGGCACAAAGCGGCCCCAAGAGAGCAGCGAGGCTTAGGCAGAGGGCGGCGGGCGACAGGAGGCGGGAGCGAAGGCGCATGGCGAGCGGGCGCAAGGGGGCATGGGCGCAAAGGGGAGTCGCCTTATATATAACCAACTCCCCGTGTATTGCGCAAACGATTTTCCTTGGCGGAATAGGGCTTTTTGCCGCTCCCCCGCCCTAG
>CBDTTW010000173.1:0-6576 GCA_965363675.1 uncultured Rhodothermaceae bacterium
CCGGCGTCGGGGTCGTGGAGCAGCCCATAGAGGGCCGCCGCGCCCGCCGAGTCGGCCCCGACCGAGGCCAGGGCGAACGCGGCGCGGGCGCGCACGGTCGGCTCGGCATGGCGCAGCGCGGCCACGAGCGCCGCCTGGTCGCGGCGCAGGCCCGCCTCCACGAGGCGCTGCTGCGCCGGGTCGGCGAACAGCCCTCGGGGAGCGGGTTGGGCGGCCGCGTGGATGCAGATCAATAAACCGATAATTATGCCTGCAACAGGGCGTCCGCAGGTCGGCCGTCGGAGCGCCTGCCCAAGGGGGGCGCAGCGCCCCGCATGGGGGGTATGCGCCCCGGCGAGCAGGCGACAGCGCGCGCGCAAAGCGGAGAAACATACCTCCTTGGTGTCGGCGGCAAACCTCGGCAGGGCGCAAACGCAAAAAGGATGATACAGCATAGGGGGCGGGTAAATTTGCCTACATACTCGCGGATATATTTGTACCGGCCGGCGTCTAAAAGGAGCGCGCCCGCTTACGAATACCTGTAGCTATTCATGATGCGAACCAGATGCCGTTCGGCGAGGATACATGTACTCAACAGAAGGGATAGATGCCATCGCGACGATCACGGAGTTGCGTTCCAATACATCCGAGTTGCTGGAACACATCCGGGAGCATAAAACGAGCGTCCTCATCCAAAAAAACAACGAGGCCTACGCGGTCCTGATGGATTGGGAGACGTATAAGGACCTGGTGCAGAGCGCCCGGGCCGGCGGCGGCAAGCCGCTGGAGCGCTCCGCGCGGCGCAAGGGGGGCAAGCGCGGCCCGGGCGATGTGGCGCCGGACGCCTGAAGCGCGGCCGCGCCGGTGCGAAAGGGGGGACTCGAACCCCCACGGGTTTTGCCCACTAGATCCTAAGTCTAGCGCGTCTGCCAATTCCGCCACTCTCGCAGGTACGCGCAATATACTCGGCGCCGGGCGCTGCGATCAAGCGCCGTCTTTTTGCCGGGCCGTCGGGGCCTGAGCGGGCCGCTTATGCCGCCGGAGGGATGCGGCTTTCGGCGGCTTTTGTGCTAACTTAACCCGCTATGGCGCGCCGCCGCCCCGGCATACCAATATGGCCGTCCCGAGCGTTCTACGGAGACGGGCTGTCCCATTATTTTCAGCGATTGAGCATGAAGCGCTACTTCCCCTATTCCTTCGCAGCGGTCTGTTTGGCCCTCGTTCTGGCGTCCTCCGGGTGCGCCTCTTCCAAAAAAAGCGCCGACGCCACGGCCGGCGCGGACACGGTGCAGACGGCTCCGCCGCCGCCCCCCGTCATCCCGGCTACGGTCCCGATCCTCTCTGCGCCGGCGCAAGCCTCGGCGGCGCAGGATACGGCCACGGCGGGGCGCTTTGACAACGGCCGCATGTGGACGTTCGACATGCCGCCGATGGACTACCTGAAGGAGACGTACAACTTTTCTCCGGACGCGGCCTGGTTCGAGCGCGCCCGCCTTGGGGCGCTCCGCCTGCCCAACTGCACCGCCTCGTTCGTCTCGCCGAACGGCCTCGTGATGACGAACCACCACTGCGGGCGCGGCAGCCTGCCGGGCGTGACCCGCGAAGGCGAAAAGCTGCTCGAAGACGGCTTCTACGCCGAGTCGCTGGCCGACGAGCGCCGCATCCCCGGCTTGTTCGTGGACCAGCTCGTGCGCATCACCGACGTGACCGACGAGGTCAACGCGGCGCTGGAAGGCAAGGAGACCGACGCTGAGCGCGCGGCGGCCCGCCAGGAGACGTTCTCGGCCATCAGCAACCGGCTGGTGGGCGAAGCGGGCGGCCGGGACGCCGGCTTCGTGGTGCAGGTGATCTCGCTGTATTACGGCGGGCGCTACTCGGCTTATACCTTCCGCCGCTACGACGATTTGCGCCTGGTGCTCGTGCCCGAACTCGACCTCGGGCAGTTCGGCGGCGACCCGGACAACTTTACGTATCCGCGCTACTCGCTCGACATGACGTTCCTGCGGGTGTACGACAAAGGCGAGCCGCTCAACACG
Source organism: uncultured Rhodothermaceae bacterium (assembly GCA_965363675.1). Lineage (GTDB taxonomy): Bacteria > Bacteroidota > Rhodothermia > Rhodothermales > DASSAV01 > CBDTTW01. The sequence goes on from CBDTTW010000173.1 coordinate 2,016, forward strand.
CAGAAGGATTATTTCCGCTGGAGCCAGAAGGGCGTCGAGGAGGGTGATCTGGTTTTCGTGATCGGCAACCCCGGCTCCACGAACCGCCTCGAAACCATCGCCCAGCTCGAATACCGGCGCGACGTGCAGGAAAAGTACCTGCTCGACGCGCTCGACGCCACGGTGGCCCTGCTCCAGGAGGAGTACCAGCAGAACCCTTCGGATGAACTGCTGACGCAGATCATGGGGTTGCAGAACGGCCAGAAGCTGTACCGCGGCCGCGTGAAGGGCCTCAACGACGCTACGCTCATGGCGCGCCGCGCCGACGCCGAGCGCAAGTTCTTCGCGTCGGTAGAGGGCGACGCAAGCCTCGCGGGCGAGTACGGATCGCTTCAGCAGGACTTGGGGCAGCTCATGCAGGAGCGGCGCAAGCTGGCCTCGGACGTAGGGGCCTTCCTGCTGCTGAGCCCGATGTCGCCCAACGCTTCCTCGACGCTGCGCCGGGCCATGCTGGCGTTTCAGTACAGGACGCAGCAGAAGGCCGGCGCCGGCGAGGCGACGCTCGCGCCGATGCTGGAGCAGTTCAAGAGCATCGAGAACCAGAGCCGCACCCTCGACGAGCGTTTCCTGGCGGCGCGCCTGGAGGCGTTCCGGCAGTACTGGGGCGCCGAGAGCGAGCTGGTGAGGAACGCGCTCGGCGGGCGGACCCCGCAGCAAGCGGCGGCGGCTATCGTCGGCGCCTCGGCGCTGGCCGATTCCGAGCGCGCCCTTGCAGCGCTGACGGGCGGCTCGCTCGGCGCAGGCGACCCGGCGTACGCGCTTGCCGAAGCCTTCATGCCGCGCTATATGGCGTTGCAGAGCGCAAACGCAGGGCTCGGCGCCCGGCAGACCGAGCTGCTGAGCCGCCTCGGGCGCGCCCGCTTCGAGGTGTACGGCGCCGAGACGCCCCCGGACGCGACGTTCTCGCTGCGCCTGGCCGACGGCATCGTGAAAGGGTATGAGTACAACGGCACCCTTGCCCCGCCCTACGTGACGTTCTACGGCCTCTACGACCGCTACTACTCGCACGGCGCCGGCAACCCCGACTGGGATCTGCCGAAGCGCTGGCTGAGCATGCCGCCCAAGTTCGATCTCGAAACGCCGATCACCCTGGTGGCGACGGCCGACATCATCGGCGGCAACTCGGGCTCGCCGATGGTTAACAAGAACCTCGAAATCGTGGGCCTCGTCTTCGACGGCAACATCGAGAGTCTGCCTTCGTCGTTCATCTTCCGCGACGAGAACATGCGCGCCGTGGCCGTGGACGCGCGCGGCATTCTGGAGTCCATCGACGACCTGTATGAGGCCGACCGCATCGCCATCGAGCTGCGGACGGGCAAGTTGATTCCCACGGAGAAAGAAGCCGACGCTACGGCGGTGCGCTAACCCTGAGGCAGGCCATTTACTTTCTGAACGGAACCTCTATGCATTATCGCAATCTTCTGTGGAGCCTCCTCATCGTCGCCGGCATGGCGGGGTGCGCGGCTCCCGGCGAAACGGCCGTCGTGACGGAGCGGCCGGCGGCGCCGACCGAGCAGCCGTCGGCGGAGCCCTCCGCGCCCAAGGCCCCGGCCATGCCGGAGGCTACGGCCGCCGCCTCGCCCCTGGACACGGTGCAGGTGCAGCGCTTCGACGCGGGCAAGATGTGGACCTTCGACAACCCGCCGATGCAGTACTTCTCGGAGGCTTACGGCTTCCAGCCGGATCAGAAGTGGTTCGAGTCGGCGCGGCTGGGCGCGCTCCGGTTCGCCACGTACTGCTCGGCCTCGTTCATCTCCCCGAACGGCCTCATCATGACGAACCACCACTGCGGGCGCGAAAGCATCAGCGAGGTGAGCGCCGAGGGTGAAGGGCTGCTCGAAGAGGGCTTCCTGGCGCTCTCGGTCGGCGAGGAGCGCAAGGTCAAGGATCTGTTCGTGGATCAGCTTCAGAGCATCACCGACGTGACGGCCGAGGTGCAGGGCGCCGCGCGCACGGTCAAGGACGACGAGGCGCGGGCGCAGGCGCTTGCCGACAAGATCAAGGCCGTCGAGGACCGCATGACGGCGGCGGCGAAAGGCCGCGACTCGACGTTGCAGGTGCAGGTGATCGAGCTGTACAACGGCGGGCGCTACTCGGCCTACACGTTCAAGCGCTACAGCGACATCCGCCTCGTGATGGCCCCCGAGCTGCAACTGGGCTTCTACGGCGGCGACCCGGACAACTTCACCTACCCCCGGTACGCGCTCGACATGAGTTTCTTCCGGGCCTACGGTCCGGACGGCAAGCCGCTCCAGACGACGAACTACTTCAAGTTCAGCCCGAACGGCGCCGCCGACGGCGAGGCGGTGTTCGTGGTGGGCAACCCCGGCTCCACGAGCCGCCTCAACACGGTGAGCCAGCTTGCCTTCGAGCGGGACTATACGCTTCCGCTGGAGCTGCGCCTGATGCACGAGCGCGCCGACGCGCTCCTGGCGTTCATCGAGGCCAACCCGGAGCAGGCCGAGAAGATGGATCTGCGCAACGAGTACTTCAGCATTTCCAACAGCATCAAGGCCAACACGGGCCAGCTCGAAGGGCTCCGCGACCCGTACCTGATCGCGCGGCGGCAGGCGGCGGAAAACCGGGTGCTCTCGGCGATCAACGCCACGGACTCGCTGCGCGAGCGCTACGGGCGCGTGCCCGAGCAGCTTCAGGAGTTGCAGGCGGCCAAGGCGGCGGCGTTCCGGCAGTCGGGGGCGCTGGCGGGCTTCGGGTCGCCGCAGATCGGCTCGCGCATTTTGCTGCGCGGCCTCTACGGCTACATCCACTCGATCCTCCAGCAGCGGGGCGCGCCGGAGGCGCGGGTGGCGGAAGTTCGCAAGGAAGCCATGAAGCTGAAGGATTGGCCCAAGGAAGTCGAGCAGCAGGTGATCGCACAGACGCTGGCGCAACTCGAACGCTCGCTCGGCGCCTCCGACGCTACGGTGCGCCGCCTGCTCGGCGGGCGCACTCCGGAGCAGGTCGCCGCCGACGTGGTGGCGAAGACCGCCCTGGCCGACACGACGGGCTTCGGTCGGACGCTCGACAAGAACTACCTCAACAGCGCCGACGCGACCGTGCCGCTCATCGAGGCGATGGCGCCGCTGTTTTTCACGATCAACCAGCAGGAGGAAAACCTGCGGGCGCGTGAGGACCGCCTGAGCGAGCAACTGGCGCTGGCGCGCTTCGCCGTGGAAGGAACGACCGCGCCGCCGGACGCCTCGTTCTCGCTGCGCCTGGCCGACGGCGTCGTGGCAGGCTATGCCTACAACGGCACGCTTGCGCCGCCCTTTACGACGTTCTACGGGCTTTACAACAACTACTACAGCCACAAGGGCGAGCGCGACTGGGCGCTGCCGGAGCGCTGGCTGGAGCGCAAGCCCGAACTCGAACTCAAGACGCCGTTCAACTTCGTGATGACCAACGACATCATCGGCGGCAACTCGGGCTCGCCGGTTATCAACAAGAACCTCGAAGTCGTAGGGCTCGTGTTCGACGGCAACATCGAGAGCCTGCCGAACAACTACCTGTTCCGCGAGGTGACGGCCCGCGCCGTGGCCGTGGACTCGCGCGGCATCGTCGAGGCGCTGGATGCCATTTACGACGCCGACCGGCTCGTGCTGGAGATCCGCTCGGGGCGCCTGGCGCAGACCGAGCAGGAGGCCGAGCAGGCGCTGAAATAGGGGCGCGCACTTTTGCAGAAGGGCCGGGCCGCCCAAGGCAGTCCGGCCTTTTTCATGCGCCTGCGGCAAGGGCCGACACGAGGGCCGGCGTCACGTCGAGCAGCGACGCGGCGGCGGTGAAGTGGGCGGCGCCCCGGCCGTACGCCACGAGCGGTACAGGGCAGCGGGTGTGGCTTTTGCTCGTGAGGTCCTCCAGGTTGCCGTGGTCGCTGGAGATAACGAGCAGGTCGCGCGCCGGGTCGAGCGTTTCCAGGAGGCCGCCGAGCAGCGCATCGACGGAGGCGAGGACGGCGGCGGCGCGCTCGGGGTCGCAGCTGTGGCCGGCTTTGTCGGTAAGGAAGTACTCGAAGACGGTGCAGCGGTGGCGCTGCGCGAGCGCGTGCAGCAGGGCGCCCGCCGCCTGCTCGGTGCGCACGGGCGCGCCGAGGGAAGCCAGGGCCTTGCCGGTGATGTCGGCCAGCAGCGCCTCGCCGCGCTGCAAGTCGTCGAGCGTGCGGATGCGCACGCCCGCCTCGCGGCAGCAGCGCGTCGTGACGGTCCAGCGGTTGGTGCGCTCGGTGTATTCGAAGAAACGCGGCGGGTAGGCGTTGGCGAAGGCGCACGGCTCGGGGTGGGGCAGGGCGAGGTCGTTGACCCGGCGGAACAGGTTGGCGCGGGCGAGGGCGCCGTAGTTAGCCGAGTGCGGAAAGGGGCCGTAGTGGCGGCCCGCTTCGGCAGGCGCGTTGAGGCCGGTGAACAGAGCGGCCTGCCCGGTGCCGCTCTGCGGCAGGCCCGGCACGCCGAGCGCCGCGTCGAGCGGCAGGAAGACGTGGGCCGGGGGGCGGAGCGGGGGCGCCTCGGCGGTCCCGTCGGCCCCGCCC